>NZ_JBUXLH010000003.1:0-171978 GCF_055193055.1 Moraxella sp. I5G | reverse complement strand
GGAACAGCTCCAGCTACCGCTCCAGTGGTTGCTATCCGTGCTGATACCAACAATGATGGCTACATCAATGCTATTGAAGCCAAAACTGGCAAAACAGACATTGTTATCCGAGTACCAGCTGATGCTAAAAATGGTGATGTGATTACAATTACTGATGGTTCTGGAAAAACCTTGGGTTCCATTACGGTTGGTCAAAACAATGTTGCCGCTGGACAAACAACTATTGTTAAAGACATTCCTTTGCCAGCCAATGGAAAAACGTTGGAAGTTAAAGCAACCATTAGCAATGCTGCCGGCAGCAAAACTGGTGCTGTAGATAGAGCAATTATTGACACTGTGGTTACTCAAGATCATAACATCAAGGTTACTTCTATTAGCGAAGACACTGGTACCAAAGGCGACTTTAAAACTACAGATAAAACATTGGTTATCTCCGGCACCATCGCCAAGGCATTGGCATCGGATGAAACCATTGAAGTTAGTTTAAATGGCGGTCAAAGCTTTGTAAAAGCCACCGTAAACGGCACCACTTGGACGTTAGATGCAACCAAAACAACTCTTGAGGTTGGTACTCATAACATCGTTGCTCGTGTCATTGATAACGCTCGCAATATTGGTTCTGAAACCACTCAAACACTTGAGATTGAAAATGCAGGTACAGCACCAGCGACTGCGCCAACTGTGGCAATTATGGCGGATAAGAACAATGATGGTTTATTAAATACCACTGAAGTAAATAGTGGTGAAAAACGCATCTTGATTCGTGTTCCATCCGATGCCAAAAATGGTGATGTGATTACCTTAACTGACGCTCAAGGTCAGGTACTTGGTAAAATAACCGTTGGTCAAAACGGCGTGACTGCTGGTTCAAATCAATACATCAATAATGTGAACATTCCAGCCAATGGTCAAACACTGGATGTAAAAGCAACAATTACGAATGGTTATGGCAGCTTGACAGGTGCTTCAGACAAAGCAGTGGTTGATACTAGTGTTGGTGTGGGTAATGGCATTAAAGTGGCTTATATTGAAAACGATACTGGCACTAAAGGTGACTTTAAAACCACAGACAATACATTAGTCATCCATGGCACTTTAACCAAAAACTTAGCAGCTGATGAAATTGTTCAGGTTAGCTTAGATGGCGGTAAAACCTTTGTCAAAGCAGTTACAACGGGTACCAGCTGGAAACTTGATGCCACAGGTACTGCCTTAACTGTAGGTACACATAACGTAATTGCACGTATCATTGACAAGGCTCAAAACGTTGGGCCAGAAACCAAACAAGCGATTGTGATTGAGAGTAACGCTGTTGCACCAAGTTCAGCACCAATTATTCTTATCACTAAAGATTTGAATGATGATGGTTATATTGACCGCTCAGAACGTGGCACATCAACTAAAGCCATCCTAAATATTGTCATTCCAAGAGATGCAAAAATTGGCGATGTGGTGACTGTTAAAGATGATAGCACAGGCGAAGTATTAGCAACCTACACTGTAGATAAAGGCGAATACGCTGCGGGTACTACTCAAGTTGCTCATGTATCTATTCCGGGTGAAGGCGGCACTATCAGAGTGTCAGCATCAATTACCAATGCCTCGGGCGTAACCTTAACGGGTACAGATACAGCAATTATTGACACTAAGGTTGCCGAGGGTAACAGCATTACCATCGAATCCATCCACAACGATACAGGATTGGTTGGCACAGACTTTATTACCAATGACCAAACCTTAGAGTTTAGTGGTAAATTGGGTAGAGCTTTGGCGGCTGATGAAAAAGTTCAAATCAGCGTCGATAACGGCTTAACCTACATGGATGCGGTCACAACAGGCACAACATGGAAACTGGATTACACTAGTACGATAATGACTGAAGGTACCCACCATGTGATTGCTCGCATTACCGATCGCGCAGGCAATAGTTCAGAAACCGCAATCGCTAAGCAAGATGTGGTGATTGACTTAACTGCTCAAGCAAACAGAATCGATATTACGCGCATCACTACAGATACAGGGCGTTTTGCTAATAATAATGACTTTGTAACCAGTGATAGTACTCTCATTTTCTATGGTAACGTACATCGTCTGTTACTACCTGATGAGCGTGTACAAGTCAGTGTCAATAATGGCGAATGGGTAACAGTTACAAAAGTAGCAGGTACAATTTGGACTTATGATGCTTTAGATAACCAAGCGAATGCCTTTGCTCAAGGTGTGCACAACATTAGAGCGCGTATTGTGGACTTAGCGGGTAACCAAGCGGCAGATTACATCAAACCAACTGTCTTGGCAGAAAGTGAACGTAAGTTTACTATTGATACGATTGCTCCAACTGCACCTGTGGTGAAATTGCTGCTTGATGCCGACAATGATGGTATCTTAACTGCCAAAGAAAAAGGCACTGCAACCAAATCCAAAGTTGAAATTGAAGTGCCAAAAGATGCAGTAGCTGGTGACGTTATTGTAGTAAGTAACCACTCAACAGGTGCGGCAGGTGATGAGATTGCTCGCTATACTGTTGGCGAAAATGGCGTTACTCCTGGTAAAGTAATTACCTTTGAAGTTGACTTGCCAAAAGAAGGTACGCTCAACGTCCAAGCTGATGTGATTGACGTTGCAGGCAACCATGGTATTGGTAATGACTTCTTTGTAATGGAAGGCTCATCTGGTGCATCTCAAACAATTAACTTTGATAACATTGGTAATGGTCAAACTGTTAATTTAGGCACTGGTGATGATGTGTTGAACTTTACAGGTAGCAATCAAACCATTGGCGGTGGTAACACACACAGCATTAGTGGTGGGGCAGGCCATGACACCTTGATGGTATCAGGCACAGGCAATAGCTTGTCATTATCTGACGTGTTTAGCTTTGAAACCATTGATTTAGGTGATGCTGTTGCTGGCAATACCTTGTTTAGTGGCACTGTCGCTGACGTAAAAGCTGCAATTGACAAGCAAAATGGTCAATCTACCATCTATGTCAAAGGCGATGCTAACGACACTGTTGATTTGGGTGCTAAAGGTGCAAGCTTAACCGACCAAAACGGAGCAACTTGGACTAAAGGCGCTGCTAAGGAAGTTGATGGCGTGGTGTATGATGCTTGGACAGCAGAAGACCAAACATTGTATATTGAACAAGGCATTAACGTTATCTAAGACTGTTATCTAGATAATCAAAACAAAAAAGCACTCTTTGGAGTGCTTTTTTTTATGCTGCAAATATGAATAAAATCAGATAAGTACAAAAATTATTCATTTTATGTAAATAGATGTCAATTTTTTGTATAGTTTGGTAAAAAAGACGACCAAGAACGCTAATAGATGGCATGAGCGTTGCAGTAATTTAATCGAAAATTTGCTATGATGAATCAGATAAATTTGATGCAAATCACCATAATATCCGTACCATGATACAAATAAATAACACAAACTTGTGGTGTATAAACAAATTACATACCAAATTAAATACAAATATCTCTTAGCATTATCAAAAATTGATAAAGCAAAGTTTGCTTAGTAATATGGCATTTTTTATGAAATATTCTAAACTTTGGCTGGGTTTGATTGTCGCAATGATAATGCCCGTTTATGCCGACGTAAATCCTTTAAATATTGATGAATTGATTTTAAAGGCAACCGATACACACCCATTGGTCAATGCTGCTCGAGCTGATGAATTGGCAGCCCAAGAAGGAGTACATGCTGCTAAATTAAGCCTATGGGCAACGCCAAGTATCAATGCAGGTTATGATATTGATGATGGGGCGATTAGCACCATTACCATCAGGCAACCATTGTGGACAGGCGGTAAATTGACCGCCAATATTAACCGCAGCATCTATGATGAAAAAGCAGCGACTGCTTATATTTATGACCAGCAAAATACAGTTGCTAAAAACACCATAGACGTTTGGCAAAGTTACATTTATGCCATTGCATTGCAAGAGCTTTATACGGCAAACTTAGAACGTTTGCGTGAATTTGAAGCAATGATGGGTCGGCGTGTTGAGCAGGGTGTGTCAGCAAAAATTGAATTGGATTTAATCAAAAACCGAATTTTGCAAGACTATAATTCTTATCAAGGGGCACTTGAACAAGAGCGCGTCGCTGGGGCAAGGCTTGCTCAGCTTGTTGGTGATAATCTTGGTACAAAAAAATACGACATTACTTTAAAAAAACTCACTGATTACGCCAAAACACAATCAGCCAGTTTTGAGGCGTTGGTTTTTAAAAATTCAGGAGCAAGCCACCCAAGTGTGGTTCGTCAGTTTTATCAAGTTGAATCTGCCAAACAAGAAGTGAAATCACAAAATGCCAGTCGTTATCCAACAGTTTATGCGCAATATCAGCACACTTTTAAACTGGAAAAAGGCAGTGATAAAGGCGATTTTAGTGTTGGCATGAGTTATGACCCTGGTGCGGGATTTTCCAATATGGCGCTGGCGCGAGCATCGCAAGCGCGAGCCCAAAGTCTTATGCAAAGCCAAGAAGCCGCCAGACGTAATGTCATGGAAAGTTTGCAAACTCAATATCAAGCTTTTCTTTCTGCTAAAGATAAAGAACGTTCTTTGGTATCAGCAATTGAAGGAGCTCAAATTGTTGTGGATTCTTATGGCCGACAATTTATTGCAGGGCGAAAAACATGGCTTGAGGTATTAAATGCTGTGCGTGAGTTATCCGACTATCAAAGACAGCTGTTAGAAGTGCAAGCACAAATGGTAGCTAGTTTTTATAAATTACAAGTGGATTTTGGAGCAATGTCTTGGCAGCGAGGTCATCAATCTATTACAGAGCCAACAATCGAATTTCGTCCATATCGTGAGTTTAATAATTGGGTGGATATTCAAAAAAATAAAATTAAAAAGCGCCGCAAACCTGCTGAACCGATGAGCAGTGAAGCGTTACCTGAATGGACAATTGATGAAACAGCTTTTGTGGGCGACCCAACCGAAGATGATAGCGAAATTGAAGAAGGTGAGGGTATCGCAATAACAGAAGAAAGTGGCGCTACTGATAAATCTGAAGAACAGGCTGTCAAAGACTCTCAAGATAAATCAATAACTCAATGATTTTTAAGATAAAAAAAGCAGTAAACTACTAAATGAATTATTAATTGGGTGAAAATTAGTATATCCGTCTATTTTGGTTATTTATCATAATTATACAGCGTAATTATTTATCATCATTTTTTTGATAAAAATATATTTATAATAAAGGAACGTTCATGTCATCAAACTCCCAAAATAGTGTTGCAGTTCAGCGCAGTTTGCAGGAATTGGGCTTTGCGACTGCAACCTTATTAAAAGAACAAGGCGTACCTGTAGATTCCAACCGTCTGCATTCAGCAATCCAAAGTGTGGTTGGTGTTGATGACCCTGAAGGGCAATTATTGGTGCTACTGCAAGTACTAGGTATTCCAGATTTGCCATTTGTGCTTAGTGAACCCGATGCAGCGTATATGCCACTTTTGGTGCATCATCGGGATTTAGGCTTTGGGCGGATTGTACAACAAGTACAATCGGGTCTTTGGGTATTTCAGCAAGAACACGATCGATTTTCTTGCCGTTCTTCAGACTTGGATTTTGTTGCTAAGATTGTTTTAACTGAAGAACACATTGCCCAAAGAAACATTACCTTTGCGCAACTTTTACGTCAAAACCTAAAAGAATATCGCTGGGTGGTTGCTGAGGCAATTATTGCGTCTTTTATTATCAATATGCTAGCTCTAGCAATTTCGCTATTTTCCATGCAGGTATACGATAGGGTGATTCCTACCAGCAGTAAATACACACTCATTATTTTATCATCGGGCGTAGCACTGATTATTTTATTTGAGGCGGGTATGAAGTTTGCCCGTTCAAAAGTCATGGATAAATTGGTGGTTGGTATTGACCAAGGGCTTTCACGAAAGATTTTTGAAAGACTACTTAAAGTGCGTATTGACCAAATGCCCAATTCTGTGGGTAGCCTGGTTGCTCAGCTGCGTGGTTATGAACAAGTTCGTAGTTTTTTTACTGCAAGCAGTCTGTTTACCTTGGTCGATGTGCCAATGAGTTTGCTGTTTATTTTGATTATTGCAACAATTGGCTCACCTTGGGTCGCGGCTGTGCCAATTGTAGCAGCGATTATTGGTATTTTGCTGGGTATCAATAGCCGTAAAAAAATGGATGAGATTGCCAAAGAAGGTGCGTCTGCATCGTATTTAAAAACAGGAATTTTGGTTGAAACGGTGGAAGGTATGGAAACCATCAAGGCAGGTTCTGGCAACTGGAAGTTTTTATCCCGATGGCTTAGTGTCATGGATACCACAACCAAAAACGATTTAAAAATGCGTCATGTAAATGACAATTTAAATTACAGCGTGCAAATGCTACAACAAGTCAGCTATATCGGCATTGTGATTGTTGGAGCATTTATCGTAATGAGCCAGCAAATGACGACCGGGGGTTTGATTGCTTGTACAATTTTGGGCGGGCGAATTTTAGCGCCAATTATGAACCTGCCCAATCTTTTGGTGCAACATTCGCACTCAAAAGCCGCTCAAATGAACATTGAGCGACTGTTTAGTTTGGCTCAAGACAATGATAATGTTAGCCATCCATTATCACCTAGCCGAATTTATGGTAATTATCAGTGCAACCGTCTTGAATTTAAATACGGTGATAATGACCGCTTGGCACTGCAAATCCCTAATTTGGTGATTAATGCAGGCGAGCGCGTGGCGATTTTAGGTCCAATTGGTTCGGGAAAATCCACCTTATTAAAGTTATTATCAGGGCTTTACACACCAACATCAGGCAATATCTTACTGGATAGTCTGGATATCAATCATATCAGCCGAGAATCTTTAAACCATCAAATTGGCTATTTACAACAGGATCATCGTCTATTTCAAGGAACATTACGCGAGAATTTATTAATTGGTATGCCAACTCCTAGTGATGATATTTTAAATAGAGTATTGCATCGTACAGGACTGATTCGTTTAGTTTCTAATCATTCAAGCGGTTTAGATTTGCCAATCAGTGAAGGAGGTAAAGGGTTATCGGGCGGTCAAAAACAATTAGTAGCATTTTCACGATTGGTATTAACTGACCCGTCAGTGTGGCTACTTGATGAACCAACGGCATCTATGGATAACCAACAAGCCCAGCAGTGTTTACGGGTAATTGCCGAAGAATTTAAAGACGCGAGTAAAACTTTGGTGGTTTCCACTCATAAACTGGAGCTTTTGGCGTTGGTTAATCGGGTGATTATTATGCGTGATGGTGTGGTTGTTATGGATGGACCCAAAGAGCAAGTTTTGGCGCAATTGATGAAAAATGAACAAGACGCCAAAGCAGCCAAATTAGCAGGGCAAAAACAAGCCAATTTAACAATTCATCCGCCTAAATAAAAATAAGTGTAAACGATATGAAAGAATATAATTATCGCCCCACAAAACCCAGTGTTGGAAAATTTAGCATCATTATTTGGACAACATTGGTGATGATTATTATTTTGGTAACGTGGGCATCCTTTGCCAAAATTGACCAAGTTACCCGAGCTTCGGCAACGGTGATTGCATCTGCTAGAACTCAAGAGATTCAAGCAGTAGACGAAGGTGTATTGTCAGAACTTTTGGTTAAAGAGGGTGATGATGTCAAAAAAGGCGATTTGCTTGCCATATTAGAAGAAGAGCGCGCCAAGGCTGCTTTAGGAAATTCAGCAACAAAAGTAGCTGCTTTGCAAGCCAAAGTTTCCCGATTGGAAGCAGAGATTTTTGATAAACAATTGGTGTTTCCAGCAGATGTTCAAAAATTTCCTGAATATGTGGCAAACCAAACCCAACTTTATAATCGTCGCCGTCAAGCGATTGAGCAAGATGTGTCATCTTTGCAAAATATGCTTAAACTTGCCAAACAAGAACTGGCAATGAATGAGCCACTATTAAAACATGGTGATGTCAGTCAAGCAGACGTCATTCGTCTAAGACGGCAAGTAGCGGATATTGAAGCTCAAATTACCAATAAACGCAATAAATATTTTGAAGATGCGCAAACAGAATTGACGCGCGCCCAAGAAGAATTGCAAGCTGAGCAAGAACAGCTTAGAGACCGCACCCAGGTATTGGAAGAAAAACGTCTATTTGCCCCAACAGACGGTAAAGTAAATAACATCGCTGTAACAACCATTGGTGGGGTGGTACGTGCAGGCGACACCATCATGCAGCTTTTACCAACCAGCAGTGATTTGATTGTTGAGGCAAAGGTTAAGCCAATGGATATCGCGTATGTTAAAGAAGGTCAGCAGGCGAGTGTAAAGTTAGATGCTTATGACTTTTCTATTTTTGGGGCAATGGCGGGCGAAGTAATTTATATCAGTCCAGATACTTTAATGGAAAAAACCCCACAAGGCGAACAGCCCTATTATCGGGTACAAATTCGCATTGATGGTGCAAAATACCAACATCGCGCTAAAGACATTATTATCAAGCCAGGTATGACCGCAAGTGTGGATATTAAAGCTATGGAACGCACCGTTTTATCTTATCTAACCAAGCCAATTACCAAAACGTTGTCTGAAGGTATGGGCGAAAGATGATAAAATAAAAAACTCTGCTATAATAATGACATAGGTAATAAGGAGTTATTTATGAAATTAACATTGGGCATTTTGACATTATCAGTAATGCTAACAACAGTCAGTCATGCCAACGATAAAATTGAAGAATTCATTGATGGAGAATGTTTACCAAAAAATGTTTATCATTTATTGGATAAAATTACAGACATTGATTGCACTAAAAATGCTGATGATAGCGTTGTAGTTACCATTGGCGATAAAGCAGGTCTTATGTCAAAGCAGGGTAAATGGCTTGCCGAGCCAAAATACAATTATATTTTGGGTGAATTTTATCAGGGCTTGACAGTAGTTAAAAATATGGATGATAAATACGGTTTTATGGATAAAACGGGCAAAATCGTCATTCCATTTAAATACACTGATGCGTGGAACTTTACTGATGAAATGGGGCTAGCTCAGGTTAAACTAGACAAAGAAAGTAAATGGGGATTTATCAATCCAAGTGATAAAATGGTTATTGCGCCAAAATATGATTTTGTTTATGCTTTAATCAGTGAAAATCTATTTACCGCTTATCGAGATGGCAAGGCAGGTTTTATTGATAAAACTGGAAAAGAAGTTATCGCTTTTGATTATGATGAAGCTTTGCCGTTTATAGATGGGCTTGCTATGGTTGGCAAGGGCGATAAATATGGTTTTATCAATACAAAAGGACAGGTAGTCATCCCATTAATTTATGATTTTGCCTTAAATTTTGAAAATGGCGTGGCAGTTGTTGCAAAAGCTGAAAAGTATGGATTGATTGACAAAACAGGCAAATCAATCACGGCATTAGCTTATGATGATATGTTATACGCTGGCGAAGATGCTTACGTAGTGGTGCAAAATGGCAAAGTTGGCTATATTGATATATCAGGCAAACCTTTAACCAAAATCATTTATGATGATGTGGGGTTATTCTCAGAAGGTTTGGCAGTTGTTTGTCTTAAACAAAAATGTGGTTATATTGATATTACTGGCAAAGAAATCATCCAAACCAAATACGATGTGGCAACCAGTTTTTCTGGCGGTAAGGCTGATGTTTGGCTTGATGGTAAAGACTTGCAGATTGATAAAGCGGGTAAAATCATTCAATAGGTCAATCTGCATTCATTTTGGATTGGTGGTTTGATTGCAAAGATGGGCGTATTTAGCATCGTAGTCCATCTTTTGCTGACGATAAATTTCAAAAACACACAACTCATCACAGCCATTTTGGCAACATTCATAATCTTCAGGTGCTTCAGGTGGCGGTGGAATGTCATTTATATCTGGATTCATCATTGACAACTTTCTGATTTTGTAGAAAATTTGTAGTAAGCGCTTGCTATTTATTTTGCTTAGGTTATACTTCACCTGATGTTTATTTTAACATTTTTATGGCTTTTGGCAAAAGGAAGATTTGATGCGTATGTTACAAAGAGTTTGGCAATTTAAAAAAACCGCTTTAGCTTCTTTGGTTGCTGCTAGTTTGGTTTTACCAATGGCAGGGTGTAGCAGTACTACTGGAGCAGGTGCAGTGGGTGCAAATCGCAAACAGCTTTTATTGGTTTCTAGCGATGAAGTGATGAATCTTGCGAGTAAATCTTATCAGCAAACCTTATCCCAAGCTCGCCAAAAAGGCGTTTTGGATGTCAATGCCAGTCAGCTTGCTCGTCTAAAACGAATTGCTAATCATTTGATTCCACAAACCAGCGTTTATCGAACCGATGCTACCAAATGGCAATGGGAAGTTCATATCATTCAAGCCGAAACCATGAACGCTTATGTGATGCCTGGTGGTAAGATTGTTTTTTATAGTGGCATTATTGACAACTTAAAACTAACGGATGCTGAAATTGCTGCAATTATGGGTCATGAAATGGCACACGCACTTCGTGAACACAGTCGCGAAAAACTCAGTCGCAGTATGGCAACCGGTGGTGTGATTAGTATTGCTTCGGCAGCATTTGGATTGTCAGCGGGTCAAGCTCAGGTGGCACAATTAGCAGGAGATGTTGGGTTGAGTTTACCACATTCACGCACTCAAGAATCTGAAGCGGATAAAATTGGACTTGAGTTGATGGCTCGTGCTGGCTATAATCCTAATGCAGCTGTGAGTTTATGGCAAAAAATGCAAGCTAAATCGGGTTCGAGCGGTCCACAATTTTTAAGCACTCACCCATCCAGCAGTAACCGAATCAAACAAATTCAGGATTTGTTGCCAGCAGTCATGCCTCTTTATAATGCATCAAATAAAAAGTAGGAATTATCATGCAAGTAACAAAAGCCCTAAAGCAGGCCTTACAATCATTAAATCCTGTACATTTGACACTAGAAAATGAAAGTCATATGCATGCAGGCTATTATGATGGTAAAGAGAGTCATTTTAAATTGGTGATTGTCAGCAGTGAATTTGCAGGCAAACGTCCCGTAATGCGCCATCAAGCGGTATATCAACAAATTAATGATTTATTAATGGTTAATGGTGGCAATGTACACGCCTTGGCAATCCATGCTTATTCGCCAGATGAATGGCAAAGTCAACAAATCGCCCCTCAAAGTCCCAATTGTGCAGGACAAAATAAAGGCTGATTGCTTACTAAACTAAAGAGAGATTTATGAAAAATTTACTTTTATTAGGCACGATTTTGACATTAGCAGGGTGTGCAGCCACCAAAGGCAACATCACTCCACAATATATCAACCCAAGCAATTATCAAGCCCAAGATTGTGCCACCTTAAAAAGCGAAATTACTCGCATTAGTAAATTGACTAATGAAACTGAAAAACAAAACATTTCTTTGGGAACAGGTGTGGGTATTGGCATTGCTGGCGGGCGTGGCGGATTGTACCCAACCATTAGCCTAGGTACAGGCATTGGTAGTGGTCAGCGTCAAGCTAAGAAAAACACCCTAGCTAGACTTTACGGTGAACACGATGCAATGGTGCTGGCGGCTCGTCAAAAACACTGCGATTTTGTTTCAGGCATGAAAATTTATGGTGAATGACGTTTATCTTGAGTTAATTGCTTTAAACGCGCAAGATAAAATCAGAATTTAAACTAAAAAACCGATACAGCGTATCGGTTTTTGATTTTGTGGATTGGCTAAAATACCATGTCATATTATAATAACGATTATTTTTTTATGATAATTATTTATGAATTGTAATCATTTGCTTGATAGTTTGCCCGATAATCTAACATCAGAAATTGCAGCTGATTTGACAGCATATCTTGAACAGAACCCCGAATTGAAAAATGGTTTAACAGTTAGTGTTTTTTTTGATGCACGTGGTCTAGCATGCCCAATGCCTTTATTAAAAGCTAAAGTAAGTTTACGTCAAGTAGCACTTGGTGATAGTTTGTATTTGCTAGCAAGTGATAAAAACTCTCAAACCGATATTTGTGCTTTTTGTCAAAAAAATCAACTGAAAGTTACAACTTGGCAGTCTTACCTACTTGACAATGCTGTTTATCATTTTATCATCACTAAAGCTGATTAAAAGATTCTTAATTCTTTGTTACAGCTTGCCAAAAAATGTAATTCTGCCTAGTTTTTCAAATCGTTTGGTCGTACAATAACAATATTTATTTGATGGACGTAGCGATAAAAGATGATAAAAACTTACGACAATTATGATGAAAATGATGACTTCGATGATGATTTTGAGTATGAAGAGGCTGATGATGAGCTGGAATTGATTGATGATGAACTTTACAAAATAGGCGATGAAGATGATTTCCCTATCATCAAAACCCCCGCCAATCGAATTCTTGCAATTATTGATGGCGACATACATCATGTCGCCACTAAGGATTTGGTTCCTGCCATGCCAACCCATTTGGCAGCTCCCGGGGTAAATTTAGGCGCATATATCAATACTGTGCACCAAATTCCCATTTTAACCCCCGAAGAAGAAAAAGAATTAGCACAGCGTTATTACAATCATCATGATGTGGAAGCCGCTAGAATGTTGGTGATGAGCCATTTGCGTTTTGTCATTCATATTGCGCGCAGTTATTCAGGGTATGGACTTTCTCAGGCGGATTTAATCCAAGAAGGCAATTTGGGTCTGATGAAAGCGGTAAAGCGTTTTGATCCAAATAAAGGTGTAAGATTGGTGTCTTTTGCAGTACATTGGATTAAAGCAGAAATTCATGAATTTGTGATTAAAAATTGGCGAATTGTAAAGGTTGCTACAACAAAAGCTCACCGTAAATTATTTTTTAATCTAAGAAGCTTAAAAAAAACCAACAATCAGCTAACATTGGATGAAGCTCAAGCAATCGCCAAAGATTTGAATGTTACTGTTAAACAAGTGCTAGAAATGGAGTCGCGTTTAACTAGTTACGATGCTTCTTTTGAAATGCAAGACAGTGATGAAGATGATGGGCGCTATGCTCCTCAACTTTTCTTGGAAGATGCGATTGACCCTGCTGATGTCGTCGAGGATGCAGATTGGGAAGAAAATACTACCACTGCCCTAAAAGAAGCCATGGATACTTTGGATGACCGTTCGCGCGATATTATTACTCAAAGATGGCTTGCCGATCAAAAATCAACTCTGCATGAACTGGCAGCAGTGTATAATATTTCAGCAGAACGTGTAAGACAAATTGAAAAAAATGCTATGGATAAAATCAAAGAGGCTATGACCATTGACAGTATGATTTTAGATTAAGAGGTAGTTTATGAAACAAATTTGTTTAAATGGTCAAGAACATCAAAGCGATAAGTCTAATATATTAGAGTTATTAACGGAACTTGGCTTAACTACTGGGCGTTTTGCAGTTGAAATAGATGGGTATTTAGTTCCAAAAGCCAAACTTGCAGATACAGAACTGACCTCGGGCATGATAATTGAAGTGGTTCAAGCTGTGGGCGGTGGCTAATTTAGCACAAACTTAGTGGCAAACAGCATCAATGATTTTTCTGGCAAGAGTACCGCAAGGGGGCAGGTTTGGCAGCTTGTCCACGTCAAAAAATCGTGCATCGTTTAACTCATCTTGTTGTAATATAATTTTGCCTGACCGATATTTGGCAATAAACCCAACCATTAAATTTGTGGGGTAGGGCCAAGCTTGGCTGTTAAAATACATTGGTGTATCAATCTGTAAACCAACTTCTTCATAAACCTCACGAGCAGTAGCCCTTTCAAGTGTTTCACCAATTTCCACAAACCCTGCAATCAGTGTGTAAATATCAGTATGGCGATGATGTTTTGCTAGTAAAATCTGTGGTTTTTGAGTAGTTGGGTGCAGGCGAGTAATAGCAACAATAACGCAAGGTTGGATTTTTGGATAAATGTGATGTTGACAATGCGTGCAAATACGATGTGTGTAAATGTGATTATTCTCTAAAGTGTTTTTGATTGTTTTATGACCACATACCCCACAAAACTGATGGGTTTTATGAAAATAAATCAACTGAATTGCTTGGGAAAATAAACCAGCTAGTGTGTTATTGAGTCTACCAACCAAATGCCGATAAGCAATGAATTCACCTTGGGGTAGATTGATATCGGAGTTTGGTATATTTTGTTTATCCAGTGCAAAATTGCCATCTGTTAGGTGTATAACATCATCTAAGTTGAAATTTTGTAAATTGGTCAATTTATTTAAGGGAATCGCAAAAGGCACACCATTTTGACAAAAGATACTTTGCGCATCTATTACCCAAATAGTTCTTGTATCAATGATTGACATAAAACAGATAAATTCAATAAATCTTTTTATTCTAACATAAGAAAAGCATAAACTAGTAAAATAATTGCCAAAAGGTATAAATTAAAGAAGCAAACCCATTAAATTGTTAATGTTTTGTATTAACACCTTGCTTTTGTTATGGTTTTGTATTACGATAAAGCCATTGTTTATGATGTTTCCTTTGAATTTAGGGATTGTGTTATGTTGAAGAAAATCTTATTGGTTGCCGCAGTTGCTTTATCTTCCACCGCTGCATTTGCTGACAATGACATTGGTTGTGGTGCTGGTACTCAAATTTGGGCAGGCAAAGAAGGTAAAGTTTCCAAAATTTTAGCAGCAACCACCAATGGTAGTACTGCAAACCAATTATTTGGTATTACGTTTGGTACTTTGGGCTGTAATGGTCAAGGCACTATCAAGGCTCAAGTAGTTGAGTTTGTTGATGGTAATTCTGAAGCTTTGGCGCGCGATATGGCTATTGGTCAAGGCGAAAATCTAAACGTTCTTGCTGAATTATTAAACATTAAAGAAGCTGACCAAGCTCGTTTCTATAGTGTTGCTAAAGCAAACTTTGGCACTATTTACAGTGCAGGTAGCACTACTGCTGATGTTGTTGCTAATCTACAAAATGTTTTGGCTGCTGATGCAACTTTAAAAGCTTACGTTTGATTTGCTTTTTTATCAAAACCTTATGGGGCTTTTCTCATAAGGTTTTTTTATATGAGTTTTAGGTGATTGAGTAAAAGTATATGCGGCAAACATTTACCGTAATAACATTGACATGTTTTCTAACGGCTTTTTCATCAGTATTTGCTAATGAACCTACGCCTTTTGATGGGGTTGTGAACGGGGTTAGCAATGACCATGGTGGTGATTGGATAACTTCGTCACACAATCATGTCAATGATTTGGATTTAATGATTAAGCAGTTTCAGCAAAAAGCAAAAAATCAGCACCTAAGCACACATAAAGTTTGGCAACGGCTTTTTTATGCCAATAAGCAGCAAATCAGCGATGTTAAATATACAAACTTCTTTTTGTCCAAAGATGGTAAAAATAATTTGCAAGCAGAATTGGATATTACGCTTGAAAAAATGTTTACCGATAACACCGAAAATTCGCCCCAGTGCCGATTTCCAGCTAGAACTGCTTGGCTAACCAAGACACTTCAGATTGATAAAAACCAACTTGCAAAAGTTGATTGCACAGCCTTTAATGACTGGTATCAAAAAATCAACCCTAACAGCATGACATTGATTTTTGCCACTGATTATATGGGTAGCCCAGGTTCTATGTTTGGACATACATTGCTTCGGCTTGACCCTGTCAAAACTGAAGGAAAAAATTTAGATTTATTTGCTTATGCGCTCAATTATGCCGCTACTACTCCTAATAATGAAAATGGCATGGTTTATGCGTATAAGGGTTTAACAGGCAAATATCCTGGCAGTTATTCTTTGATGCGTTATTTTCATAAAACTAAAGAATATGGCGATTTGGAAAGTCGTGATATGTGGGAGTATGAGCTGGATTTAACCCCAGATGAAGTGGCTTTTTTAGTAGGGCATATCTGGGAGATGCAAAATGTCAATTTTCCTTATTATTTTATGGATAAAAATTGCTCATATGCTATTTTAGGGTTGATGGATTTGGTGCGCCCTGAACTGAATTTGCAAAGTAAATTTGGTTTAACGGCGGTGCCAATTGAAACTGTCAAAGCAGTCAAAAAGGCAGGGCTGATTAAACAAACCAAATATCGTCCCGCTTTAGAAACTCAAATACAAACTCAAGAAAAAACTTATGGCAAACCTTTTGCTAAAATGGCTCATAAAATGACATTGCCAGAGGTAAACCCCCAACAAGTTTTGCAAGGTCAATCTATTGAAAATCAAGCTAAATTACTTGAGTTGGCGTATGATGATTTGTATTTTCAGCATGGCAGTAAAAAGGTAAAGGCGGATTTTTCTCAAAATCGCTTACGTGAACTGCTACTACTACGCAGTCAGATAACTGTTGATAAACAAAAACCTGAACCAATTCGTCCAAAATATGACCCAACACAAGGGCATGGTGATAAACTTTGGGGAGTTTGGTTGGGTGAGATTCAAAATAAAAAAGGCGTTTTTTTGCATCATCGCGTGGCATATCATCACTTTAGTGACCCGCAAATGGGCTATGGAATTGGTCAATTGACTTTTTTGGATGGCGCAATTGGCATATATGATAATAAACTCAAATTTGATTACTTGGATGTCTTATCCGTTCATGCAATCAATCCTATTACCAGTTATAAAAAACCCTATTCTTGGGGTTGGGATTTTGGTTTTCAGCAAGTAGCTATGGATAAAGGGCAATTTAGTACTAAAAACACACATATTGCCACCATTACCGCAGGACAAATTGGTTATGTAAAAAATTTTGGCGAACAATTGGTTTGTGGAGCGTATGTTCGTGCAGAAATGCAGGCTACCAAAGCTATCGAAAAAGGTGGGCGTGCTGGTATTGTGCCAAAGATTCATTGTTTGGCACATTTTTCCGACCATTGGCAAGCATCGATGGATGTGAGTACACCATTTTGGCAAACTGGTGATAAACAAACGGTGGCAAATGCTCAAGTAACTTACAGTTTATCATCAGAAAATGCTTTACATTTATCTGCCCACCATGAATTTCAAAATGGTCAAGATTGGCAAAAAATGATGTTTGGGTTTTCACATTATTACTGATAACCTTGCTGCAAATAGTGTTTGTTGCTGATGATATTGTTATGAATTTATTGATTTTATAGAAAAATTTATCAAATCGTTCTATAAAATCATCTGTTTATCTGTTTGAAATTGACTTTTTACCCCCATAATTGTCAAATTAGACTATTGTTATTTGGGGCAATTCATGACGCAGCAATTCATTTCCATTAAAGGGGCAAGAACACACAACCTAAAAGATATTTATGTAGACATTCCACGTGATAAACTGGTGGTAATTACTGGTTTGTCAGGCTCAGGCAAGTCATCTTTGGCGTTTGACACTTTATATGCTGAGGGTCAGCGCCGTTATGTGGAAAGTTTGTCAGCTTATGCTCGTCAATTTTTAAGTCAAATGCAAAAACCCGAAGTGGATAGCATTGAAGGGTTGTCACCAGCCATTGCAATTGAACAAAAATCAACCAATCACAATCCCCGCTCTACGGTTGGTACAATCACTGAAATCTATGATTATTTGCGTCTATTGTTTGCGCGAGTTGGTGTACCTTATTGCCCAGAACATCACCAACCGATGGTCGCTCAAACCATTACTCAAATGGTTGATGATATTTTGGCGCTGCCTGAAGAAACCAAATTGATGATTCTTGCTCCTGTGGTGCGTGAACGAAAGGGGGAGCACCTTGCGCTGATGGAACAGCTAACCGCTCAAGGGTTTAGTAAACTGCGCATTGATGGGGTGATTTATGATACTGATGAATTGCCAACACTCAATAAAAATCAAAAACACACTCTTGAAGTGGTGGTAGACCGATTTAAGGTGCGTAATGATTTGGGTAACCGCATTGCTGAAAGCTTGGAAGTGGCATTAAGACTGGGTTCAGATTTGGCGATTTTGTATTTTATGGATGATGAACGCAGTCAAATTTTGTCCGCCAAACACTCCTGTCCTGTCTGCGAACGAGCAGTAAGTGAACTAGAACCACGTTTGTTTAGTTTTAATAATCCTGCGGGTGCATGTCCTGTTTGTGATGGTTTGGGAAAACGACAATATTTTGCAGCTGAGCGCATTGTAACTTATCCTGAAAAATCTTTAAACCAGGGGGCAATTCATGGCTGGGATAAAACCCATGCGTATTATTTTGGAATTTTAACAACGGTTTGTCAGCATTTTGACATTGATATGGATAACTCATGGAAGGACTTATCTAAAAAACAGCAAAACATCATTTTATACGGTTCGGGTAAAGAAAAAATTAATTTTGATTTTGTGTTTGAGACTGGACGCAAATCTACCAAAACGGTGCCTTTTGAAGGTGTTTTGCCTTATCTAGAGCGTCGATATACCACTACAACCAGTAATTTGGTGCGTGATGAATTGTCAAAATATTTATCAGATACCACTTGCAGTGCTTGCAATGGCGTGCGTTTAAATGATATTGCTCGCCATGTACAGGTTGATGGGCGAGTAATTGGTGATATCATTCATCTACCCATTGGGCAGGCGTGGAACTATTACCAACATCTAAAGTTGGATGGACATAAAGGCGAAGTTGCCGATAAAATTTTTAAAGAGATTCGCGAAAGATTGAGGTTTTTAACCAAGGTGGGTTTGGATTATTTAACTTTAGCAAGAAGTGCAGAAACTTTGTCGGGTGGCGAAGCTCAAAGAATTCGTTTAGCAAGTCAAATTGGGGCAGGCTTGATGGGGGTAATGTATGTGCTTGATGAGCCTTCAATTGGGTTGCATCAGCGTGATAATGACCGATTATTAAGCACTTTAACTCATTTGCGCGATTTAGGTAATACAGTGATTGTGGTGGAGCACGACGAAGATGCCATTCGTCAAGCTGACTGCATTATTGATATTGGCGTGGGAGCAGGCGTGCATGGAGGGCGAGTTATTGCTCAGGGAAGCGCAGATGAAATTGCCAAAAATCCAGATTCCTTAACGGGACAATACCTATCAGGTAAAAAACAAATTGCCATTCCAAGTTATCGAAAAAAAGCCAAAACTCAATCTGTTCAAAAAGGCAAAAAAACAGTTCAAGAGCCTATGTATTTAGAGCTTTTTGGCGCTCGAGGAAATAATTTAAAAAATGTGGATTTAACCATACCAATTGGGGTGATGACCTGCATTACAGGAGTGTCTGGTTCTGGAAAAAGCACATTAATTAATCAAACACTTATGCCAATTGCTGCCGCTCAATTAAACCGAGCAACTACTTTAACTGCTGAACCTTATGACAAGATTGTAGGGCTTGAATACTTAGATAAAATGGTGGATATTGACCAATCGCCGATTGGACGTACGCCTAGAAGTAATCCTGCTACTTATACAGGCGTTTTTGCCTTAATTCGTGATTTATTTACACAAACACCCGAATCTCGCGCTAGAGGTTATAAAGCAGGCAGGTTTAGTTTTAACGTTAAAGGCGGACGTTGCGAAACTTGTCAGGGCGATGGCTTGATTAAGGTGGAAATGCACTTTTTGCCCGATATGTATGTACCCTGTGATGCTTGTCATGGCAGACGTTATAACCGTGAAACATTGGAAGTTCACTACAAGGGAAAATCCATTGCAGATGTTTTGGATATGACGGTTGAAGAAGCGCTGGTATTTTTTGAGGCAATTCCTGCTATCCATCGACGTATTGAGGCGTTGGCAGAGGTGGGATTGGATTATATTCGTTTGGGTCAATCAGCAACAACATTATCAGGTGGTGAGGCTCAGCGGGTAAAACTTGCCAAGGAACTATCCAAACGTGACACAGGTCAAACCTTGTACATTTTAGATGAGCCAACAACTGGTCTACATTTTGCTGATATTGATAAACTTTTACACATCTTGCATGCCTTGCGTGATAAAGGCAACACCGTTGTTGTCATTGAGCATAATTTAGATGTAATAAAAACCGCTGACCATATTATTGATTTGGGTTATGAAGGTGGTGATGGTGGTGGTCAAATCGTTGCTGTTGGTACGCCTGAAGAGGTTGCAAAGGATGAAAAATCACACACAGGCAGATTTTTAAAATTAGTTTTAGATAAAACATAATTCAAAAACAAATAAGAGGGCAATCATGAGATTTGGGTTGTTTTTGTTGATATTGTTGGTAAACATTGCGCATTCGGCAAATTTTCATGTAGAACCAAAATACATCACTACAGGCAATGATTTTAATCAATTATGTGCTGATGATTGTCCTGTTTTAAATTATGGATTGATTAGCACCAACGATTTATGGGTTCAGCATATTATTAATACTAATGTTTTATCAGTTTTTGGCAGCGTGGGTGGTGAAAATTCGCCACAGGACCTATTGTATAAAGAGTTTGCTAAAATTGGTCAGCCAACCGATAAACAATTAACTGATTTTTTAAAACAATCTGAATTAAATATCATCCAAACCCATCAAGAACTTATTAATGAAAATCCAGACCAGCATTCACCTTTAATTGATATTTCCGCCAGACCTAATTATTTGGGTCATCAAGGAGATTTAGAATTATTTTCCATTAGTGAGTTTTATCAAGTTGGCGATATGGCTGGAACAGGAAGTATTAATTATTTTGTGTTTGATATGATAGAATCTCGACAATTAACTTTGGATGATATTTTATTGCCAAACACAAAAGAAAAATTAGAAAATATGGTAAAAGAAAAATTTTTTAATGCGTTAAAAAAAGGCAAAGTTGATATTAAAAAACATGAAAAAAAATGGTCATTTTTTTTAACCAAAAACTTTATATTTACTAAAGATGGCATAAAATTTTTATATCAACCAGAACAAATTACTCCTTACAATATGGGAATGCCTGAATTTGTTATTGGTTATGCAGATTTAAAAAATATTGTAAAACCTGAATATTTAAAATAATTAATAAAACATATAAATATGACAAATAGTTGTTTTTTAATAGATACTCATACACATTTTGATATTTTGGAATATCAAGATAATTTGGAAAAATATGCAATTAATGCTTATAATAATGGCATAAAAGAACTGGTAATTATTGGTTTGATGGCGGATTCGTTTAAACAAATGGTGGTTTGTCAAAAAAAATTAAATCACTTAAATTTAAATTTAAAAACCCATTTAGCTTTTGGACTGCATCCTTTATATATTAAAAATCAACAACAAGAAGATTTGTATATTTTAGAAACGTATATTAAAAAATATCCAAGCATTGCTATAGGTGAAATTGGTTTAGATACGTTTGAAAAATCTTTAAAAGAAGAGAATATTTATCAAAAACAAAAAAATTTTTTTATAGAACAAATTCAAATTGCAAAAAAATATGATTTACCCATTTTATTGCATATTCGTAAAGCCCATGCCGATGTTTTAAAAATATTAAAACAAGAAAAATACAATCCATATCATCAAGGTGGCATTGCCCATAGTTTTAGTGGCGGAATAAATGAAGCAATTGCTTTTGTACAAATGGGATTTAAATTAGGCATTACAGGTCAAATTACCAACCCAAATGCTAAAAAACTACGACAAGTGGTAAATACTGTATTTTGTAAATACGGTGTTAGTGCATTTGTCATAGAAACTGACAGTCCAGATATGCTACCAATACCTTGCCAAAAACAAGGATATACATTGAATGAGCCTGCTAATTTGATTTATGTTTTACAAGAACTGTCAAATTTATTTAATATGGATAAAAAAATATTAGCCGATAAACTTTGGGAAAATAGTTACCAAGCGTTAAAAATAAACGAAACGAATAATTAATTAATGTGTTATAATTGGCAAGTTTAATTAAAATTTTTTTATCTTAATTTATTTATGAGTCATTCATCAAATCGCCGTTTTATTGGTACGCGCACGTTATACGAAAAGAGTTTTGATGCTTTTGTCAATGCTCACGTTTATATTATTGGTGTGGGCGGTGTTGGTTCATGGGCGGTAGAAGCGCTGGCACGAACAGGCATTGGCGCATTAACCTTGGTGGATTTGGATGTTTTGGTTGAAAGTAATGTTAATCGCCAATTACCTGCGTTAACTCAAACTTTTGGCATATCAAAAATAGAAGAAATGGCAAATCGTGCTAAAAATATTAATCCAGATATTAATATTTTTTTGGTGGATGATTTTTTAAATTCAAATAATGTTCAAGATATTTTACCAAATAAACAAACCATAATGCAGCTAAGACAGCAAAATAAATCAATTATTGTTTTGGATTGCACGGATGATATTCAGGCAAAATTAGCAATTGCATTACATTGTCGATTTAATAAAATCAAGCTAATTATCTCTGGTGGAGTAGGCGGTAAAATAGACCCAACCAAAATTGGTGTCGCGGATTTAAAAGAAGTAACTCATGACCCATTATTAGCAAAATTACGTCAAAATTTAAAAGATAAAAATATTAACAAAGATTTAAAAAATAAGTTTGCCATGAAATGTGTTTATTCTAATGAACCGATTAAAATGGCAAATGCTTGTGAAAGTGGTTTGAATTGTGGAGGTTATGGTTCTGCGGTAACTGTAACGGCAACCGTTGGCATGATAATGGCGGCAGAATGTCTAAAAATGATAGCAGATTTAACAAAAGATACTTAAAAATTTTTGAATAATTTTTTATGATTGCATTATAAATCATTTTAATAACATTATTCATCATTAACAAATAAAATAATATTGTTAAATGTTTAATTTATATTTATTGGATTAATATATGAAAATTTTACAATCAAAATATTTTCGTCCACGTAAAATTATGACGGAAAATTACCGAGATAATCAATATTTCATTGAGGTTAAAGAATTAGAACAAGAAATCACTGCAAATAATACGCCATTTGAAGAGCTGATTGATTCAATGATGCCAAATATCAATTTTAATGGCGATAATATTGTGATTAAAAAGGAACATTTGGTAAAATTTGTTAAATGTGAAGATTATCATACCGTTTATTATGATTCTAAAAGTAATACGTTTTATGAGGGTGAATTATGTTACTTTTATCCAGAATTTGAATTTTTTTTATTATTAAATGAAGATTTGAGTAATGAATATGATAAACATATTTTTGAATCTGGATTTTTAAAAGTAGAGAAATTAGGTTATAATTCTAACAATCCAAATTCTCTAAAGAATATTAAAGAATTTTTTAATTTATTTTTAGAGAAATATATTTCAAGTGAAGCAAAAATTTTATTGCTTTTAAAAGAAGGAAATGATTTAGTCTTTAGACATCAAACCATTAAACCTTATAAACTAGATTTAGAATTAATGTATAACGATAATTTTATATCTGTACATAATAAAATTCAAAATGATTTAAAACATAGCAAAAAAGGTGTGGTGTTACTTCACGGTTTGGCAGGTACAGGAAAAACCAATTACATTAAATGGCTAACTGCACAAATACCTGATAAAGATTTTATTTTTGTGCCAAATAACTTGATTGGTGCTTTAGCAGAACCACAATTTATGAGTTTATTGATTGGGCGTAAAAATTCTATTTTGGTATTGGAAGATTGTGAGAACTATATTGCTGAACGAGTGGGTGGCGGCAATACGACAGATGTGGTGGCAACCATTTTAAATATTGCAGATGGTATTTTATCTGATGTTTTAGAATGTCAATTTATTTGTACCTTTAATGCAGATTTAATGGATATTGACCATGCATTACTAAGACGTGGTCGATTGATTGCAGAATATAAATTTGACAAATTGGCTACTGAAAAATGCAATCAATATTTAAAATCACTAGACAAACCAATTTTTGTAGAAAAACCCATGACATTGGCAGAGCTTACTCATATTGATGAGGCTGAATATAAAGAAGTTACGCCAAAAAGCCAATTTGGTTTTACTGGTTAAATAGTATCAATAAAAAAATGCATTAGAAAAATTGATGACAGTCATCAATAATTTGGCAGTTTGGAAAATGACAGTGCGGGTTTTTTTTGTTAAAATAGCCGTACTGTTTATTTTTTTATTTAAAAAATAAATCTAGTTAGCTTGCCGCCAACCAACTATGTAAAATTTACGTCAAAAGGATAATCCATGACTATTATTAAGCAAGAAGATTTTATTGAATCTATTTGTGATGCATTTCAATATATTAGTTATTACCACCCGACCGATTATATTAAAGCCTTAACTGAAGCTTTAGAGCGTGAAGAGAATCCAGCCGCAAAGGATGCTATGACTCAAATTTTAGTCAATAGTCGTATGTGCGCTGAAGGTCATCGTCCTATCTGCCAAGATACGGGCATTGCGACGGTGTTTTTAAAAATTGGTATGAATGTGCAGTGGGACAGCACTATGACAATTGCTGAAATGGTTAATGAAGGTGTTCGTCGTGCTTATACCAACGCAGACAATACACTACGTGCATCTGTCTTGGCTGACCCTGCTGGAAAGCGCATTAATACCAAAGATAATACTCCCGCAGTGATTCATATGGAGGTAGTTGCTGGCGACAAAGTTGAAGTAACTTGTGCAGCCAAGGGCGGCGGTAGTGAAAATAAATCAAAACTTGCCATGCTAAATCCGTCGGACAGTATTGTGGATTGGGTATTAAAAACAGTGCCAGAAATGGGTGCTGGCTGGTGTCCACCGGGTATTTTAGGAATCGGTATTGGCGGTACTCCTGAGAAAGCAACACTTTTGGCAAAAGAATCGTTGATGAGCCATATTGACATTCATGAATTGCAAGATAAAGCTAAAAGTGGCGCAGAATTAACCACAACCGAAGCTTTAAGATTGGAATTATACGAAAAAGTCAACGCACTTGGTATTGGTGCTCAAGGTTTGGGCGGTTTAACTACTGTGCTTGATGTGAAGATTTTAGACTATCCAACACATGCGGCGTCTAAGCCTGTGGCAATGATTCCAAACTGTGCTGCTACTCGTCATGTAGAATTTGAATTAGATGGTTCAGGTCCTGTTGAGCTTTTGCCACCTGATTTTGATGTCTATCCTGATATTACCTACAATCCTGAAAATGGAAAACGCGTTAATGTAGACACATTAACTAAAGAAGAAATTGCCGATTGGCAAACGGGTGATGTGTTATTATTGTCAGGCAAAATTTATACTGGTCGTGATGCCGCCCATAAACGCATGACGGATATGTTGAATCGAGGTGAGCCTTTACCAGTTGATTTTACAAACAAAATCATTTATTACGTTGGACCTGTTGATCCTGTGCGTGATGAAGTGGTTGGACCTGCTGGACCAACAACTGCGACGCGCATGGATAAATTTACTCGCCAAATGCTTGAACAAACAGGGCTTTTGGGTATGATTGGTAAATCAGAACGCGGTCAAATTGCTTGCCAAGCCATTGCAGATAATAAAGCAGTGTATTTAATGGCGGTCGGTGGTTCGGCGTATTTGGTATCAAAAGCGATTAAAAAAGCTAAGGTAGTTGCCTTTGCTGAACTTGGCATGGAAGCAATCTATGAATTTGAAGTTAAAGACATGCCTGTAACTGTCGCTGTGGATAGTCGCGGTATGTCGGTTCATGCGACCGCTCCAAAAATTTGGCAAGCCAAAATTGGTAAAATTCCTGTCAAACAAGACTAAAAATCAAATTCATCATCAAATCCCCTTTATGTTTAAAGGGGATTTTATTTGGCTTGCACTGTTTCTTGGGTATCGTGATAAAATAAAGCTTTTTCAAATTCAGGAAGAGCGGTTTTCATCAGACTACCAACAACCATTTGCGGTTCAGAAGGTTCAAAGCCAAGCAAGGCTTCTCGTTCTTTGATTCGTTGGATGGCTTGTTTAAAAGCACTTTCAAAACTGGTATTGGCTCGCAAAGCTTCAGCAAAAAATGCTTCTCCAAAATAACTAAGTTCAGCGCCAGGCTGACAGCCGAAACTGGCTCGGTCGGCTTTTGAGGCGGTAATAATCACGGTGGTTGGTGAGGACAATTCATCAATAAATGTGCCTGAATAGCAAGATGATACTACAATCACTCGCCAACGTATACCTGCATTATCCAGTGTTTGTTTTAACCATTTTGGATTAATATCTTCTAATTCTAAGGGTGGATTGTCCAGTACAATGTCGCCTAAAACCTTACCAGATTCATCCACTGCACCATGTGAACTTAGGACTAAAAATAACACGTCTTCACTGGCATTCATTTTTTTACCAAGATGTTTTAAGACGCGGTCAAGACTGGTTTGACTGGCGATAGGCTCAGATTGCCAAGTATATGGGTTATTGACCAATGCCAACGAGCGACCTTTCATACCAAAACGCACATCAAAGAGTCGCTGGGCTTCGGTGATTTCACCTGCAAAAACACTTTCAGGATAACCCGCCACTCCCACAAAATACCAATCACTAATGCCTTCAGAACTTTGGGTAAGGTTGGCTAATTTATCATCCAGTAACATTGGTTGAGCATAAAAAGCGACCTCGCTTAAGGTTGGCGGCGGTGTTGTGGTTTGAAAAATTCTTTGATTGTTTGCATTTTTTTGCCAGACAAATAGCAAAGATACCGCTCCAATTAACATAATAACCTGTTCCCACCAAGGCCAATGTAGGCGTTTGGCAAAAACCCAAAGCAAAGAGACGGTTTGCCAGATAAACAGCGAAAAAAATAAAATCTCAATAACACCATAAGACCAGGCTGGTAATAGATTTTGATTACCTAAAAATTGAATGCCACTTTGCAGTAAAACAAGCAGTGTATCAGCAGTTAACCATAAAATTACTGGTACAAATAACAAGGTATAATTTTGTGAGCGTTTGGCAAGAATAATTCCAGCGATTAGCATAATCATGGGCCAAACTAGATAGCTAATCAATCCTTGCTCGTTAAAGGCGCTGTTAGCATCCGCAACAAGCCAAGCAAACAAAACGTTAACACTAAGTGCTAGGATGCAAAATAAAAGAAATTGTGTGAACGTGGGTTTAACCCAATCAAAGGCTTTAATAGAACCAACAAGCATCCACAAACTTGCCATAATATTGGCAGCAAAATTCAGAGAAAAACGTGGCAAAAACTGTATTTTTAGGGAAGATAATGGCAAAATGATTGTCCAAAAAAATATATGTCCAAAAAAGCTAAAATTTGATTAAATGATACGCAAGCTATCCGCCTATTTTCTCAAACTGTGAATGCAATGGCAACTGTTTTTTGCTTTAATTTTATTTATTTATCATGAAATGTGTACTTAAGATTCAGGAATAAGCTCAACTTCATCTTTTAGGCTAATTAATATCAATACATCATCTTTGCGGTGAAAACTGTGTAAATCTCCAAAAATCCGCATGATATCATCGCCGATATTATGAGTGCAGTCATTCATTTTTCGTTCAATTTTACTGATGGATAAACCGCCAGAAGCTAATTTACTCGTATCAAGTACAAAATCAATACGGTCACAACTGGTAAATGCCGTACCATGACCATGAGTAAAATCGCTTAAATCAATGCTGACAGGCTCAGCAATTGGAATGTGGTTGATGTTTTTTAGTTGCCATCGTCGACTTAAAAAATGATTTAAAGCGCTTTGTTGCCCATGAATATTGGCTTGGTTTGGAGTGTAAAAAGTAGCAAGTGGTTTAAAAGATTTGGCGTCGTTGACTTGCTCTAATGCTTGTCCGTCAGAATTGGCGTTGTCATTGCATCCGGTGATTCCCACACTAGTTGCAAATAAAGATAAAAAAGCCATTTTTTGCCAAGGTTTGGCGTGGGTAGAGTCCGTCATACAATCATCGTACAGTAAAGAAATCTAAATGCTGATAAAAACATCAAATGAAAATTAGCTCAATTTTAAATCAAAATAGCAAGATTGGACAGTGATTTTATCATCTATCTTAGGGTTGGTCTTGTGTAAAAATACGCTATTTTGTTGTTTTTATGTAGCTATGTATATAAAAAATCTGATAAAATGAAAAAATTATCTAATTTTAATAAAATCTGGTTTGCAATGAAAAAAATTTATCTTATTCGTCACGCTCAAAGCGAATCAAATGCTGCAATTAACATTCGTCCAAATCCACAAATTAATTTAACTCCATTGGGAAAAAACCAAGCGGAAATCTTATCAGATTGGCTGCTACATCATATTACAGAACCAATTGAGGAAATTTTTGTATCAAATTACGTTCGTACTCAACAAACCGCTGAACCTTTTTTAAATAAAGTAAAACGCCAAGCATCTGTTTTGGAAGATTTGCACGAATTTGATTATTTGGATTTTCGTCATATTAAGGATTTGAGTTTTGCTCAGTTAAAACAAAAAACCGATGATTTTTGGCAAGTCAATGATATTTATCATAAAGACAGTCAAAACACAGAAAGTTTTTGGAGTTTTGCAGGACGGGTAATGAATGCTCGTGCTTATTTTGATGGATTAAATGCGGGTACTTATGTGGTGTTTGGTCATGGAATGTGGTTGGGTATGTTGATTTGGCAGCTACTACATGGTGATGGTAGTCGAGTCATGGATATGGAAAGATTTCGCACCTTTGAGCTGAGTATTCGCCCAAAAAATACCGAAATCTATTTATTAACTTTGGACGGTAAGGCTAGTATTACCAAAGTGCGAGTGCGCGGTGATGAGTAGCTGTAAAGTTATTAATAGGCGCGTAAATGAATGCATCATAACTAAATAAAAATGTGATAAAATAACATTTAAAACTTAAAAAAAAGGTGTAATATGGTCAGTATCTATATAACTAAATAAAAATGTGATAAAATAACATTTAAAACTTAAAAAAAAGGTGTAATATGGTCAGTATCTATCTTTTGATACCACTTAGCTTGATGTTATTTGTTGTAGGGATTTGGGCAATTTATTACGCTGTGAAATCCAATCAGTTTGAAGATTTGGATAATGCACCTGACCAGATTATTCTTGATGATAGACAAGCTCGCCGTCAAATTTTGCAAGCCAGTCAAAACCAGCACAATAAACCAATTAAGTCATCATTTAAACAGTAAGTTAGTTTAAATAGCAAGTTGGTTAATAAATTAAGGATGTATTTATGAGTATGAGTTTGCTGATTCCAGCATTATTAATGGGCTTTTTAGGGTCGCCACACTGTATGGGAATGTGTGGAGGCATTGTTACTGCTTTTGGCATCTCCATTAAACAAGTAAGCCCACAAAAACAAGCATTGTTGATTGGTAGTTATCATGCGGGTAGATTGATAAGCTATACCATGCTTGGAGTGGTGGCAAGTTTGTTTGGCGAGCAGATTTTGGCACCATTTTTGACCGATAATGCCATGCCAAGATTGGTGTTAGGGTTTGCGATTGTTTTTGCTGCTTTATTGATGTTAGGTGTGCCATTTTTAAATCGTCTTGAGAAAGTTGGTTTGGGATTGTGGAATGCACTTGCTCCAATTCGCCAAAAAGTTTTGCCAATGAATACTATACCAAAAGCTTTATCAGCTGGGCTCTTGTGGGGTTTGTTACCTTGTGGCTTGGTGTACGGGGCGCTGGTAATGTCAGCAAGTATTTCAGCAACTACTCATCATTCTGGCATGGGTGCGCTGTTTATGTTATTTTTTGGTTTTGGCACATTGCCTGCTTTGGTTCTGACTGGAACAGCACTTTCTTGGCTGCAAGCCAAAGTAAAAGCCTTTAACATTCGCAAATTTAGCGGAGCAATTATGCTTGTTTCTGGGCTTTTGATTGCGTTTTCTCCAACGGTTATGCACCATTTGCATGGTGGACATGGGCACGGTCATCATGGTCATCACGCGCATTCATCAGTAGACAATGGTCATCATGGTGATGCTCACCACAATCACACTATGGAGCAAAATCCAGAGATGGAACATAATCATCATATGGAGCATCAGCATCATCATCATAAGTAAATCAAACTAAAAAACTAAGGGGTAATTTATGGCAAATTATGTGGTTATTGGATTGGGTGGTAGTGGCTTATCTGCAGCAAAGTTTTTGGTTGCAAAAGGTCATGCCGTTACCGTTACTGATGAAAATATTAAGCCAAAATTGGCAGATAAATTACCCAAAGAAGTTCTCACTTCTTTTGGAGCGATTGATGGTGAAAAACTAATTAAAGCTGATGTCATTGTGATTAGTCCCGGCATTAATCCACAAATTGCTGAAGTTGCTAACGCCAAAGGTGCAGGCGTGCCTGTGGTGAGTGATGTCTGGTTGTTTGTGCAAGCGCTACAACAAAGAGATGTTCAGGCAGGCAAAAAAACGCCCATCGTCGCCATTACAGGTTCTAACGCCAAATCCACTGTAACCACACTGGTTGGAGAGATGGCAAAACAGGCTGGTAAAACAGTTGGTGTTGGTGGCAATATTGGCACTCCCGCCCTTGATTTATTAGAAATTGCCAATTTGGATATGGTGGTTTTGGAGTTATCAAGTTTTCAACTTGAACACATTGAAAAATTAGGAGCAAGTGTTGCTACAATTTTAAATTTGTCAGCAGACCATTTAGATAGACATGGCGATATGGCAGGCTATTTAGCACAAAAACTGCGTATCTTTGACCAGGCAGCATCCGCAGTTATTTGCCTTGATGATGAAAATTTAGCTAAGTCTTGCCAAGAAACTTTTGCTAATATTGGTCAAAATGTTAACACAATTACAACCAGTGGACAAATTGGTAATCCAAAACAAGCAGACTTTTATCTAAGTGAAGAAAATCAGCAAATTTACCTAAATTATCAAGGGCAGCAGTTATTATCTGCAAATGAACTTTTGATTAGGGGTAAACATAATTTACTCAATGCTTTGTCAGCATTGGCACTTGGTCAAAGTGTGAATTTGCCAATGGAAAGTATGCTATCGGTTTTACGTACTTTTCGAGGTTTGCCACACCGCTGTGAATTTGTGGCAAATAGTTTGGGTAAGGATTATTATAACGACTCTAAAGGCACTAATATCGGTTCAACCATTGCTGCCATTGAAGGGCTTGGAATGGTTTATGGTGAAAAATCGCTGGCATTGATTTTAGGAGGTCAAGCCAAAGGACAAAATTTTAGTGAGCTTGGAGAATTTGTTGCAAAATTTGCTTCGGTGGTGTATTTGATAGGGCAAGATGCAAATTTGATTGAGCAGGGATTGCTAAGTATAAGTCATGATATAAACATTGTTCAGGTGCAAACCCTAGATAATGCAATTGTTAAGACCAGTCAGAGTGATGCTAAAGCGGTATTATTATCGCCAGCTTGCGCCAGTTTTGATCAATTTGATGGCTACCATCATCGTGGTGAGGTTTTTGTGCGACTGGTTCAGGGCTTGTCAAACGGCGAATAACTCACCTAAAAAATTCGTAAAAACCTATAAAACTAGTTATAATAAGATTTTATAAAAAAATTCTTATCTTATCATGCACCTATTTCAAAAATTTCCTTCTGGCAGATGGCAAAATCTGATGCAGTCGCCTTATATGCCAACAGCAAAATCACTGTTGGTATTGGGGCTGTTTTCATTGATTGTATTAAGCCTATTAATGATTGCGTCATCATCCATCCCGTATGCTCAAACAAAGGGCTTTCCTGAGTTAAAGTTTTTTTGGTCACAGGCTATTTATGTGTTTGTCGGTTTTTTAGCCGCTTTAATTGTGTATCAAATTCCACTCAAATGGTATTTTCAAATGCCATTAGTGGTGCCTGCTTGGGTTTTATTAAATTTATTATTGATTCTAACCTTATTGGTGGCTCCAGAAATTTTTGGTGCAAAGCGCTGGTTGGATTTTGGTCCAGCAAACTTACAAACTTCCGAATTTGTCAAACTGTTAATGGTGTTGATTGTTTCTGATTATGTGGTGCGACGTTCTGCTGAAGTGCGTGAAAGTATTTGGGCAGGACTTAGGTTATTGGTTTGGTATCTTCCTGTTTTACTATTGATTGCAATTCAACCTGATTTTGGTTCCTGTGTGGTTATTGTTGCGACCGCTCTTGTAATACTGTTTATTAGTGGCGTGCCATTTTCACATTCTGTTTATTTGGTAATACTTGCTATACCAGTTTTCGCCATAGCAATTTTAATTTCAGATTATCGTTCATTAAGGATTTTTTCATTTCTTGACCCATTTGATGATATTTATAAATCAGACTATCAGTTGGCACGCTCTTTAATGGCGTTTGGTCGCGGTGGGACGACGGGCGTTGGCTATGGTGATAGCATTTTAAAATTATCACATTTACCTGAAGCACATACCGATTTTATTTTATCCATTACCGGTGAAGAGCTTGGGTTTTTAGGCGTGATGCTGGTGTTTTGTTTGGAGGCCTTAATTATTGGCTGTATTATGCGCATCAGTTACATTACATTAAAGCGCCGCCAATTGCGTTTAAGTTATATGGCATTTGGTTTTGCAACGATTATTTTTGGTCAAGTGATTATCAATGCTGGCATGACCATGGCTCTTGCGCCAACTAAAGGCTTGACTTTACCATTTTACAGTTATGGCGGCTCATCAATGCTCATGTTTATGATGATGATTGCTATTATATTAAAAATTTCTAAAGAAAGTGAGAAAATTTACCACCAAAATAAAAACCGTGAATATTGATTGTCTATATTCTGGTTATGCGATGCCCAGTGTTGATGTTTGCTGTAATGGCTTATGATTCCAATGTTTGATTGCGAATGCTAAAATTTCATCAACACTACCATCTAATAAATCATCCGTAACTGGCTGTTTTAGTCGTTTTAGCGCATCCAATAAAAGCATTCGAGATTTTAATGGGCTTTGAGTATCAATAGGCGTGGCAAGATTTTGTTTTGATAATTTCTGACCATCAAAATTATGCAATAAAGGCAAGTGGTAAAAATAAGATGGGGCGGGTAACTTACATAAACCCAAAATCTTTATTTGGGCAACTGTCATTGGCATAATATCCAGTCCGCGCATAACATGGGTGATATTTTGCAACCCATCATCAATGCTGCACGCTAAAATATAATTAATCATGCCATTTTGGCGTTTAACCACGACATCACCTAAAGACAATGCTGGATTATCCCACAATATCCCCTGAATGCCATCATAAAAACCTACCCAAGTATCTGGTAATATCAAGCGGGTTTTGCTGCCTTTGATGTTTGTTAAAGGCTGTTTTTTTAGGCAAATTCTAGGATAAATGTCAGCGGTATTTAGCCCTTGGGTTTGGTGAAGTCTGGCATAAATTTTGGCAGTATTTTTTTGAGATTGTTGGTAGTACTCAGAAAGCTGTTTTCTAGAGCAAGTGCAGATATAACTAAATTTTGCCAATTTATCAGCTAAAAATTCATTATAAATGGCGGTGCGTTTAGATTGATACAAGACGCAGTCATCACTATACAAGCCTAAATTTTCCAAATCATGTAAAATGCTGGCGGTATAAGCTGGTTTACAGCGTTCAAAATCCACATCTTCAATGCGAACCAGCCATTTTCCACCTAAAGATTTGATATGACAATAGCTTGCCACAGCCGTTGTTAATGACCCTAAATGCAGCTTTCCAGTTGGCGATGGTGCAAAGCGTCCAATAATTGGGTTTTTTGACATATCGCCATAAACCTTTAAAAATGTCCTTGGTTTTGCCTTTCTTTAATTTCGGACATGGTTTTGCAATCAATACATTGAGTAGCTGTAGGTCTGGCTTCTAATCGACGCAAACCAATTTCTGTACCACAAGTTTCACAGTAACCATAATCACCCGAATCAATTTCATTGATAGACTTTTCTATCTTGCGCACCAATTTACGCTCACGGTCGCGTGTGCGTAGAGCCAGAGCAAACTCTTCTTCTTGGGTGGCACGGTCATTAATATCTGCCAAAGCGTTTGTTTCTTCATTGATATAATCTTTGGTACGCTGAGCTTCAGCCAAAAGTTCAGCTTTCCAGTTTAATAGCAAAGCACGAAAGTGAGCCAGTTGTTTGTCTGACATATATTCTTCGCCTTTGGCGGGGGTATAGGGGGTAAAAGTGGCACTCATGCTAACTTTCCTTTGCTAAAAAAACAGTTGTAACAATTAAAAAACTAAAGATAAAAACCCGCTATAAATTGGGGCAATCGTTTGTTTTTTCAAGTAAGTGTATTAATTTAATCAATCGCGGATATTTTAAGCAAAAATTATGCCGAATTTTATACGTTCTTGACAAAATGACAGTTAAATTCTGTAAACTTGTGTTTGAAAACAGTTATTTCCCAAAGTAATTAAGCGAAAACCAGCAGATTTTTTATCCAAGAAAAACGCGTCATGATGGGGTAAGAATTGTCGGCTGGTAGCAGGAGCGGTGTAAACGTAACACGGGTGATTGGTTGGAGCTTTAAACGCTTGGTTTTGGTGTACATGACCGCAAAAAATAGCTTTGACGTGGGCGTATTGATTGATAATTTGCCAAAAATCCACTGAATTTTGTAATTGATATTTATCAATCCATGCTGAACCAACAACCAATGGGTGATGGTGAAAAAAAATCAAAGTGGGTATGACGGTTGTTTTAAGTGCTGTATTTAGCCAGTTTAAGGTGATGCTATTAAATCTGCCATCAATTTGACCTGACTTAGTCGAATCCAATACGATAACTTGCCATTTTTGATTGGGAAAATTAAGTTGGGTAATGTGGTGATTTAACAAACGACAATCTGTTTTTTTAGGCAAAAAAATTCGCTGTTCAAAATCCAAATGAGTATTTTTTTCTATAGTAACGTCATGATTACCCGCTGTGCATAAAAAAGCAATTTTGGTTTGCGCAAGTGTTTTAAAAAGCCAGTCATAGCCTTTGGTTGCACCATTATTAACCAAATCTCCCGTCAAAATTAGTAAGTCCACTGAGTGGTGGCAAATTTTTTTTAAAACAGTCAAAAAATTTTGATGATAAACTGAATTGATGTTTGTACCTAAATGCAAATCACTGATTTGAGCAATCAGAAACTTGTCATTGGCATTAATTTTGGTAATAGGGTATTTCATTAACGATGACTGATAAATGTGGACAGTTTGCTAGTCAATAGCACCCCAAAAAAACCCAAAGCCAGTGTTAACACGATAGACAAACCAGTTTGAATGTCTAGCCACACACCGCCCCAAATACCAGAAGTTACGGCAATTTGTGCGATTAGGGTTGCATAAATGACCATTTGTTTGGGTGAGTTGGCAAGCAGTCTTGCAATCAGTGCCGGCAAAATTAACAGTCCACTAATAAGCAAACTGCCAACCGCTTGTAGGGCAATCGAGCAAAAACCTGCCAATAGCCCCATAAAAAATAATTTTTGCTTAACAGGATTAATGCCACTAATTTGGGCAAGTGGTTCATAGGTGGCAAGTTTAACTTGACTGTTCCAAATCCATTTTAAAAAAATAAGACCCAAAACAATCATGCAGGTTAAATGTGGTAAATCTGCCCAATCTACATCCAATAGATTACCAAATAAATAACCTAAAACATTAGCTTGTTTTTGAGTGAGCTGAGTCAGTGTTAAAAGTCCTAAACACAATAAACTGGCAGCAAGAACGGCAAGCAGAGCATCGCTTGGTAAACGTTTATCGTCTAAAAAAGTTAAGATAATCACCACCACCAAACTAACAAGCAACACTCCAAAATCAGCAGGAAGAGAAAGCCAAACTGCCAGTGCTACACCTAATAGTGCGCCATGAGCCAACGTATCAGCAAAAAAGGCCATACGTCGCCACAATACTAAACACCCTAAAGGCGCGGACAATAAAGCAAGTAAAGAGCCTGCAATCCATGCAGGTGCGATAATAGAAAGCCATTGATTCATGGGGATTGTTATTGACCTTTAACTTATTGGTATTAATTAATAATGATGCTGACAGTGGTCATGGTGATGAATATAGGGCATATAATGTCCAAACAAAGAAGAAAATTCAGTGGTAGTTGCAATTTGACTGGGTTTTCCTTGACAGCAAATATGTTTATTAAGACAAATTACTCGACGTGAACCTTTCATTACCCAGTGTAGGTCGTGTGAAACCACCAACATCCCACAGCGTAAAAAATCAGGCATGTCATCAATAAAATTATACAACCACGTTTCGCTATCAGGATCCAGCCCTTGCATAGGTTCGTCTAAAATGAGTAATTCTGGCTTATCCAAAAGTGACCGAGCCAATAGTACTCGCTGCATTTCTCCGCCAGATAAATGATGAATTTGCCGTTTTAGTAAAGGAGTTAGTAAGAGTTTATCAAAAATAAATGCTTTTTGATGCTGATTAAGTCGCTTTTGATTGGCTTGATTGAGTAAATCTTGCGTACGCAATGGCAAAATACTGGGTATGGCAAATTTTTGTGGCACATAACTCATCATGGTGGTTTTGCGAGTAATGACACCTGATGTTGGAGTAATCAACCCTAAAATTAGCTTGACTAGAGTCGATTTGCCTGCGCCATTTGGTCCAATCAAGCTAATACGCTCATTCTTGGCAATACTTAAGCTGATGTGATTTAATAATTGAGCGCCTTGAACGTGATAATTAACATCGTCTAGACGAATTAAGTAGTCATCATTATCCAAAGGTTCACCATTTAAAGATTTGTTATTTTAAAGATGGATTATTTAAAAACACAACTAAATTTGTTATTGACATTCACGGCAAAGACCACTTAGTTCAATCACTGTGCGCTCAATCAAAAACCCTGCATCATTTTTAGCAAAATTAATCACATCATTGACGGGCAAGTTGCTACATTCTTCAACTTTGTGACAATTTTGGCAAATTAAAAAAGCTGCTGCATGCTTGTCTCTTGGATGACAGCAGGGCACATAAGCGTTGATAGAACTTAATTGATGAATCAATCCTTCTGCTAATAAAAATTCCAAAGATCGATAAACGGTTGGAGGGGCAACGTTTTTGCTTTTTTTGTCGCTGGCTTTACGACTTTCTTGTAAGGCGCTGATTAAATCATACGCCCCAAGCGGTTTGTCTGCTGTCAAAATCAAACAAAACACTTCCTCACGAAGTGGTGTAAAACGCACCCCTTGTTTTTCACAATACGCTTTGGCTTCAGCTAAACGCACGGCAGGGTCGTGGTTGTGTACATGATGATGGTGATGAGCAAACATAAAAACCTTCTTATATTCTTATAATAGTAATTTATAATGAAATATTATAAAATAATGCACCCATAAAATACTTGCTACATTATAGCATAGCAAATCTAAAAACAACGGATAATCACAAAATTTTAAACATTGGCAATCATTTTTTTATAATGTTATAATATAACATATTTAAAATCCAATTTTATTTTCATTTTTTTATTTTTTTAATTATGATTATGTCAAATTTTTTACACTCCATTTCCATCATAACAGCCGCTGCACTGATTACCACGGCCGCCAGTGCCAGTGTTAGTGTAAGCAATTATCCACTGGCTTTATTATCCAATGCTGTAACTAAGGGTAGTGAGCCTGCTGGCGTGTTGCTTGAAAAAGGCGATGTTGGTCATCATGGTAGTCTTAGTCCAAGTAAGGTCAAAATGGCAAAAGATAGCCGCTTTGTTGTATGGTTTGGCAGTCAATTAGAGCAAAATCTGGTAAATAATTTAAATGATGCACCTAATGCCATTTCTTTATATCAGATGAATGCTTATCATCGTTTGCCACTGCGAGATGTGCAGGGTAATCCAAAACCAGATAGTTTAGATCCACATTTATGGCTAGACCCAGAAAATGCCAAAGCCATTGTACGGGCACTTGTTGTTATTCATAGTCATGACAATCCAAAAAATGCTCAATTATACCAAAAAAATGCTCAAGAATTTGCCAGTCGAATGGATAAAGCGGTTGCTAGTTTACCAAAAACAGCAAAAAGACCCTATTGGGCATATCACGATTCTTTTCAGTATTTAGAAAAATCTTTAAATTTATCATTTTTTGGAGCATTAACACCCGACCATCATATTGCACCAAAAGTAAATCAAATTAAATACTTGAGTGAAAATCGCCCAAATAAAACTATGTGTTTGTTATCGCAAGGCGCAGTATCGTCTGGAATTGCCAATAAGCTTGGCAATATTCGTGTGGCAGTACTGCAAGAAGATTTGAGTGATGCTACTGATTTTGTGGATGCGTGGCAAAAATCTGCTCAGGAAATTTACACTTGCACCCAATAGTTACAATAAATTTATGATTTTGATTTACCTGCACTATTTTTTAGAAAAATTATTGGTATTTTCTGGTGAAAATAGCTTGTAAGTTTATTAAAAAATTCTTATAATTCCCTAAACTTGTTGTTATTTTAAACCCAAAGTGTGCATTAGGCATTGATACGCCACTATGATTAGACCTGCCAGACCAAACCATCAAAAAATGATTTTTTTGGCGCAGCGTCGTCAAATTTGGGTTGTGTTTGTGGTGATTTTAATCAGTATGTTACTGGTTGGTATGACTTCTAACATTACTAAAGGATTAGCATCTGGATTGGTGATTGCCTATTTTGCCCAATCTTTTTTTACTTTTGTTGCTTATCATAAAACAGGAATTAGGGCACGAAAACAGGTCGTTTTATACATGTATCTTGGACAGATGTTAAAATGGCTAGTTACACTCATCGGATTTGCGTTGGTTTTTATTATGATAAAACCAATAAATGCACTGGCAGTTTTTGTAGGCTATGGGCTGCTACAGTTTAGTTATATTATAACTATTTGGCGTTTAAAATTTTAATCACAGTTATTTTTACCTACTTTGGTAAAAATTCTGCAAGAAAAAATAATAATTTTACTTTACTTATTGGCTTTGGTGCAATAAAATACACCAAGTTATGCCTACGTTTTTTGGCTAGGTTTTTTTAAGAAAACCCAATTACAAAATTAGAATGTAGTGTCAAAAAACATAGAATGTTTATTGGGTTATCCATAAAACGTATAAAAAATATTGTGTTGTGAAATATTGTTATTGTAAAAAGGAAGTTTACGACAAATAACCACAGATGTGGCTTTGACGTATTTTATTAGTTTTCTTTTAATTAAAGAGCTTATTATGGCAGCTGAACAATCATCTTCAGATTATATTCAACACCATTTAACCAACTGGACTTTTGGTAAGTTGCCAGATGGAAGCTGGGCTGTTGCGCATACCGCAGAAGAAGCATCTAGTATGGGTTTTAATGCCATACACTTGGATTCTATGCTTTGGTCTGTGGGCTTGGGTATTATCTTTTGTGCTTTATTTTGGGCGGTTGCTCGAAAAGCAACCTCGGGTGTACCAACCAAGTTACAAGCCGTTATTGAATTGATTGTTGAGTTTGTGGATAATAGTGTTCGCGAGTCTTATAACGGCACATCAAAACTAATTGCACCATTGTCTTTGACAATTTTTGTGTGGATTTTTTTGATGAACTTAATGGATTTAATGCCTATTGATTTTATTCCTGGACTTGCTCAACTTATTGGTGGAGCAATGGGACATGACCCGCATCATGTATATATGAAGATTGTACCAAGTACTGATCCAAATGTTACTTTGGGTATGGCATTTTGTGTATTTTTATTAATTATTGGTTTTGGTCTAAAATACAAGGGTGTTGGTGGTTTTATTGCAGAGTTTACTTTGCATCCATTTAGTGCAAAAAACCCAATATTGCAAGCTATTTTAATCCCTGTCAATTTAATCCTTGAAACAGTAACATTGATTGCAAAACCAATTTCGCTTGGTCTGCGTTTGTTTGGTAACATGTACGCAGGTGAGCTTATCTTTATTTTGATTGCTTTGATGCCATTCTGGGTTCAATGGGTGCTGTCTGTGCCTTGGGCAATCTTCCATATTTTGGTTATTACACTTCAGGCGTTCGTGTTTATGATGTTGACGATTGTTTACTTATCATTAATTTCGCAAACATCAGAACATTAACATTTTAACTTTAGACTCTTTTTCAATCCTTAAATATAGGTCATAGGAGACATCATGGATCCAGTTATCGTTCAGTACACGCTACTTGCAGTTGCTTTACTTATCGGTTTGGGCGCACTTGCTACAGGCATCGGTTTTGCTATCTTGGGTGGAAAATTCTTAGAAAGTACCGCTCGTCAGCCAGAACTTGGTTCACAACTTCAAACTAAAATGTTTATTGTGGCAGGTCTACTAGATGCTGTACCAATGATTGGTGTTGGTATTGCTATGTTGTTATTGTTCGCCAATCCATTTGCAGGCTAAGACTGTCAGTTTAGTGCCCGTTTTTCTGTGTTGGCGTGTCTTGGTTGTGTCTGACACAGAAATTGGCTATCACCTGACTTTCACTAATACTTGAGGTGATTGGATGAACATTAATTCGACTATTATCGGTCAGGCAATTGCATTTGCAATTTTTGTTTGGTTTTGCATGAAGTTTGTATGGCCACCTTTAATTGGTGCAATTAATGAGCGTCAGCGTAAAATCGAAGAAGGTTTGAATGCCGCCGAAAAAGCAAAAGCGGACTTAGCATCTGCTGAAAAACAAGCAGAGGCAGAATTTGCCAAAGCAAAAACAGAAGCAGCTTCCATTATTGAGCGTGCAAATAAAACTGCCAACCAAATGATTGAAGATGCTAAAGAACAAGCTCGTTTGGAAGGTGAGCGTATTATTTCGGCTGCCCATACTGCAATTGAGCAAGAAGTTGCCCAAACTCGCGAACAATTACGTTTGCAGGTGGCAAACTTAGCTGTACTTGGGGCAGAAAAGATTTTGCAAGACAAAATTGACGAACAAAAACACGCCAATATGCTAGAACAGTTGGCGGCGAAGCTGTAATTAGAGGACATCATGGCTGAATTATCTACCTTGGCAAGACCTTATGCAAAAGCAGCATTTGAGTATGCTAAAGAGCACAATGCAATCAATGAATGGGAAGATTTTCTGTCAGCTGCCAGCAGTATTGTTGTCAATGAAGAATTTGCTTCACTGCTGAACAATCCAGCCATTTCAGCGACACAAAAAGCAACCATTTTGATGGATATTTATCAATCCCACATTTCTATGGGTTCTATTTTAGCCAAATCGCTAAATTATGTTGCTTCACACGGGGTGGATGTGAGTGGTGTCGCGCAGGCGTTGTCAGGCATCAATAAGCCATCAGTAGCTTTGAGTAATTTTACCACTCAATTATCAGAACATGATAGACTGGTATTGTTACCTGAAATCTATGCTCATTACAGCAAGTTAAAGTCACAAGAGCTAAAACAGGTTGACGCTTATATTACTTCAGCCTATCCACTAACAGATGCCCAGCGCAAAGATTTGCAACAACGTTTGGCAATATCCACAAATTCTATTGTGATTCTACATGAAGCGGTGGATCCTGAGCTATTGGGTGGAGCAACTATCAAAGTGGGCGATAAGTTTACTGATGGCTCAGTGCGTGGAAAGTTACAACAATTAAAGAATCAGCTTTCTGCTTAAGCAGGGCTGTCTAAATTTAAAGGAAATAAGGCAATGGTGCAAAATTTGAATCCCGCTGAAATCAGTAATCTGATTAAACAGCGCATTCAAGACCTTGACGTAGGCGCAACTGCAAAAACTGAAGGCGTTATCGTCAGTGTCTCTGATGGTATTGTGCAAATTCATGGCTTAGAAGAAGCTATGTATGGTGAGATGATTGAGTTTGAAGGTGGTGTCTATGGTATGGCACTCAACTTAGAGCAAGATTCTGTTGGTGCTGTAGTATTGGGTGATTACTTACCTTTGCAAGAAGGACAAAAAGCCTATTGCACAGGACGCATTTTAGAAGTTCCGATTGGTCCTGAACTGCTTGGACGTGTAGTTGACGCACTTGGTAACCCAATTGATGGCAAAGGTCCAATCAATGCTAAATTAACTGACAAGGTTGAAAAAATTGCCCCTGGCGTTATTGCTCGTCAGTCTGTTGATGAGCCTGTCATGACAGGTTATAAAGCAGTTGATACCATGATTCCAATTGGTCGTGGTCAGCGTGAACTTATCATTGGTGACCGTCAAACCGGTAAAACCGCACTTGCTATTGATGCCATCATTGCCCAAAAAGATTCAGGCATCAAATGTATTTATGTTGCCATTGGTCAAAAGCGTTCCACCATTGCTAACGTGGTGCGTAAATTGGAAGAAACGGGAGCCTTGGCTTACACAACTGTAGTGGTTGCATCAGCTTCAGAACCTGCAGCTCTTCAATACATTGCTCCATATTCTGGCTGTACTATGGGTGAATATTTCCGCGACCGTGGTGAAGATGCTTTAATCATTTATGATGATTTATCCAAACAGGCCGTTGCTTATCGCCAAATCTCTCTATTGTTACGCCGTCCACCAGGGCGTGAAGCTTATCCTGGCGATGTATTCTATTTGCATTCTCGTTTGCTTGAACGTGCGTCTCGTGTTAATGCCGATTATGTTGAGGCCTTTACAGGTGGGCAAGTAAAAGGCAAGACAGGCTCATTGACAGCATTGCCAATTATTGAAACTCAAGCTGGTGACGTGTCAGCATTCGTACCAACCAACGTAATTTCTATTACAGATGGTCAGATTTTCCTTGAGTCAAACCTATTTAACTCAGGTATTCGTCCAGCGGTAAACGCAGGTATTTCGGTGTCTCGTGTTGGTGGCGCGGCTCAAACTAAAATTATCAAGAAGCTATCAGGTGGCATCCGTACAGCGTTAGCCCAATATCGTGAACTAGCGGCATTTGCTCAGTTTGCATCAGACCTTGATGATGCAACCAAACAGCAACTGGAGCATGGGCAACGTGTTACTGAACTTATGAAACAAAAACAGTATGCGCCAATGTCTATTGCTGATCAGGCAGCAGTTATTTATGCTTCAAACGAAGGCTATCTAACAGATGTGGCTGTTGAAAAGATTGGTGCGTTTGAAGATGCATTGTTGCGTTATTTGCGCAATGAGCATGCTGCATTGATGACAGAAATTGATGAAACGGCAAATTACAACGACGATATTGAAGGTCGTTTAAAATCTGCAATCCAGAGTTTTAAATCATCACACAGCTACTAATTTGGCAGTTATGGTGTATACATATACACCATAAATTCTGTATAAATTCAGTATTGGAATAGTTATGGCAAGCCTAAAAGAAATACGTGCAAAAGTAACCAGCATCAAAAGCACCCAAAAAATTACCCGTGCGATGCAAATGGTTGCTGCCAGTAAAATGCGCCGTGCACAAGAACGTATGGAGATGGGTCGCCCTTATGCCGAAAGTATGCACCGTGTGGTTTCTCACTTGGTGCAAGCGCAATCGGATTATAAGCACCCATACATGGTCAGTCGTCCTGTAAATCGTGTTGGTTTTATTGTGGTGACATCAGACCGTGGTTTGGCGGGTGGTTTAAATATTAACTTATTTAAAAACCTGTTAAAATCCGTGAAGAAATATCAAGAACAATCCGTTGAAATTGAGTTTGCGGCTATTGGTTCAAAAGGTGTTAGTTTTTTTAGAACGTTTGGCGGAAAAGTTAGTTCAGCTTTAACGGATTATGGCGATAGCCCTAGTTATGAGCAGCTAAGTGGACCTGTTCAGACGATGTTGGAAGATTATAAAGTAGGACGTCTTGATCGTATTTACTTGGTTTACAACCAATTTGTGAACGCGATGACACAAAAACCTTCTTTAATTCAATTGGTACCTTTGCCAGAAGGTAAGTTGGATAATCAGGATACATCACATGGCTGGGATTATATATATGAGCCAGACACCAAGTCTTTAATTGATAGCCTGATGGTGCGTTATATTGAATCCATTGTTTATCAAGCTGTACTTGAAAACATTGCGTCAGAGCAATCCGCTCGTATGGTGGCAATGAAAGCAGCGACCGATAACGCAGGTAACTTAATTAAAGAATTACAGTTGGTTTATAACAAGTTGCGTCAGGCGGCGATTACTCAGGAGATTTCAGAAATCGTTGGCGGTGCGGCTGCTGTCTCTTAATATTATTGAGGTAGGGAATTGATGTCAAAAGTGAACCCTGGTTTTGTTGCTCCCTTATTTTGTGCATTACTCATGACCGGTTGCGTAACGTCTGGGAATGTTGCTATGAAAGAGCAGACCCAACAAAGTATTGATAGCGCCATTCAAAAAGGTAAGACAACTAAGCAGGAAGTAACTCAAAAGTTTGGCTCAGCGGATGCGGTATCTTTTACAGATAGTGGTAATGAAGTTTGGACATACCGACATTCAAAATCCAAACCTATGGCAAGAAATTTTATCCCATATAACTTCTTTTCTTTAGGGGACAATACTAAAACTAAAGAATTGGTTATTTTATTTGATACTAAAGGTGTGGTGACAAATTACACTTTTAGAGAGACTGCTAATCAATCTAAATATGGTGTGATGCAGTAAATCTTAATTGGAGAATGTAATGAGTGGCGGTCGTATTGTACAAATTATTGGTGCGGTAATTGACGTTGAATTTAATCGTGGTCAAGTACCACAAATTTTTGACGCTTTAAGCGTTGATGGTACTGAAACAACTTTAGAAGTACAGCAACAATTAGGTGATGGCGTTGTACGTACCATTGCCATGGGTTCAACTGAAGGTCTGAAACGCGGGTTGCCTGTTTCAAATACTGGCGCGCCAATTTCTGTTCCCGTAGGGCAAGCAACTTTGGGTCGTATCATGGACGTACTAGGTCGCCCAATTGATGAGGCAGGTCCTGTAAATGCTGCTGAGAAATGGTCTATCCACCGTGAAGCACCAAGTTATGATGAGCAATCAAACTCAACTGAACTTTTAGAAACAGGTATTAAAGTTATTGATTTGCTTTGTCCATTTGCAAAAGGTGGTAAAGTTGGTCTGTTTGGTGGTGCCGGTGTTGGTAAGACTGTAAATATGATGGAATTGATTAACAACATCGCCTTAAAACATTCTGGTTTATCTGTATTTGCGGGTGTTGGTGAGCGTACTCGTGAGGGTAACGATTTCTATCATGAGATGCAAGAAGCTGGCGTTGTTAATACAGAAGATTTTAGCAAATCAAAAGTGGCTATGGTTTATGGTCAGATGAATGAACCACCAGGAAACCGTTTACGTGTTGCCCTAACTGGTTTGACAATGGCTGAATATTTCCGTGATGAAAAAGACGAAACCACTGGCAAGGGTCGTGACGTGTTGTTGTTTGTAGATAACATTTATCGTTATACTTTGGCAGGTACCGAAGTGTCAGCACTGCTTGGACGTATGCCATCAGCGGTAGGTTATCAGCCAACACTGGCAGAAGAAATGGGCTTATTGCAAGAGCGTATTACTTCTACCCAATCAGGCTCAATTACTTCGGTTCAAGCTGTTTATGTGCCTGCGGATGACTTAACTGACCCATCACCAGCAACCACTTTTGCTCACTTGGATGCAACAGTTGTATTAAGTCGTGATATTGCTTCACAAGGTATTTATCCTGCGGTAGACCCTTTGGATTCCACCTCCCGTCAGCTAGATCCACAGGTAATTGGTGAAGAGCATTATAATGTTGCTCGTGGTGTACAAGAAGTGTTACAGCGCTATAAAGAATTAAAAGATATTATTGCCATTTTGGGTATGGATGAATTGTCTGAAGAAGATAAAATGGTTGTTTATCGCGCACGTAAAATCCAACGTTTCCTATCACAACCATTCCACGTAGCTGAAGTATTTACAGGGGCTCCAGGTAAATATGTGGCGCTGCGTGATACCATTGCTGGCTTTAAATCAATTATTGAAGGTGAATACGACCATCTTCCAGAGCAAGCCTTCTATATGGTTGGCGGTATTGATGAAGTTGTGGCAAAAGCTGAAAAATTAAAAGCTGCTTAATTGATGTTTTGTTATAATTAATTAGGTGCTTTATAGAGCATGGGGATTTGTGGATTTTTAAGTACAAAAATTTCTCAAGTCCCCTTTGTCGTAAATATTATTAGACATCATTTTGGTGGTATAATATACGAGCGATACTCTATGAATTCAAAACATTAGGAGTATGATATGGCAAATTTTAAATGCCGCGTTGTCAGTGCAAGAGAGGAATTGTACGCTGGCGATATTCATGTGCTGGTAGCCATGGGCGTTGATGGTGAGTTGGGTATTTTGGCAGGACACACTCCGCTAATTACACTGCTAAAACCAGGTGCAATGCACCTAAAAGCTGCTGACGGCAAAGAGGAAATTATTTATATCCAAGGTGGTGTTTTGGAGGTTCAGCCCCATGGAGTAACCGTGCTTGCTGATTCTGCTGAAAGAGCTCATGATTTGGATGAAGCTAGAATCTTGGAAGCTCGCCGTCAAGCTGAACAAATGCTTGCCAACCAAAACAGCAACGTTCAAACCAACGTGGCACTATTAGCATTGGCAGAATCTTTAGCACAATTACGAACTATTGAAAAATTAAGAAATCGTGCAAACATTAATTAGCTGATTGTTGAGGAAAGGTATGGTAACAAACCTAGCAGAAAGAGATGATATTCCGCGCATCTTGATTGTTGAAGACGACGAGCGTTTAGCAACACTGACTCAAGATTACCTAAGACGCAATGGCTTAGATGTAGCGATTGAAACAGATGGCACTCGCGCCATTCGTCGCATCATTAGTGAGCAACCCGACTTAGTTGTACTTGATGTTATGCTGCCAGGCAGCGATGGTTTAACGGTGTGTCGTGAGGTGCGCCCGCAGTATCATAATCCAATTTTGATGCTTACTGCTCGTACCGAGGATATGGACCAGGTCCTTGGACTTGAAATGGGTGCCGATGATTATGTTGCCAAACCTGCTCAGCCTCGTGTGTTATTGGCGCGTATTCGGGCGTTGTTGCGTCGTTCCGAGGCAACGCCTAGTCATGAATCTCCACAACGCCTTGAGTTTGGCGAGCTGGTAATTGATAATGGCGGACGCTCTGTAACTTTAAATGATAAAGTGGTGGATTTTACCAGTGCTGAGTATGATTTGTTGTGGCTTTTGGCGTCAAATGCAGGTCGTATTTTATCGCGAGAAGATATTTTTGAGCGTTTGCGCGGTATAGAATATGACGGTCAGGACCGCTCCATTGATGTGCGTATCTCGCGCATTCGCCCAAAAATTGGCGATGACCCAGAAAATCCAAAACGCATTAAAACCGTGCGTAGCAAAGGTTATTTGTTTGTTAAAGATGGTAATTAATTTTGGATTTATCAAACAAAAGCTGGCTTCGAGCTGGCTTTTGTTTTCGTATAGGTTTGGGGTATGACGTTGTTTTCTTTTGCTGAACGCAGCATCTTTTTTCGTATTTATTCAGGACTGCTACTGATTTGTTTGGTAGTGGCGTTTATTGCATATTTACTGATTGAAACCATTAACCAAGAACGCATTCAATCGTATCGTGAAAATATTGCAACAGGGGCTTTTTATCTAACGAGTCAGAGTTTGGCTGCCCAAAAATCACCTCAAGAACGTGAAACCTGGCTGAAAAATACCAGTGGATTGTTTGGCTCCCCTTTCACCATTACTTCGGTGGAAAGTGTGGGATTTAAAGCAAGAGAGCTAAAGCGCCTCAGTGAGGAACGAGCGGTAGTTCGTTATAACGCACAAACCAATGAATCATGGGTTTATTATCGTATCGGCGATGAAAATAACGTATTATCGACTAAAATTGCTCGTTTAAGTGAACGAGAAGTACGGGCAATCATGCTATTTTTATTCCAAGATTTGTCTAATTACCCCAGTTTTGATACTAAACGTGGACGGCTTGATTTTTTAAGTAAAAAATTTGGTTATCCAGTTACTTTGGAAACTTTGCCAAGTCTTGGACTTGATGATGAGCAGCTTGCTAAATTAAATCGCCAAGAACCAGTGATTTTATTTAAAGACAGTGTGGTTACACAAGACCCCAACGTTTCACTGGTAGTAAAATCTGAAATTGATAATTTGGCAATCGTTGCAGGTCCTATTGCTTTATTTAATTACTTTCCACTTAATTTGATTGTTAGCATGATTTTGATTTCTTTGCTGCTGATTAGTGTGGGAGTTTATGGACTGATTTTCCCATTGCAAAGACGGCTTCAGCTTTTGCAAATGGGTGTCGATAGAGTTACTAAAGGTGAATTGGATACCAGCGTTCAGGTAGTTGGTAGTGATGATGTGGCACGACTGTCATCAGCATTTAATGTGATGACCAAACACATCAAACGTTTAATTCAGTCTCAACGTGAGCTTACTCGTGCTGTCTCCCATGAGCTAAGAACACCCGTTGCCAGAATTCGCTTTGCGGTGGATATGTTGGCTGATGATGATGATTATGAATCTCGACAAATCCAAAAAGAATACATTGATGGAGATATTGAAGCGTTAAATGAGTTGATTGATGAAATTTTAACTTACGCCAAATTAGAGGAAGGCTCACCAAGCATGGACTGGCAGATGGTTGAGCTCAAAGAGTTGCTTGAGCAAATTGAGAAAGAAACCAATGCGCTGGGCAAACCAATTAAAGTTCAAATTAACCCACCAAGTGCAAAAACTTTAGCAATGGCGGATAGACGTTATTTGCATCGAGTGGTGCAAAATTTGGCAGGTAATGCTTTGCGTTATGCTAGTAGCACCATTGTCATCAGCGCTGGTGTTCATAAAAATATGGCATTTGTAAGTGTTGAAGATGATGGGCAAGGTATTCCAGAAGCGGATCGCGAAAAAGTATTTATTCCGTTTGCGCGCCTTGATGACAGTCGTACCCGAGCATCGGGAGGTTATGGTTTGGGACTTTCTATCGTAAGTCGCATTGCATTTTGGTTTAATGGTAATATGAGCGTAGATGAAAGCCCAACTTTGCATGGCGCCAGATTTATCATGCAATGGCCTGTTAAACAGCTAGGTATTGCTATTGCTGCTGATGAATTTACCCAAGAAATTGCTGATAAAAAACACTGATTGTTTTTTCGATTAATAATTATGCAATTATACCAATTAGGTAACATTTATAACCATTTAGGTAATCAATGTTACTTAATTGACCATTACTCTATGTTTTTGGTCAATAAATATGTTACCATAAGGGTGTGAGCAGTCATTGTTGATAGTTTAAGTTGCTGTATTTAGTTGATAGGTTGGGATGGTTATGCCTTATATTTTTAGTTTTTTGGTTGTGGCAAATGTTGCACTGTTGGGCTATTTGATGCTTGCTCCAAAATCAGAACCCAAGGCTTTAGTTGATGCGAAAAAAAGTCTGCAAGCCCCTGTACCCTTTGAAAATTCAACCAATAAACTTCCTCCAGAAATTGGTAAAAAGTAACTGCCTATGATGCTTTCTAAACTTCTTCAGTGTTATTTTTAATATTTTGTGATTTTAGAGGGATTTTAACCCAAATTTGCAAACCACCATCAGGGTGGTTTTTTACGGACACTTCCCCTTGGTGTAGGCGAGAAATTCGCTCAACAATCGCCAGTCCAAGACCGCTACCTTGAGTGGTTCGTGCCATCTCTCCGCGCTCAAATGGCTGCATGATGCGCTCAAGCTCACTATCAGCAACACCGTTACCTTCATCACGCACCCCTAAAAGCAGTGTTGGAAATGATATTTCATTAGGGTTTGATGTTTCGTCAGCAGGTAAGATGCGCGCATTTAAATGAATTGGCTGGTTGCCATAACGTAGGGCGTTATTAACAAGATTAACAATCAGGCGTTTAATGGATAACGGTCTGACAGCGACATCTTGAATAACTTCATTGTGATAAATAAAATGTGTATCCCCAAATTGCACCATAATTTCATGAAAAATGCTTTCTAGGTTAGTTAGTCGAACTGCTTCATCAGAGCCATCTTTCATAAAAGAAATAAACTGTTCTAAAATTGCATCCATATCCTCAATGTCATAAACTAGCCCTTCACGAAAAAATTCATCAGGTAGCATTTCAGCCGTTAAACGCATTCGTGTCAAAGGTGTGCGCAGGTCATGCGAAATACCAGCAAGCATAATGGTGCGTTCTTTATGGGCTTGACTGAGTGTAGTAAATAGCCGATTAAAGGCGGTGTTCACTTTGCGAATCTCGTTAGAGCCTTTATTGGTAGGTAAGGTTGTGGCATGACCTAGATTGATGTAATCAGTTGCAGTGCGCTCAAGGCGTTTTAAAGGGCGATTTAGTCGGCGAACAATAATTAAAATTGTTAAGATGGTTAAAATTGGCAGTCCAACTAAAAATCCTGCCAATACTCCTGTACTGTATTGCGAATAATGCCGCATAGGTTCGCGAAACCAAACATCTGGATATCGCTGGTCTTGTATCCAAAGATGGGGAGTGGGTTTGAATTTAAAATACACTTGCACATTGCTGCCAACTTGATTGGTAAGCTCCCTGGCAAAAATTTTAGTAAAAAACCCAGCAATGACTTTATCGCTAACCTCTGGAAATTCATCTTTATTTTTAATGATTTCCATATGACTGTGCTGATGAATCCATTGTAAAGTTTTTGGGTCGTTGGAAAATTTGGTATTGGCTTTGTCAAAAATTTCCAATTCGCTGGCCAAATAGTGAGCGTGGGTTTTAATTTCGGGTAAATATAAACTTCGCCAAAAGAGCCAAACGGAAAGACCAACGCTAACAAATACAATAAAAATAATCATGACAACGGTGTGCCATGTGTTGGAGTTTAAACTGTAACGAAATTTTAATAGCCAAAAATGAAGTAATTTTTTCATAAACCCAACCCCAAAAAAGTGAGGTTATTGTAGCATAATTAAGAAAAATGCACCGTAGTGTTTATACTTAATAAGATAGTGTATTGATGGATTGTTTGGATTTGATGTTAATAACCCATTAAACTCATTTTACTTTACTAAAATTTTTTGTTATAATTGGCACTTTAGTTCTGGTTTTGCCATCGGCTCATCCTCAAATTCGGCAACCAGCATCAATGTAGGGCATCCGCCCTGATACTCTTGCACTTTATTTTAGATTTTTACAAAAAAGAGAGTTAAAAAATGGTTGTTATTCGTTTAGCCCGCGGTGGTTCAAAAAAACGTCCTTTTTATCAAGTTGTTGTTGCTGACAAACGTGCTGCCCGTGATGGTCGCCATATCGAAAAAATCGGTTTTTTCAATCCATTGGCACGTGGTCAAGAAGTTAAGTTCCGCATTGATTTAGATGCTTATGCTGCTTGGATTGCAAAAGGCGCACAACCGTCTGAGCGCGTTGCAGATTTGGTTAAATCACAAAACGCCTAAGTTTTTGATGATAAAAGTCGGTTTGTGGGTTTCACAAGCCGATTTTTTTATTGAGATTTTAATGACAAATGATAGTTATGAATAAACCATTATCACAATCTAAAGAACAAAATTTAATTCAAATTGCCACTTTAAAAAAACCTTATGGAATCAAAGGTTGGCTTTGGGTGTTTAGCCATATGGATAATCACACTGATATTTTTGCCTTAAAAAATTGGCAAATGAAAACTGCCACTGGGTTTAAACCTTTAACTGTAACCAATTGGCGTCAGCAAGGCTCAGGACTGGTTGCAAGTTTTAAAGAAATTGCTGATAGAAATATCGCTGAAACGATGAATGGCGTCAGTATTTGGGTAGATAAAACAAGTTTACCTGCCTTGGCAGAAGATGAATATTATTGGTCAGATTTGGAAGGCTTAACAGTCATCAATCAGCAAGGTGAAAATTTGGGCGTGATTGATGTAATGTTTGAAACAGGGGCGCATGAGATTATGGATGTAAAGCCTACAAAAGATAGTATTGATAATGAGAAACGCCTAATTCCTTGGCATACAGATACTGTGTTGAATGTGGATTTGGAAGCTGCTAAGATACTGGTTGTGTGGGAAAAAGATTATTAATTGTTGATAAATAATAGGGTGTTTATGTTTTTTGTGGTTATTAGCATCATGCCACAGATGTTTTCTGCAGTAACAGATTTTGGAATTACTGCCAAAGCTATTCACAATAATCATGCAGTCATACATCTTATTAATCCTAGAGATTTTACAACGGATAATTATCGGCGTATTGATGAACGTCCTTTTGGAGGCGGTCCGGGCATGGTAATGATGGCAGAACCGCTAAAAAAAGCCATTTTGACCGCCAAATCACTCGCTAATGATTATTTTTTGGCTCAGCAAAAAGATTTAGCTAAAGTGGTTTGCCCTGTTATTTATCTATCACCACAAGGAAAAACCTTATCTGAATCCTTGGTTGTGGATATGGCAAATAAATTTGATGGGGCAATTTTATTGTGTGGACGTTATGAAGGAATAGACCAAAGGATTCTTGACTGTTATGTGGATATGGAAATTTCCATTGGTGATTATGTTTTGACTGGCGGTGAGCTGCCCGCAATGGTGCTGATGGATAGTCTAATACGCCGTTTACCTGATGTGATGAATCAAAATTCCGCCATTGAAGATAGTTTTGTGGACGGACTTTTGGATTGCCCACATTTTACCAAGCCGCTTAGTTTTGATGGTCAAAATGTCCCTGATGTTTTATTGTCTGGTCATCATAAAAATATTGCCAAATGGCGATTTTTGCAGCAAGTTAAACATACTCAAGCCAAGCGCCCTGATTTATGGGAACAATTTAGTCCAACTAAAGAACAATTAAAATGGTTAAAAGACTTATAAAATTACTTGTATTTTTTTAGGTTTATAATTAAAATATAACCCTTTATCTAAGTGGTTTAGATAGCAGGTTTATCCTGTTAATTGTATGATGATATGCGACCTTTTAACCACTTTAAAAAGGTAGATAGCCTATGTCATTTATTGGAGATATTTTGTGAGTAATAAACATCCTTTAGTTCAATTGGTTGAAAATGCCCAATTAAAACAACATCCATCTTTTGCCCCAGGTGATACCGTTGTGGTGCAAGTAAAAGTTCGTGAGGGCGACCGTGAGCGTTTACAGGCTTTTGAAGGTGTTGTGATTGCTAAACGTAATCGTGGTTTAAACTCATCCTTCACCGTGCGTAAGATTTCAAGTGGTGTTGGTGTTGAACGTGCTTTCCAACTTCATTCACCTATCATTGACAGCATCAGCGTTAAACGTCGTGGTGATGTACGTCGTGCCAAACTTTACTATTTGCGTGAGCGTTCTGGCAAATCAGCTCGTATCCGTGAGAAGTTGGGTGCGAAAAAAGACGCAGAATAAATACTCGTCTGACGCCAAATCATATAAGTCTTTGCCATCTGGCGAAGACTTATTTTTTGCTTTTTAAAATCCAATCAATGTTATAATTTGTGTAATTTTTATCAACATTTGCTTTATCATGCGCCTAAAGTCTTTAAAATTAGCAGGGTTTAAATCGTTCGCCAACCCAACAACATTTACGTTTAAACACAACATTACTGCTATTGTTGGGCCAAATGGCTGCGGTAAGTCTAATATCATTGATGCGGTTCGTTGGGTTTTAGGAGAAACATCAGCAAAACAACTTCGCGGCACAGCAATGAGCGATGTAATTTTTTCAGGCGCTGACGGACGCAGTGGTAAATCGTTGGCGAGTGTTGATTTGACTTTTGAACATACTCAGGATGAAAAGGCAGGAATTTGCCATGCTTTAAATTTATATCATGAATTGACTTTAAGACGACAAATCACCAAAGAAGGTAAATCGGATTATTTTATCAATGGGGAAAAAGTACGCCGTCGCGATGTGATTGATGTATTTTTAGGGACGGGGCTTGGTTCTAAAAGTTATGCAGTGATTGAGCAGGGTATGATAGGGCGAATTGTGGACAGTACACCCGAGGAACTTCGAGCATTTATTGAAGAAGCTGCGGGCGTCTCACGTTACCAAGCACGTCGAGAAGAAACTCAAAAACAATTGTTGCAGGCTAGTCAAAATTTAGATAGATTACAAGATTTGCAAGGTGAATTAAAAAAACAGCAATCTGTACTACAGCAGCAAGCCAAATCAGCCAAAACTTATCAAGAATTGAGTCAAAAATTAGATAAACTGCTTTGGCAAGAAGGATTAAAAAAGATTTTTGAAACTTGGCAATTGGTGGAAGAAAAAAAACAGCTTCAGACAATCATCCAAAAAACTGTAAACGATTGCCAAACTAAGATTTTACAATCAAAGCAGCAAATTGATGAGAATACATTGCAAATAAACCAGCTTTTAGCTCAAAAAGATAAAGCCAAAGATACATATCATGATGTGAGTTTATCCGCCCAAACTCTCAGTCATCAATATCAAGAACTTATTCAAACCATCAAGAAAAACCAGCTAAGAATCACGCAATTAAAGCAGCGACAAGAAAACACTCGAGTGCAAATTACAAAACAGCTGAATGTGCAACAGGTTTATGAGCAAGATTTGGTTGCACTAACGCCAAAACTTCAAAAGTTGATTGAAAAATTGCAGAATGCCCAAAAACAATTTGATGACCATAAAATTGGTTATCAAAAAGCAAAAAACCATCTAAATCAATTGTTTAATGAAAAACAGATTTTACAAAATGCCAAAAATATTGCTCAGAACACTCAAAAACAAACCAATATTAGACTGGATAAATGGTCAAAAAAATATCAAAACTTACAGCGCGAACAGCAAAATCACGTTAAAAAATACGCCGATTTTGATGCTGATGAACTGAATTTATTAAAGAATTCACAAATTGGACTACAAAAAGAGCTTGAAACACTAACAAGAACAGAAACTGACAAAGAACGATTGCAGCAAACAAAACAGCGACATGTTCAGTTACAGCAAGAAATTTATGAACTTGAAAAGCAGCAAATTTCATTACAAAGTGAGCAAATTGCAATCAATCAGTGGATAAACGACCAAAAAACTCACGTTCAGAAAGTAAATGTTGCAACTTCTAAAGAACCAGTTTGGACAACATTGAAACAGAGCATCGTTTTAACCAAAAAAGGCGAGCAATACGCCGATATTTTGGATAAATTTTTGCAAATTTGGCTTGATTCGGCAATTTGTGATGATTTGATGACAATGCTGGATAAAAACGGCGTACATCTTACTTTCAATAATAGTCATCCAACATCATTTTTATTTAAAAAGCAATTGAGTGTGAAGAAAAATTGGCATGATACAAACGGGCTAGTTGCTTTAGATGAACTGATACAAGCACCACAATTGGATTTATTTCATTATGTTTTTTTGTTGAAAAACCACGATGTCAATTTGCAAGATATTGCTCAAATGTATCAGCATCATTTTCAACAAGGTATGATGATTTTTACACCAACAGGCTGGCTTATTGGCGTATTTGGAATTCTGCATGTCAGTCACTTTCAAGTTATTAATGATGAGTTTTTATCCAAACAAATTCATCACCGTCAGCGTTTAGAGCAAATACAAAATTGTCTTGATGGTTTACAAAATAAATTAATGGATAAAAAATCAGCGTTTATTGAAATTGTAGATAAACTGCATGTTTTGGAGCAGCAACAAAAAACTCATGAACAGACGGTTGCTAGTACAACCAAAGAGCTGCATCTCGTCAAGGAAAAAATTACTCATTTAACCCTAAAAATGCAGCAAAAAATGCTCCATGAAGAAAATTTTGTTAAAAATAACGCTGTATTAGAGGATGAAAAACAAGAATTAGATAAAGAATTGAGCGAGTTGGCAGGTGAGCTTTTGACCATCCAAGAGCAATGGGATGTTTTAAATCCCAAGCTTCAGCAAGCTCAATATGAGTTAAAAGATTTTAATAAAATTGATGGCGATTTGACAGATAAAATTAAACAAATTAACGCCGAAATTAATCAACTCAAACTAAATCAGCAAAGCTGGCAACAACAAAAAATACATGCTGAACATTTGATTTTGTTTGCCCAAAAATCAGCCAAAGAAGATGAAAACGAACTTCAGGTTCTGACAAAAGAGCAAGAAAAAAATCAAACGGATTTACCCAAAGTCAAAGAGCGGCTTGATGAAACTGTGGTTATGGTGGAAGCATTAAAACAGCGTACTGATGATATTGATAAACAGCTTCTTGAACTGGAAAATCAGACCTCTGATGAAGAGATGCATCTAAAAAATCATCAAGAGCTTTTTACTAAAGTATGTCAAAATTATACAGATATTAATACTCAAATTGCTGTAACTACCAGCCGTTTAACGGATTTATCAGAACAAATGCGACAAAAAAATGCTCAGTTTGATTTAAATGTACAATTGGCTGATTTTGCAAAAATTCCTCCTAATTTTAATGAATTGGATAAAAAAATTGATGCATTAAAGCAAAAAATTACCCAGTTAGGCGCGGTTAATTTAACAGCTTTGACACAACTGCAAGAGCTTGATGAGCAAATTTTGCCCATGCAGCAGCAAATTGATGATGTGCATCAAAGTATGATAACCCTAAAAGAAGCTATTTTAACCATTGATAAAAAAACTAAAACGCTATTTTTACAAATGTTGGATGCTGTGAATCAGCGGCTAAATGAACTGTTTGTTAAAATATTTGAAGGCGGTCAGGCAAGTTTGGCGTTATTGGATGATGAAACATTATCCAAAACCGACAAATGGCGAGCAGGACTTGTGCTGATGGCACAGCCTAAGGGCAAGAAAAACTCTCGCCTTGCTGTATTATCAGGCGGTGAAAAAACCTTGACGGCACTTAGTCTAGTTTTTGCGATTTTTAAGCAGCATCCCGCCCCTTTTTGCTTGTTAGATGAGGTAGACGCGCCACTTGATGACGCCAACGTTGGACGTTTTACCAGTTTGATTCATGAATTATCTGCTGATGTGCAATTTATTTTTATCAGTCACAATAAACTTGCCATGCAAGCAGCTGATGAACTCAAAGGCGTTACTATGCCACAAGCGGGCATTTCTCAGTTAGTTACAGTGAATTTACAAGAAGCACAGCAATATCTAGATGTATAAATTAACACAACTTACATACTAAATCTTTTAGCATTGGCGATTGATGCTGGCTTGAAAAATATATGCAAATTCACCGTTTTTGCCAATATATCGCCAATGCCAAGATTCTTCGGATACGCCACTCCATTCTGAATAATCTTGAGTAAATGTCTGTTCAAAGCCAAATTTTTCAGCATTTTTAAGAAGCCAGCGGTAAGCAGAAGAACGGTCAAAAGTGCTGTCAATTGAGTTGAAATCAACTGCTAACCCTGTGTGATGTTCAGAATATCCAGCAGGTGATGAAATATGATAAACATCATAAGGTTTTTGGGTTTTTAGTTTGTGTTCAATAATTTGTTTTTGGCGATTGACACTTCTAAAAATAGAATTGGGTTTTAAAGTAACCCCATCTTTTTTTGCAGCTTTTATCATTTCATCCAAAGCAGGTTTGGCTTGTTTATGAATAAGATATTTACGATGATTTTTTACGCCATAACCGCTCCAAACCAAATCTTCTTTTTTGGTTTCAGCATATTTAAAATGCTTAATACCAACCTGATAGGCTTGGGGATGGCATTCACCAAAATCATCATTGTTAAGTTTTTCATCCAAATCTTTGCTGTCTGCATCTTTTGATGATTGTTCTTGTGTGTTTTTTAATGATTTTTCCAGCAAATCAATAATTTTATTTTTAATAAAAGTTTGTGTATCAATATCATTATTAAGGTTGTTGTGATTGGTTTTTTCTTCAATTGTGGATGCTAGCTCACGGTTTTTTGCCAAACCAATCTTGGTTGTCCATGGTGCATTATGATGTAAAGATATAATATCTTCATTAGGCTGCAGTGTTTTGACTGTTACATTTTGATTTTCAAGAATTTGAGAATTTGCCATGGTGTAATGGCTTAATGACAAAGTTCCAATTAATACTGTATATTTTAAATACGTTTGAATAAAATCTTTCATAAAAATAAATTAAATTAAAACAAAAAATGACCATAAAGGTCAATTTTTGTATAAAAAAAGAACATAAAAAATAAATGGGTTAATTGGTCATTTTAAAAACATTAATGATTGCTCAAATAGCCTGCCTCTTCACTTTTGGTAAATGTTGGGTGGCAAGCATCTTTGATGTTAGCGCGTAAAACCAAATAGCCCAAAATGCCAGAAATAAGCGACCCCAAAATAATGCCTAATCGAGGGTCAAAACCATCTCTATCACTACCAAAGGCTAATCCACTTACAAATAATGACATGGTAAAGCCAATGCCACATAACAAAGATACGCCATAAACTTGCATCATGGTTGTACCTTTGGGCAAACTGGCAAGTTTTAATTTGATAAAAATAAGCAGTGGAATCATCACTCCCAACTGCTTACCAATTAAAAGCCCAACCCCAATTCCCAAAGGTACACTATGAAATAAACTGTCTAAACTGGCTCCAGCCAAAGAAATACCCGCATTGGCAAACGCAAATAATGGCAAAATACCAAAAGCAACGGTATTATGAAGGTCGTGTTCAAGTTCTTCTAGTGGTGAATGTTCAGGGTCTTTGGTGTTTTTTAGTGGGATAAAAAACGCCAATAACACGCCTGCAAGTGTTGCATGAACACCTGACTTTAACATCGCCGCCCATAAAATCAACCCAATTAATAAATAAGGAGTTAGTCGTACAGTATTCATGCGATTTAATAAAAATAAAAGTGGCAAACAAACGGCTGCAATCCCTAAAGACACCCAAGATAATTCTGAAGTATAAAATAGTGCAATGATAATAATGGCACCCAAATCGTCAAAAATAGCAATGGATACCAAAAATACTTTTAAAGAGTTGGGAACTTTATTACCTAAAAGACTTAAAACGCCAATGGCAAAAGCGATATCAGTGGCGGTGGGAATTGCCCAACCTTTCATCAAATTAGGGTCGTGATGATTAAAAACAGTGTAAGCTAACGCTGGAGTAATCATGCCGCCAATAGCACATAAAGCAGGTAAAATAATTTGTTTGATGTCTGATAATTCACCAATTAGAGTTTCACGTTTTAACTCCAGTCCCACCAAAAAGAAAAATATTGCCATAAGACCATCATTAATCCAGTGGTGAGCATCTTTATCAATACTAAACTGACCGATTTGCACTGAAACAGGAGCATGAATAAATGCGTGGTATAAATCGTGCAGTGGTGAATTGGCAACTATCATAGCAAGTACGGCTGCAAGGGCAAGAACAATGCCACCTGCAGCCTCCAACTCAAAAAAGGCTTTGATACGAGCAATAGACATGATATCTCCTTTTTGGTTAATGGGTTCATTAGTTACTTTAAAAATATATCACAAAAACTAATAACCCTAAAGGCTTTTTATGATTTATTTGGTAAAAAAATCGTTAAAGCCAATTTTATGACAAAACTTTACAGTATAATAGGGCGCTTATTTTTTCAATTGAATGTGGAATTATATAATGACAACAGATAATCATCATGATTTATCAACCATTCAACCTTTGCCCAAAGCCAAAATTTTGATTGGTATAACGGGCGGAATTGCATGTTATAAAATTGCATTTTTGGTACGACTTTTGATAAAAAATGGAGCAGATGTACGAGTGATGATGACCAAAGCGGCTTGTGAGTTTATCACTCCTTTAACCATGCAGGCTTTGAGCACCCATCAGGTACATACTGAGCTTTTAGATGAATCAGCAGAGCTTGGCATGGGGCATATTGAGCTGGCAAAGTGGGCAGATTTGGTAGTGATTGCTCCGCTATCTGCCAATACGCTTGCTAAATTGGCTAATGGAATAGCGGATAACCTTTTAACAACGGTATGCCTTGCGACAACTGCTCCAATTATTGTAGCGCCTGCAATGAATCAAGCAATGTGGGCAAACAGCATCACTCAATATAATCTAAAAAAACTCATTGAGTTTGGTTTTGATGTGATAAATCCAGATAGTGGCGAGCAGGCGTGTGGTGATGTAGGCGCTGGACGTTTGCCAGAGCCTGAATATTTGTGTGAATATATTGAACAAAAACTTGCTAAAAAATCTACGCCACAAACTTTAACGGGAAAAACAGTAGTAATTACCGCAGGTGCAACCTTAGAGCCTATTGACCCTATTCGTTTTTTGTCTAATTATTCATCAGGAAAAATGGGTTTTGCAGTTGCCAAAGCGTGTCAAAATGCAGGAGCAAATGTTATTTTAGTGTGTGGCAAAAAAGTCAATTTGCCAACACCAATAGGCATTCAGCGAATGATTGTTGGTAGTGCTGATGAAATGCTTAGTTGCTGCCAAAAAATTTTTGACGCTCAAAAGGTGGATATTTTTATTGCCAGTGCTGCCGTTGCCGATTATAAAATGGCAACCATCGCCCCTCACAAACTTAAAAAAACCCAAGATGTGGCAGGTTTGACTTTGGAGCTGATTAAAAACCCAGATATTTTAGCCCATATTGCTCAAACGCACCCAAAAACTCTAGCGGTTGGTTTTGCTGCTGAAACCCAAGACACGCAAAATTACGCTAAAGCCAAGTTAATCGCTAAAAATCTAGATATGATAGCATGCAATGATGTATCGGATAAACAAATTGGTTTTGGTAGTGATGATAATGCAATGAGTGTATTTTTTGCTGAAAAATATCACAAAGAAGCTAAAAACTTAACCAAAGCCCCAAAGCTTGAAATTGCTAAACAGCTGGTAACTTGCATCAGTGAGCTTTTGGCAATAAATGAGCAATAAATCTTTGATGTTTGTAAATGATTTGTCAATACAACTTGTGTTTGTAGTTTTGTAGATTGGTTTTGCAGAACATTTGTTTTATAATAGCTACCTTTGAATACAATTTATGGTTATTTTTTAATAAAATAGCTTGATTTAATAAACGATTGTTTATTCCAAAATAGGAAAATTTCCATGCAAGATTTTATTGTTCCAGCTTCACGTCCTTGGCATAAGACTTATGCAGATTATGGTATTCAAGAATTTGCTGCTTTGCCTGATGGCGTAGAATCTTTATTGGACTGCTTTGAACAAAATTTCGCCAAACATAAAAATAAAATTGCGTTTACTTGCATGGGGGCATCCATTACCTATGCTGAACTGGATACCTACAGTCGCCAAATCGCCGCTTATTTGCAGTCAATCGGATTGCAAAAAGGCGACAAAGTAGCACTGATGATGCCAAATATTTTACAGTATCCAATTGCTATGCTTGGCGTGCTTCGTGCGGGCATGGTTTTAGTAAATGTCAATCCTTTATATACCGCCTATGAACTTGAACATCAGCTGTTAGACAGTGAAGCCAAAGCTTTGTTTATTGTGGAAAACTTTGCTCACACTTTTGAAAAGGTACAAAACAAAGGGCAGGTTAAACATATTGTGATTGCTAGTATTGGCGACATGATGGGTTTAAAAGGCCTTTTGGTGAATATTGTGGTGCGTTATATTAAAAAAATGGTGCCAACTTGGAATATTCCCAACCACATCACTTTTAAAGACGCTTTAAATCATAGCCCAGCTAGCAGTTACCAACGTCCTCAGATGACATTAAGTGATGTTGCAGTTTTGCAATATACTGGTGGAACAACTGGTGTGGCAAAAGGCGCAATGCTAACCCATCAAAATCTGATTATCAACACTGAACAATTTTTGCCGTTTTTTTATCATGTTTTTCCAAAAGATGAAGATTTAACTGGAAAATACATCGCGGTTGCATTGCCACTGTATCATATTTTTTCATTTGCTGCGTGTGCGCTTTTGGGTATGAAAGCAGGATTTAGTATGCTTTTAATTACCAATGCTCGCGATTTTGATGCTTTGACTAAAGAATTTGCTAAATATAAACCTGTGTTTTTCCCTGCGGTTAATACGCTATTTAATGCTTTAGCCCATCATGAAGGCTTTAAAAAATTAGACCACAGTAATTTACGTTTATCGTTAGGCGGCGGCATGGCGGTGTTGCCTAATACCGCTAATGCGTGGGAAAAATTAACTGGCAATTATATCGTAGAAGGTTATGGTTTATCTGAAACCTCGCCTGTTTTGGTGCTAAATCCACCCGGTGAACATACGGGTAAAATTGGCATTCCTTTGCCTTTAACCGATATTATTTTGTTAGATGATAATGACAATCCTGTGATGCAAGGTGAATTGGGTGAGATTTGTGCCAAAGGACCACAAGTGATGGCAGGTTATTGGAATCGTCCTGATGAAACCGAAAAAACCATGACTAAAGATGGTTATTTTCGCACAGGTGATATTGGTGTGATGGATGAACGTGGCTTCTTTAAAATCGTTGACCGTAAAAAAGATATGATTTTGGTTTCTGGATTTAATGTGTATCCTAACCAAGTAGAAGAGGTGATTAGTAAACATCCAAAAGTATTGGAATGTGGCGTGATAGGTATACCTGATGCCCATAGTGGCGAAGCGGTAAAAGTCTTTGTTGTACGTAAGGATGAAAGTTTAAGCGAAGCAGAAATTAGAGCGTGGGCAAAAGAAAATCTAACAGGTTATAAACGCCCAAAACGTATTGAATTTGTAAGAGAATTGCCAAAATCCAATGTAGGCAAGATTTTACGCAAAGAGCTACGAGCTTTAGAAGCTGCTAAAACCAAATAATGATAAAAACCCACTTAAAAAAGTGGGTTTTTAAATTGCTAAAATGATGTTTCAAAAGTACAATGGTAAAAACTATCATCAATCGAGCTTTATTATGCGACACAATAACCGCCCATTAAATCAATTACGCCCCATCACTTTTAGTCGTCACTATGCCAAACATGCCGAAGGCTCAGTATTGGTGTGTTTTGGGGATACCAAAGTGCTTTGTAATGTAAGTATTGAAGCTGGCGTACCACGTTGGTTAAAAGGTCAGGGTCAAGGTTGGCTTACTGCCGAATATGGAATGCTTCCACGAGCAACAGGCGTACGTACTCAAAGAGAAGCCGTTAAGGGTAAACAGTCAGGACGCACCCAAGAAATCCAAAGATTGATTGGACGTTCACTCAGGGCGATGTTGGATTTATCCAAATTGGGCGAAAATACGATTTATGTAGATTGCGATGTCATTCAGGCTGATGGCGGTACACGCACTGCTAGCATTACAGGGGCAGCGGTGGCGTTAGTTGATGCATTAAACACCATGAAGCGCATGGGAAAATTAAATAGCGACCCTTTGGTGGGACTGGTGGCAGCGGTATCTGTCGGCATTCAATCGGGTCAAGCGTATTTGGATTTGGATTATAAAGAAGATTCAAATTGTGATACAGATTTGAATGTGGTAATGACCGAAAAGGGTGGTTTTATTGAAATTCAAGGTACAGCTGAAGGAGCGCCATTTACATGGGAGGAAAATCAAGCCATGCTCGCGCTTGCTAAAGAAGGCATTACACAGTTGATTTATGCTCAAAAACAAGCCTTGGATTTACCATGCTAAAAGTGCTGGAAGATGGTGTGCAAATTACCTTGGATGGCAAAGACAAAAACCCACTGTTTTTGTTTTCGTCAGTGTTGGTTGTTTGTGCAATTTTGGTGGCAATTATTGCAATGACTTCCCCTATACAGACAACACTGTTAGCCTTTTTTGGCTTGGCATGTTTGATTTTTGGGTTTAATATTTATAAACATAAATTATCCAAACAAGTCGTGATTACCACAGGTACAGTTGTTATTAAAAATAGCCAGATTGCCCTACAAAATCAAACCATTAAACTGACCCAAGATGCCCAAATCAGCATTTGTGATGACTCATTAAATATTGAGGATTTGGGCAGAAAATGGGTTTTTGTGGGGTTTGAAAATCAAAAAGAGTTGGAAATTGTCCAGTGTGTTTTACAAGGTAGGATGTTGCAAAAACGGGTTAAAACGATTCGTTTAAATGATAATAACGACGTTTCAATGGTTTGAAAAATCTTGTTACAATTGGTTGGGAAAAATTGTAAAATCCCTTGAAATTTCGTGAATAAACGTTCACTTTTTTATATTTTTGTGCTACAATGCTTTAAACTTGTAAACGAGAATATTTTGTATGACTGTTTCTCATAATCCAAAAGACTACGAAAACCCACCTGTAAACTGGATTCCAGCAATTGTGCTGTTATCCACCCCACTTCTTGCCTTGATATTAGTACCTTGGTATTTATGGACGCATGACACCACACCTGCTTTGTGGATTGCGTTTTCGTTTTTTATGGCATGGACGGGACTGTCAATTACCGCAGGTTATCACCGCTTGTGGGCACATAAAGCTTATGATACTCACCCAGTTATTAAGTATTTTTTACTATTGGGAGCAACTTTAGCAGTACAAAGTTCTGCGTTTGATTGGTGTTCTGGGCATCGCAGCCATCATCGTCATGTGGATGATGAGTTTGAAGACCCGTACTCAGCTCGCCGCGGTTTTTGGTTTAGTCATATGGACTGGATGCTGCATAAATATCCAAGTGGGCAATATGACTATAAAAACATCCCTGACCTAAAAAAAGATAAAATTTTAACTTTACAACATAAATACTATGGCTTTTGGGTCATTTTAACCAATGTTGTTGTTGTTGGTGCTGTGGGTTTACTGATTAATGATGTTTTGGGTGCATTTTTAATCGTTGGACTGCTTCGTATGGTTCTAACTCATCATTGTACATTCTTTATCAACTCGCTTTGCCATATGTTTGGCTCACGCCCATACACAGATACGAATACCGCTCGCGATAACGCTATTTTAGCACTGTTTACTTGGGGTGAGGGCTATCACAATTATCACCATTATTTCCAATACGATTATCGTAATGGTGTGAAATGGTGGCAATATGACCCAACTAAGTGGTTGATTGCGCTATTATCAAAAATTGGGCTTGCCAAGGATTTAAAACGAGTTGATGATTTGACCATCAAACACGCTGAAGTCATTATGCAGTTCAAACAAGCGCAAGAACGTATTGTAAAAGGCGAAAAATCTTTAGATGACCATTTGCAAGCCTTTAAAGAACGTATTAGCGCTGAATACGACGCCTTTACAAAAACTGTAGAAGAATGGCATGCTCTAAAAGCTCAAGCTATAGAATTAAAACGCACAGAATTCGCTAATCGTTTGCATGAAGCTGATGAAAAATTAAAAGAACAATTTGCTCAAGTGGAGCAAAAAATTCGCGAACATAGCCTACAAATCGAACAAGCGTTTTTGCAGTTAAAAGGTAAAGCGATAACTACTAAATAAACTTAAAAATCAAATAACATATAAAGAAACATGGATGTTTTAGTTGCCTGATTATCTCAATGTTTTCTCCACCTCCCTTTGCCGATATTGGCAAAGGGTTTTTTTCTATAATGAATGCTTCTTATGAGGGTTGAGTTAAAGTGCAATTTTGGGGCTGTTCAATAGTGACTGTAGCATGAATGTCAGTCAGTGCAAATAGGCGCTTAATTTGTTCCTTAGCACTTTCAGCTCCAATGGATAAAATCTCACCTTGGCAGGCTTTTTTTAATACTTCATTTTTGGCGCTATTTTGAGCTTGTTCTAAAATTTCAGGGTCATTATTAACTACACCAAATAAACCAGTTTGCCAATCATACAGTTCCAAATTATCCAAATACACTGCAAAAATTTCAGGTGCAGGCAAGTTGATAGTAATTTGAGTTGTAGCATCATTTGGGTTTTTTGGGGTAATTTCTACCATTTGTGGAGTTATTTTAGCCAAATCTACACCAGCAAGCACTCGCCCATGCGCAACAAAAAGACCTTTTTGTTCATCTTGCCAGAGCTTTTGCCATGTGCCTTCTTTGCTTGCAGTAATGACGGTATCAACTCCAAAAGCAGTTGATTGCAAGCGCCCCAGTTTTTGAATTTCGTGAATAACTCCGTCTTTACTAACAGCAGTAACCTTAGTATTTTTTTGGTGAAAAGATGACATAGTAAAAACAGTAATTGCGATACTAATAAGACAAATTAGAATGCTAACGATAAAAAAAGACCATGATAAAAAAAAGCGTTTTTCTTGCATAAATGCTCCATTATGTGAAAAATGCGATGAACAAATAAAAAACTTCTTGCAACCTACCTAAATTTTACTTTAAGATAACACAAATTTTGTTGTTATTTTCAAGTGATTTTATGAAAGCCAGTAACTTTACCTTCGCTACTTTACGTCAAACGCCTAACGATGCTGATATTGTTTCAAGTCAATTAATGGTTCGAGCAGGATTGATTCGTAAACTTGCTTCTGGGCTTTATGTATGGATGCCAATGGGTCTTCGAGTGTTAAAGCATGTTGAGCAAATTATCCGTGAAGAGATGCAAGCAATTAATGCTCAAGAGCTTCTGATGCCTGTAACCCAACCTGCTGAACTTTGGCAAGAATCAGGACGTTGGCAAGATTATGGGGCGGAACTGTTGCGTTTTAAAGACCGTCACCAACGTGATTTTGTATTAGGGCCAACACACGAAGAAGTGATTACAGATATTGCCAGAAATGAATTAAAAAGTTATAAACAATTACCGGTTAGTTATTATCAAATACAAACTAAATTCCGTGATGAGATTCGCCCACGTTTTGGCGTTATGCGTGCTCGTGAATTTACTATGAAAGATGCTTATTCTTTTCATATTGACCAAGAATCATTGGCAAAAACTTATGATGACATGCATGGTGCTTATAGTCGAATTTTTAGTCGTTTGGGCTTAAAATTCCGCGCTGTGCAAGCAGATACAGGTTCTATTGGCGGATTTGCATCACATGAATTCCATGTGCTTGCTGACAGTGGTGAGGATGATATTGCTTTTTCAGACAGCTCAGATTTTGCGGCAAATGTAGAACTTGCTGAAGCAATTTGTACAGACGTTTTGCAAAATCCAAGCAAAGAACGACTTGATGTGGATACACCCAATATGCCAACGTGTGAAGAAGTTGCCAAACATCTAAATATCAAACTGTCTGAAACAGTAAAAACGCTCATCGTAAAGGGTGCTTATTCTGAAGAAAATCCAGAGATGCCAAAATTGGTAGCACTTGTTTTGCGTGGTGACCATACGCTTAATGAAATCAAGGCTGAAAAAATTGCCGAGGTTGCTTCGCCCTTTGAAATGGCTAACGAAGAAGAAATTAAAGATGCAGGTTTAATTAAGGGTTATATCAGTGTTGATTTAGCAAAATACAACATCCCTGTTTTTGTGGATAGAAGTGCCAGTGTACTTAGTGATTTTGTTTGCGGAGCAAATATTGAGCATAAACATACCCAAGGTATGAATTGGAATCGTGATGCAACCATCACTCGTGTGGTTGATATCCGTAATGTCATTGATGGCGATAAATCTCCAGATGGTCAGGGAGTGCTGACAATCAAACGTGGCATTGAAGTAGGGCATATTTTCCAATTGGGTGATAAATATTCCAAAGCATTAAATTGTAGTGTTTTAGGCAAAGAGGGTAAGCCAGTTACTTTAATGATGGGTTGTTATGGCATTGGAGTAAGTCGCATTGTTGCTGCCGCCATTGAACAAAATCACGATGAAAAAGGCATTATTTGGGCGGACACACCAAATCCAAAAGATAGTATTGCACCATTTCGTGTTGCGGTTGTGCCAATGAAATCTAAAGATGGCAGTGCTGAAACCAAAGCAGAAGAGTTGTATCAGATGCTTAAAAATCAAGGTGTGGACGTATTACTTGATGACCGTGATGAAAGAGCTGGTGTTAAGTTTGCAGACCTAGAACTAATTGGTATTCCTTATCGAATTGTGGTATCAGAACGCAATTTAGTAGAAGGCAAATATGAATGCGCCAAACGCAGTACGGGCGACAAAAAGATATTAGATTTGGATGAAGTTTTGGCAATGTTTGTTTAATGAACAACAACACAATTAACAAATTGTGGGTAAAATTAAGCATTTTCTAAATTTCGCTAAGTTTTTACTGTCTTTTATTTGTTATGATAGGCGCATAAGTTAAGCAATCTTTTTAAACCTGTTTAAGGAGTTTATGATGAAACTAACCCATTTATTGTTGGTCGCTGTTTTAGGTGCTGGTGCTTGTGTAACAACTGCTTACGCTGGTGATTACATTGAAAACCAAGTCTATCAAGATCCAAATTATCACACTAACTTAAAAAGAGCAGAGGCTATTTTGATTCAAAAAGGTTATACCATCAGTGATTTGGATGTAGATGATTGGCGTGGCAAACCTATTTTTGACATTGAAGCATGGAAAGGCAATGCCAAATATGACATCAAAATGAGTTATCCTGATTTAAGAATTATTAGCGAGCGTCGCGATTGGGATTGGGATTGATATTTATTATCAATAAATCATAAAAATAGGTAAATCCATAAGGGTTTACCTATTTTATTTTTGATGCTTTATAAGTACCAATGCATAATATCATTACCCCAAAGAAGAGCAATAATACCACCAAGAGCAATGTAAGGACCAAAGGCAAAGGGTTTGCTTTCTCCAGATAATCGCATCAAAATCAAGCCAACAATTGAACCAAAAACTGCGGATAATAAGATAATCAAAGGTAATAAGCCAACGCCAACCCAAGCTCCTAAAGCACCTAATAATTTAAAATCACCAGTGCCCATCCCTTCTTTTTTGGTTAAAAGAGCATAAAGATTGGCAATGCTCCAAAATGACAAAAAGCCAACTAATGCCCCCCAAATGGATTCGGAAGTAGAGACAAAAATGTTTTGAGTATTAATTGCTAGACCAAGCATGCCCAAAGGAAAAACCAAACGGTCAGGCAAAAGCTGAGTATCAAAATCAATGCCAGTTAAAGCAATTAAAATCCATAGATAAAATAGACCAAAAAGACCAGATAAATTAGCTCCAAGTGTGTAAACTACTAAAACTGACAAAATAGCAGTAATGCATTCCACCAAAGGATAACGAAAACTGATGCGATTTTGACAATCAGAACATCTACCACGCAAAATTATCCAACTAATGATGGGAATATTTTCATAAAATCGAATTGCGTGCCCACAGTTTGGGCAAGTCGATGGCGGAAAAGATAAACTAAAAGGAATATCTTCTTGAATGACATTGGTGATGTGATGAACCGCATTTTTATTAAAATCATCTTGAGTATCTAGATACCAAGCAATCTCTTTTCGCCACTGGTAATTCATGATTAGTGGTGTGCGATAAATGACCACATTTAAAAAACTGCCCACGCATAGACCAAAAACAGCGGCCAAGAATAAAGCAGTGGATTGATTTTGTAATAGAAGGCTTAAAGTGTCCATAAACTAACCAACTACAGAGCCCATTTGGAAAATTGGTAGGTACATTGCGACAACTAAGCCACCAATCACCACCCCTAAAAATGCCATGATCATTGGCTCCATTAGGCTGGTTAAACCATCCACTGCGTTATCCACTTCGTTTTCATAATAAGTAGCGACCTTGTCAAGCATTTCTTCTAGGCTACCTGCTTCTTCACCAATACCCACCATTTGGATTGCCATACTAGGAAAAAGGTTGGTGGTTCTCATGGCAAATTGCAATTGTTGACCTGTGGAAACATCTTCCTTAATTCTTTGGGTTGCATCATAAAAGATGACGTTATTAGTTGCTCCAGCGGTTGAGTTAAGTGCGTCAATTAAAGGTACACCTGCCGCAAACGTAGTCGATAATGTGCGGGCAAAACGAGCAATAATAGCTTGATAGACAATATTGCCAAAGATAGGTATTTTTAAAGAAAGGCGGTCTAAGAAATCACGAAATTTTTTGCTGCGCATTTTAGCTTGTGAAAACGCAATAATAATAGCGCCCAGTGCTAGAAAAATTGGAATATAATACGCCGCCATAAAGTTAGACATGCTGACTACCAGACGAGTAAAGGCGGGTAATTCTGCACCAAAAGAGCCAAATAACTCAGCAAAAACAGGCACAACTTTAATCAGCAAAATCGCCGTTACAATAATTGCAACAACAATAACCGCAATCGGGTACTTCATAGCTTTTTTGATTTTGGCTTTTAATAGTTCGCTTTTTTCTTTGTAGGTTGCCACACGCTCAAGCATGGTTTCTAAAGCACCTGATTGTTCGCCAGATTCAACCAAAGAACAAAATAAATCATCAAAATATTTTGGGTGTTTGCGCAGGGCGGTTGCAAAGTTACTACCAGCTTCAATATCCGCTTTGATTTTTAACACCAAATCTTTCATGCTGGGGTTTTCAAGAGAATCAGCAACAATCTCAAATGATTGTGTTAAAGGTACACCTGCCTTCATCATGGTGGCAAGTTGTCTGACAAAAATGGCAATATCAAGGGGTTTAATGGCTTTTTTGAAAGTAAATAAAGGCTTTGGTTTTGGACGAATGTCATCAATCACAATGCCTTGTTTGCGCAGTTGGGCACGAGCCAATTCAATGCTTTTACTGGTAGTTTCGCCACTGACTTTTTGTCCGCGTCGGTTTGTGCCTGTGTATTTAAAATCCAGTAATTGTTCAGTTGCTACTTTTGCCATCTGTGATTCTCTTGTTGTTTTTAGTTGTTTCTAAACTATTAAAATAAACTGTTAAAATGTATAAATAAGGTTGGCATTCTACACCATGAGTAATATTATTGTAAATATAGCCAATTTAGGCAGATGCCAATAAGCAACCATTATACCGTTGTCTAGGGCTTGGTTTCAAACCAATAACGAAGGTTTGATGAACCTGTTTTTGCCGTTTATCCTATTTAAAATCAATAAATAAATAAACGGTGGTTTTTTGGTGCTGAATTGCAATCAAACTGATGATTGTCCAATTATTTTGTTGCGAGTTGTTTAATTAATTTTGTATAAAAACTATACTACGCTAACATTATACAAAAGAGTATTATTTTATAGATATAACTTGTTAATTTTGGTTAATCTCTTTACAATTTTATACATTTATTAATCATGGTTAAACCGTATGAATACTTATTCAAAAAATCCTTTAAATCAGCCTGTTACCAATCTTTTAGGAGTTGGTGCAGCTTTGGCGACTAAGTTAAACAACTTGGGTATTTATCGGATATTTGATTTGTTGATGCATTTCCCAAGAGATTATGAAGATAAAAGCCATATTGTGCCAATTGCAAGCGTGATTGATGGGGTTTGTTGTTTGGTAAGTGGAACAATTACGGAATTAAAAACAGGGGCGAATGGACTGAGCGCATATTTGGATGATAATACAGCAAAATTAGAGTTAAAATTTTTTCATACTTCCAGTAAAACTCGTGAAACCATGAAAGTTGGCGCAAATATTACCGCTTTTGGTGAGATTAAAATCAATCAGTATGGCACTCAAATTATTCATCCTGACTACTTTATTACAGGCACACAAAAATTAGATGAAGGGCTTGTGCCAGTTTATCCTTCAGTTAAAGGGCTTCACCAAAATAAAATTCGCCAATTAATCTCGCTAGCATTATCGGCTGCTGCTGGGGTGTTTGCGCATTTAAACGATGATGAGTTTAAACAAGCAAAATTACCCTTTCAAGGGGATTTAATGCAGGCTTTGTATACCATACACTTTCCCAAACCCCTTGCTAATTTGCAAGAGCAATTGGTGATGATTAATCAATTAAAAAATAAGCAGCATCAAGCATGTCAAAGAATCATTGTAGAAGAATTTACCGCGCATCAATTAGCATTTTTACTGCAAAGAAATCATCTTAAGCATCATAAAGCGCCGATTTGTTCTAAAAAAAGCCTGTTAGCAGATGCATTAATAGACAATTTAGCATTTGGTTTGACAAATGCTCAAAAGCGAGTGATTGATGACGTGGTTAAAGATATCACCCACGATAAGCCCATGTTGCGACTTGTGCAAGGCGATGTTGGCGCGGGTAAGACATTGGTAGCGGCAATTTGCGCCTGCCATGCGATTGATGCAGGATTGCAAGTGGTGTTAATGGCGCCTACTGAAATTTTGGCAGAGCAACATCTTTTAAATTTTAAACAGTGGTTTGAGCCGTTTGGTGTTGGTGTGGGTTGTCTTTTAGGCAAGCAATCTGCCAAAGAGCGTCAAGCTCAGATGGATGCCATTGACCAAAAACAAGTGCAAATCATCATTGGCACACACGCTTTGTTTTCTGATAGAGTAAGTTTTAGCAATCTTGGGCTGGTTATTATTGATGAACAACATCGTTTTGGCGTAGAGCAGCGATTAAAGCTGATGGGTAAAAGTGCAAGTGATATTATACCGCACCAACTAGCAATGACGGCAACGCCCATCCCTAGGACGTTAGCAATGAGTTTGTATGGTGATATGGATGTTTCTGTAATTGATGAGCTGCCTGCTAACCGTACGCCAATTACAACTGTCATCATCAATCGAGATCGACGCAATGATGTGATTGAGCGGGTATGGGTAAACTGCAAACAAGGTAAACAAGCCTATTGGGTATGCCCTTTAGTGGAAGAATCGCTTGGGCGCGACATACAGTCAGCTGAACTTTTGTATCAAGAGCTGAAAAATCGTTTGGATATTTCAGTGGGGCTAGTGCATGGAAAAATGAAAGCCGCTGAAAAACAAGCAGTCATGCAGGCTTTTAAGCAAGGTGATATTTCGCTTTTGGTTGCAACGACAGTGATTGAGGTTGGAGTTGATGTGCCAAATGCATCATTGATGATTATAGAAAATGCAGAGCGTTTAGGGCTATCACAGCTGCATCAACTTCGTGGCAGGGTGGGACGAGGCGCAACCCAGTCTTTTTGTGTGCTTTTAGCACAAATGCCCTTGCCGCCAATCAGTATGCAGCGACTGAATATTTTAAAAGAAAATCTAGATGGTTTTGTGATTGCTCAAAAAGATTTGCAGCTTCGTGGTGCTGGCGAGCTTTTAGGTAAAAAACAAACTGGCGATATGCATTATTATCTGGCAGATTTAGTACGTGATGATGTGTTATTAGACCAAGCAAAAATTATTGCTCAAAATCTCATCCACCAAACGGACAAACAGCCCCTAATAGAATCAATTTTGAATTTATGGTTACCAGAAAATAAATCATATAGCCACGCTTAGATTTAAATTTGTTTTTAATTTAACTTAATTAAAGCAAAATTTGTAGGTGTGATATATAATGACCACAATTTTAATCAGCGACACATAGCTACAATCATGACCGTCATTTCTCAAAATCTTATTCCAAGCCTTGCTCATCTTGATGTCAGCCATGTTGATACCCAAAAACCGCCTGTAGTTTTGGTTGATGGGTCTTATTATTTGTTCCGTTGTTATCATGGGCTGCCGCCTCTTCAAAATTCTCAAGGGCTACCCACCAATGCCATTCGAGGTGTTTTAACCGCTTTAAATCGGTTAATACAATTACATAAGCCCACCTATATGGCAGTTGCTTTTGATACAAAAACACCTACATTTCGTCATCAACTATCTAAAGACTATAAAGCCAATCGCAAACCGATGGAAGATGATTTGGTAAAACAAATTCCCTTTATTCATCAGCTTATCAAATTGTTAGGGATTCCGATGGTGGTGTTTGAAGGTTATGAGGCAGATGATATTATTGGCACATTGGCTTATCGCGCCTGCGTTTTGGGACATCCTGTGGTGATTTCAACGGGTGATAAAGACATGGCGCAGCTGGTGAATGATGTGGTAGTTTTGGAGGATAATTTTAAAGGTACAGTAATTGATAAAGATGCGGTATTTGCTAAATTTGGCGTTCATGCAACTCAAATTGCCGATTATTTAACGTTGATGGGCGATAGTGTTGATGGTATTACTGGCATTCCAAAAGTTGGACAAAAAACCGCCGCAAAACTGTTGGATGAATACAATAATATTGAAAATATCATTGCGCATGTTCATGATATCAAGGGTAGCGTGGGCAAAAGTCTTATTGCGCACCAACATGAAATCCCTTTAAATCGTCAATTAGCAACCATTGTAACTAATTTGGATTTGTCAATTGATTTTTCAGCATTAAAACTGGATATCTGTGATGCCGTATCAACAAAAGAGCAATTTGCTCGTGTGCAAGAATTGCATCAGTTGTATCAGACATTAGAATTTAGAACTGAAATTAAGCAAACCGTTAAATTGCTAGAAAACTATACCGAAAACAATCTAACACAAAATCATACATCACAACCAGCTCAAAACTTATTCACCACAACTAAACAAAATGATTTATCCACCCTAAAAGTACCATCTTTGCCCGATAGTGCGCCTATTTATAAAACCATTGATACACGAGCTGATTTTGAGCAACTGATGGCTAAACTGTCGCAAGCAGCATATTTTGCAATAGATACCGAAACCACCAGCAAACATTGGCAAAAATCACAGCTGGTTGGTATTAGTATCAGTTTGGCAAATTATGAGGGTTTTTATATTCCTGTTGGGCATACAGCTGATTTTGATTTGTTATTAGAAGAACAATTGCCTTTGCAGATGGTGTTATCAGCTTTAAAACCCATTTTACAAAACCCAAACATTGGCAAAATTGGGCAACATTTAAAATACGATAGCCACATCTTTAAAAATTATGGTATTGAATTAAATCATTGGTTTTTTGATACTATGTTGGCAAGCTATGTGATTAATAGCACAGCAACTTACCATAATATGGACGATTTGGCAAAACATTATTTAAATATTCAAACCACAACCTTTGAAGATGTTGCAGGAAAAGGGGTAAAGCAATTAACCTTTGATAAAATAGATATTCAAACAGCCAGTAAATACGCTTGTGAAGATGCAGACATTACCTATCGGTTGTTTAGTATTTTTGATAGTTATTTGCAAAAAGATAAAAATGCCAATGAGCTTTTACAAAAAATAGAAATACCCGTAGCAAAAATTTTAACCCAAATGGAAGAAAATGGCGTATTAATCCATGGTGGTTTTTTAAATGAATTATCACAAAAGTTTGATGAAGAAATTTTTGCTTTAGAAAAAAAAGCCATAGAGATTGCAGGCGTGGATTTTAATCTGGCTTCTCCAAAACAGCTTGGGGAGATTTTATTTGAAAAATTGGGCATCAAAGGCGGTAAAAAAACCAAAACAGGACAATATTCTACTTCAGAATCAGTGCTTTCAAAAATCGACCATCCATTGGTTGAGACAATTTTGCAATACAGAGAGTTGGCAAAATTAAAAAGCACTTACACTGAAGCGCTGGCAAAGGCGGCTGACAAACAAGGTCGAGTACATACCAATTACCATCAAGCCTTGACCAGTACGGGTAGATTATCTTCATCCGAACCAAACTTACAAAACATTCCAATTCGCACCAGCACAGGACGAAACATTCGTAAAGCTTTTATCGCTCCAAAGGGCCGCAAAATTCTATCAGCAGACTATTCTCAGATTGAACTGCGATTGATGGCGCATTTTAGTGGTGATGCTAACTTGATTGAGGCATTTAAACAAAACTTAGACATTCATCAAGCAACAGCAGCTGAAATCATGGATAAACAGTTATCAGATGTCAGTGCCGATGAGCGTCGGGCTGCTAAAGCGATTAATTTTGGTTTATTATATGGTATGGGTATTTTTGGGCTTGCCAAACAGCTTGGTGTGAGTAACGATGAAGCCAAAGAATACATTAAACGCTATTTTTCCAGATATCCAGAAATTAGCCAATATATGCAAAAAACCAAAGACACTGCTCAAAATCAAGGATATGTAGAAACGATTTTAGGGCGAAAATTGTACACACCTAATATTAATGCGGACAATTTTGTCGCCAAAGAGGCCGCTCAGCGTGCTGCAATTAATGCCCCCTTGCAAGGGTCAGCAGCAGAAATCATCAAACTTGCTATGATTGCAGTGGATAAAGTTTTACCAAAAGATAAGGCGTTAATGCTTTTACAGGTACACGATGAATTGGTTTTTGAAGTTGATGAAAGTACTACTGATCAAATTGGTCAATTAATTCAAAACGCTATGCAAAACGTACTAACAGATACAGCCGCAACGCTAGGGTGGCAGGTTGATTTTCGCGTGCCTTTAGTGGTTGAAATTGGTGTGGGTGATAACTGGCAAGAAGCCCATTAATTGATAAATCAATCAAACAACAAACAAAAAGTGAGATAATATGGCTGTTGTACACCCACAGTTTAACCCTATTGCCCTAGATTTGGGCTTTATTCAAATGCATTGGTATGGGCTGATGTATTTATTGGCGTTTGCTTTTGCTTATGGACTGGCTTTATATCGTAGTAAACGGCGCGATGATTTTAATGCTGACATGATATCCGACCTTGTGTTTTTTGGAGCGATGGGCGTAATCTTGGGCGGTCGGATTGGTTATGTCATATTGTATAATTTTGATGAATTTTTATCCAATCCTCTATATTTATTTAAAGTATGGGAAGGGGGCATGTCCTTTCATGGTGGTTTTTTGGGTGTGGTGACTGCAATGTTTTGGTTTGCCAAAAAATACAAAAAATCCGTTTTTACTGTACTGGATTTTATCGCTCCTTGTGTGCCAACAGGACTTTTTTTTGGAAGAATTGGTAATTTCATCAATGGCGAGCTTTGGGGGCGAGTATCCTCTGGTGACTATGGGTATTTGATGTATTTTCCACAAGCGGCTACAGCAGATAATGAGCTTTTGACTTTAGACCCTAATCTTTCCACCATTGCCCACGAAATTGGCGGCTATTTGCTATTGCCACGCCACCCATCGCAGCTTTATCAGGCATTTACTGAAGGTGTTTTACTGTTTATCATTCTGTGGTTATTTAGCTTAAAACCGCGTCCTCGTTACGCCATTTCAGCATTGTTTTTATTGGGTTATGGCGCCAGCCGTTTTATAACTGAGTTTTTCCGTCAGCCTGATGTGGGTTATGAGCTGATTTTTGGCTGGATGAGTAAGGGGCAGTTATTTAGTTTACCAATGATAATTTTGGGCGTAATTTTAATGATTTTAGCCTACAAAAACCCCATTTACGACCAAAAATTATCCTAATATTTGATTTATTAAGGCAATCCATGAAGCAATATTTACATCTACTAAGCCATATTTTACAAAATGGCGCAGATAAATCCGACCGTACTGGTACCGGCACCCGTTCGGTTTTTGGTTATCAAATGCGTTTTGATTTAAATAAAGGGTTTCCGTTATTAACCACAAAAAAAGTGCATTTTCATTCTATTGTGATTGAACTTTTGTGGTTTTTAAAAGGCGATACCAACGTCAAATTTTTGCAAGATAACAAAGTAACCATCTGGGATGAATGGGCAACTGCCAAACAAACGGCACGTTTTGGGAGACGAGCGGGCGATTTGGGGGCGGTTTATGGTCATCAATGGCGAAATTTTGGGGCAAGCCAAAATGCAGATGGCAGTTATCTTGCAGATGGTTTTGATCAAATCTCTTGGTTGATTAATGAAATCAAAACCAATCCTGATTCACGCCGTTTAATTGTTTCTGGCTGGAATCCTAAAGAAGCAGGCGAAGTTGCTTTGCCGCCTTGTCATACCTTATTTCAGTTTTTTGTGGCAAATGGAAAATTATCTTGTCAGCTTTATCAGCGCAGCGCCGATGTATTTTTAGGTGTGCCGTTTAATATTGCCAGTTATGCTCTTTTGACTCATATGGTCGCCCAAGTGTGCGAACTTGGTGTGGGTGAGTTTATTTGGACAGGTGGCGATACTCATTTATATAGCAACCACTTTGAGCAGGCAAATCTACAGCTAACGCGCCAACCTTTGCCACTGTGTCAGCTTTGGCTCAATCCCAATGTTGATGATATTTTTGCTTTTCAAAGTAGCGATATTAAATTGATGGATTATCAATCGCATCCAGCGATTAAAGCGGCAGTTTCAGTTTAACAATGTTTAAAACCACAAAGTTATAAGTCTGCCAAACGCACCATCAGTTCATCATAAGCTAATTTGGGCTGGACATTTTGCCAGATGGCTTGGGTCATTTGGTTGAGTTCATCATTTAACTGATAAAGATTTTCTAAAGATGGCGGTGGTGTATCTTGAAGTAGGGTTTTAATGTCAATATCTTGGTGTATACCAGTAAAACCTAGATAAATGCGTAAAACTTCAAGTAGCATCAGGCGAGTTAGGGTCATAAAATCATCAAAGCTGAGCACAGTTTGCCAGTAGCTGCTGGCAGCAATTGGTGCCCTTGTCTTTTTTTGCAGTGCGACAAAAGTTTTTACCCACAATGCGCGCTTATCAAACCAAGGCATATTAGGTAGTGATAAAGCTCCTAAAGGCGCACCTTCTGCCAAAGTTAGTAACATATCAGACAAATGACAAATATCAGAAGGTAAATTTTGCTTTAGATAATCTTTGGCATCTAAATGATGAATCGGTGTTAGTGGTAATGTCTGCAATCTGCTTTTAATGGTGGGAAGTAGGCGGCTTGGATAGCTGCTGATAAGAATTAAATGCACGCCAAAACGGGGTTCTTCAAGTGTTTTTAATAAAGCATTTGCTCCAGCTGTGGTTAAATTTTCAGCGTTATCTAGTACAATGAGTCTTAATCCATGCCCTTTGGTGTGGCTGTATTCTTGCAAAAAACGCACATCATCAATTTTAATTTGTGTTTCTTCAAAGGCTTCTCCAACCCGACTTGATGGTGGTAATACCAGCAAATCAGGGTGTGTGCCAGCTTTTAGCCAAAGACAGCTTGGACAATAGCCGCAAGCGCCTTTGTATTCATCAAGTGGTTTATTTTGACACAAAAGCCAAGCTGTCAGCCGCCAAACAAAACTGTGTTTGCCAATGCCTGAAATGCCCCCAGCTAAAAGAGCGTGGGGCAGTTTTTGCATATGATAGTTTTGACAAACTGTGCGCCAAAGTGCAGCTTGCCACGGCAAAAGTGGTGCAAAATAAGGCGATATATCCGTATTTGCTGCCACATCATCAGGATAATCATTCATGAGTTAATAAGCCAAAAATTCATCCAGTGATAGAGCGTTGAGTCTTGCTAAGTCTTCGGCAGTATCCACACCTAAAGGTAGGCAGACTTTAGCAACATCAATAGCGATTTTTTGGTTATTTTCTAAGATACGTAATTGCTCAAGGCTTTCTAAGCTTTCTAATGTGCCAACTTGCCATTTGTGAAATGCTTTTAAAAGTTTGCTGCGATAAGCATATAACCCTAGGTGACGGTAGGCGTTTTTAGGTGTTTGACCCAGTGCGTTATTAAGCTGCCCATCACGGTCATAAGGTATAGGGCTGCGACTAAAATACAATGCGTAATTATCGGGCGTTTTAACAACTTTTACCACCGATGATTTATAAAAATCTTCAAAATTATCAATTGCTTCACATAAAGTTGCCATGACACAATCTGTTTTTTCTAAGAGCAAATCTGCTGCTTGTTTTAAAAGCTGGGGCGGCACAAGTGGTTCATCACCTTGCATATTTACCACAATATCATCATCGCCAAAACCAAGCAGTTCGGCGGCCTCAGCTAATCTATCAGTTCCTGACGGATGTTGTTTGGTCATGATGACGGGAATATTGGCATTTTGACAGACTTGATAAATTTCGTCGTGGTCGGTGGCAACACATACGCTATCAGCAAACTCTGCCTGCATGGCTTTTTGAGCAGTCCATAAAATCATTGGTTTGCCATGTAAAGGTAAAAGTGGTTTTTTAGGCAGGCGTGATGATTGATAACGGGCAGGGATAACGATATGGATTTTTGACATAAGACACCTAAATTCACCAAAAAGATAAAATCAGCATGATATAATACAAACGAGTGCCATTTTAACACGATTGTTGTAATAGCAAAACTGTTCGTATGATGGTGAATATTATAAAAATGATAAAAAATGAACAAAAATAAATAAGAGAAATCTCATGCAGTTATTTAAAAATCAATTATTTAAAAACCCTCCAAAAATTATCTTTTTTGATATTGATGGAACATTGTATATTAAAGAAAAAGATGCTGTGCCAGAAAGTGTAAAAGATGCTTTTTATCATTTGCAAAAAAATAATATTAAAATTGCCATTGCCACAGGTCGAGGAATATCTATTTTTCCAAATAGTATCAATGAGTTAATAAAAGAGTTTCATATCGATTTGTTAATTACAATTAATGGTCAATATATTGAATATCAACATAAAAAATTTATGGATTTTCCAATAGCTAGCAGGTATCTAAAACAAATTACCAAATCTTTACAAAATCATCAAATTGCTTATGCTTATATGACCAAGCATGAGATTTTATGTGTTGGAAAAACTAAACAAATGACAGACGCATTAAATTCTTTAAATATTAACTATCGCCAAATTTCAGCTTTTGATTTTAATCAGCCAGTGTATCAGATGCTTGGGTTTTATCAAGATGATGAAATTACGCTTGAATTGCCAGAAACTCTAAAAACCGTACGTTGGCATGACAGCGGGGCGGATATTTTGGTAAAAGAAGCCTCAAAAGCGCGGGGAATCAAACAAGTTTTAGATAAATTAAACATAAAGACTAGTGAAACCATGGCTTTTGGTGATGGGTTGAATGATGTGGAGATGTTGCAATATGCTGGTTTTGGCGTTGCAATGGGTAATAGTCATGACGCTTTAAAACAAGTTGCTAATTTTGTTTGCCCACGTCATGATGAGGATGGGATTTATCAGGGGCTTTTAACATTTGGACTCATCAGCTGATTTATTATTTAGTTCACTTGTATACATAAATACACTAAATCTAGTGCATATATCCTCAGTGTAACCCAAATTAAGTGTGGTGCTGCTAATTCATTTGACTGTCATGATTAAAATACAACGTACTTTAGGCAAATACCTTTAATTTGCATGTCTATAAAATATTCTCTGTTGCAAAAGCCACCTAAATCTATCCAAAGGCAAATTTAGTATTCTCTTTCTTTTTGTAAATTTCCCAAATCAGATAACTATTTTTATTATAACTAAATACTTACCTACCCATTACGATACTTTTTAACACTTTTTATACCATTAAATTATAAAAATTATACATTTTATCGGTTGATTTTTGACAAATTTGCGGGGGGGGGGGGGGTAGAATTTGTAATAGATTTTGTTTTTAACACAATAAATTTCACTTAATCATGGAGGCTATTATGGCTAAAAAAGCAGTTTATAAAGAATATCTTATCTATCAAGATGATAGTGGTAGTATTAAGGTGTTGCGCAGATTCAGCAATGTCATTGCAAGCTTAAGAGCTATTGCTGAAGCCGTTGGTTTTGATTACGATAGTAATTGGACAACCCGTCAATTTGGTAGCAAACTTATCAAAGAATATGGTAATCAGGGTATTGCACAATTTGGTGAATATGGTGTTCGTGTTTTAGGTGATGGTAGCATTGATAGCTTTAAACTTTATGCTAATACCAAAGGAGCATTAAGAGAAATTGCCGAAGAAGTGGGGATGGCTTATGATAATAATTGGACAACTCGTCAGTTTGGTTCAAAATTGATTGATGCACTTTCTTAAGTATAAGGAAGTATTTATCATGACGTATATTACACAGGCAAATGTCATTGGCAAAAGCCAAAACCGGACGGCTTTGGGTATGATGGCTGCTTATCTTAAAATGCATCCTCAAACAACACTGATGGAGCTAAAAACCCAATTCTCTAAACAACGCATATGCCCTGACGCAGGTGTGAGTGAGCTGTTTTATACCGCTGATGATATTGCTTACGAAAAACAAGCAAATAATTCCTGGTTTATCAATGATAATGCTTGTTTTACTAAAAATGATGAATGGCTCGTATTAGGTAATGGGCAAAGAGTTGCTTTTAGTAAAATGTGGACAGCTGCAAGTTTGGCACGCCTGCAAAAAGAGCTTTCTAGATTTGATATTTATGGTGAAGTTGGAAAGGTTTCTGGCAACCATTTAGGCTATCATATTGACTATGAGTATGCTGAACTCGAAGAAGTATCACAAGGTCTGCCAATTTGGGTGTGGGCTATATTGGTGGTTGTTTTGGCGGTTGTAGCTTATTTTGCTTACGATAAATTCACAGGCACTAATCAAGTCCAAGCCAAAGCAGCCTATCAAACTGTCGTAATGCAAAAACAGGCTTAAGATATCGTTTTACTTTTTAGGAGTATATGTATGGCATTAACAAGCAAACTGCTTGCCCCATTTATTGGTGCGTCAATCATGGCTAGCGAAGAGGGTTATGATGATGTTGCTGAGCAGTGCATTTTAGAATTATCTAATGAGTTGCAACTTGCTGATTTACAAAAAGCTGTTGTCAGTGAAATTGAAAAACTCTCAGCAATGGATGACGATACATTCAACGGCCATTTGGCAAAAGCAGGTGAGTTTATTACTGATAAAGAAGCAGTTTTGTTAATTTGTCTTGATGTTTTGGCTGCTGATGGCGTGATTAGTGTGGATGAATTATCAAATTATTTTGCATTTGCAGATATTTTAGGTCTATCTGATAATAGAGCCAGTCAGATTTTTGATGATTTTGTTGATGAAATGGATGATTTGGTCATTGAAGTGGAAGATAATAACTGAACATGTAAAAAGAGAGGAGTATTATATGAGTACTATTAAAAAGACTGCAAGCGGTAAGGTGGATAAACGCACCAAAGAATATAAAGAATTGGTTGAGCGCGCCAAAAAAGCTCGGCTTGCTAAGACTGGAGTAAATAAAATCACTACTCAGAAAAGCACCACAAACAGAACATCAACAGTAAAGAGACGTTCAGATGGCAAGGTGGATTTAAGAACCAAAGAAGGCAAGGAAATCGCTGAAAGAATGTCAAAGGCTCGCCGTGCCAAAAATAAGGGCATCGTAGGTTTGATTAAAAACTTGATTAAATAATGATAAGTCAGCCATCTAAATTCATACCCCAAAATTATTAAATTTTGGGGTATCTTTTTATTCACACATAGTTACAAACTCTTTTGCTCCGTTGGGTGAATGGCAACTGTATTATCAAAATCCTTTTTTGGTGACGCCCATTTTTATGGCAATAGCAAGCCCTTGAATCATTTTATCCACCCCAATTGCCGATTTTTATTTACTCACGCCATGATGAGGATGGGATTTATAAAGGTCTTAAGACGCTGGGATTGATTGTTTAATCTAAAGTTTCATTGTTGAATACGCTGGCAGCGAAAAACATCAAATTCACTCCAAAAAGCATCGATATAACCAAAGTTAAAAGTCTTTGCATCCAATTGGTTGATGTTCGAGTAATACATATAAGTATCTGAGGCAAATTCTTTTAATCGTTCGTCTGTTTCAGGGTTGGAATTTTGACTATCAAAGTAAGTCAAAGAAATATTTTGTCCAACAATCAGAGTGAGTTTACCCTCTTGAAGTAACCCCCATGTTTTTTCGGTGTCAATGCGGTAAATAGCATCATTGGATTCTTTGCTGATTTTGGAAACTTTTAATATGTGATTTGGTAAAAATTGATAAGTTGCAGATATTGTAGCATTATATTTCTTTTCAAAATTGGGTGATGATTTGCATTGCCAACTACCAAGCAATAGTTTTTCTTTTGTTGTAAGTTCTGATAAGTGTTGGTCGCTATTGGCGTATCCCAATAAAGGAATACTGCATAATAAGATTAATGTCAATTTTTTCATTTTTTTCTTCCTAAAAAGCCCCAAATAATATTTGAGGCTTTAAAATTTATCTCATGGTAACAAACTCTTCTGCCCCCGTTGGGTGAATGGCAACCGTATTATCAAAGTCTGCCTTAGTTGCTCCCATTTTAATGGCAACAGCAAACCCTTGAATCATTTCATCCACTCCAAATCCAATACCGTGCAAACCAACAATTTTTTCATCATTGCCAGCGCAAATTAGTTTCATGCGACATGGTTGGCGGTGATTGGTGATGGCGCTATACATTGGGGTAAAGTTAGACTGATAAACCTTGACATTATCATCACCAAATTGCTGTTTGGCAGCATCTTCAGAAAGTCCAATAGTGCCAATAGGGGGGTGGCTAAATACCACAGTTGGCACTAGAGTGTAATCTAAATGCTCATCTGGTTTTTTGTTAAATAAGCGTTCAGATAATCTGCGACCTGCAGCAACTGCAACTGGCGTTAATTCAATGCCATTTTCAATCACATCACCAACAGCATAAATACCTGAAACATTGGTGTTTTGAAATTTATCAGTCATGATTTTGCCTTGAGTATTGGTCAAGACACCGGCATTGTCCAACCCTAAATCTTGGGTTAGAGGCTTTCTGCCAATTGCCCAAATTAATGCATCCACGGTTTGGGTGCGACCATCTTCTAATACCAAGGTTATAGAATTGTCAAGGTTTTTGATGACTTCTTTAGGGGTGGCGTGAGTGTGTAAAGTTAGACCATCATCCGCCATAACTTTGGTTAGGACATCAACAATATCGCCATCAAATTGACGCAGTGGACGGTCTTTACGCACAAATAAATGTGTTTCACTACCTAACGCATTAAATACACCAGCAATTTCAACAGCAATATAACCTGCTCCAACAATGGCTACTCGTTTTGGCAGTAATTGCAATTCAAAAACACCATCAGAGTCAATACCATATTCAGCTCCAGGAATATCAGGACGAGCAGGCGTGCCACCAACCGCGATTAAAATATGGTCGGCGCTGATGTTTTCTCCATTAACTTCTACAGTGTTTTTGTTGACAAATTTAGCATAGCCTGTAATGACATCGACCCCATTTTTAGTTAGTACATTGTTGTAGGATGTATAAATTCTATCAATATAAGCTGTACGATTTTTAACCAATGTTGCAAAATCAAATCCTTTAACATCTATGTCAAATCCATAATCAGGAGCGTATTTATAAATTGCCTCAGCAATATTTGCTCCGTACCACATGACTTTTTTGGGTACGCAGCCAACATTAACACACGTTCCGCCTAAGTGTTTAGCTTCAATAATTGCACATTTTTTGCCGTAACTTGCCGCCCGATTGATGGAGGCAATGCCGCCACTGCCGCCACCAATGGCAAGATAATCATAATGTTTCATAGTATTACCATAATACAGTTAAATTAAAAAATTGTTAGCATTTTAACATAAAAAGAGAGTCATTTTAGGATTAAATGACTCTACATATTGATATTAATAATTTAAAAAATCAATCAAAATAATACACGTACTTTGATGGTTTCAGGAACCGCTTTTAAACGTTCTAAAGCTTTTTCTGAATCGTGGTCATCAACGTCCATGACCAAATAACCAACATCACCTCGAGTCAACATTGATTGAGCAGCAATGTTAATACCTGCTTTGGCAAATGCGGCATTAATTTGTGATAACACGCCTGGAACGTTTTTATGAATGTGCAGCAAACGATGAGTACCTTCAATGAAAGGAACAGAAACATTTGGGAAGTTTACGGCGCTGGTGGTATCGCCCTGGTCGGAATATTTTACGAATTTTTCACCAACTTCCAATCCGATATTGGCTTGAGCTTCTTGGGTTGAGCCGCCAACATGAGGGGTTAAAATCACATTGTCAAAGGCGCGCAGTGGCGAAAAGAACTCTTCATCGGCAGATTTTGGTTCTTTGGGGAATACATCTATTGCCGCTCCTAGTAGTTTTTTGCTTTGTAAGGCAGCCGCCAAATCATCAATATCAACACAGCCACCGCGGGCAGCATTAATGAAAAATGCGCCATCTTTCATTTTGTCAAATTGCTCTTTGGTTATCATGTTGCGCGTGCTTGGCAAATCAGGAACGTGTAGTGTAACTATATCTGCTTGCTCCAAAAGCTCATCAAGGCTGGCAGCTTGCACCGCATTACCCAAAGGTAATTTGGTAACAACGTCGTGATAAATTACCTTCATACCCAAGCTTTCGGCAAGTACAGACAATTGAGAACCAATCGAACCATAACCGACAATCCCTATGGTTTTACCACGTACTTCATAACTGTCTTTGGCAGATTTATTCCAGCCACCACGATGAACCACGGCATTTTTTTCGGGGATGCCACGCATTAGCATGATGGTTTCGGCAAGCACCAATTCAGCTACAGAACGGGTATTAGAATAAGGGGCATTAAAAACAGGAATACCAAGCTCTAAAGCAGCTTCTAAGTCCACCTGATTGGTACCAATACAAAAACAGCCAATAGCAATCAGTTTTTCGGCGGATTCTAATACCTTGCGAGTAAGCTGGGTGCGTGAACGGATGCCAACAAAATGAGCATCTTTGATTTTCTCTATCAATTCAGCTTCATCAAGCGCAGTTTTTAGATATTCAATATTGGTATAGCCTGCACCATTTAATACTTTTAAGGCATTATCATGAACACCTTCCAAGAGTAAAAAACGGATTTTATCTTTATTTAATGACAACGTCATAATATTTCCTTTTACGGTGGATAAATAGGTGTTATATTTATACACCCATTAAGCCGGCTTTGTAAAGCCTTTTTACAAATTATATTAAGCAAAAATAAATTTTGCTGAATTATTTTTTCAGATTAAAACGATAAATCAGGTTGGCTTAAAAATTCAATCTCTTAGATTGATTAAGCGGATTTTTTGCGTTTAAACATTCCACTAAAATCTTCCATTAATGTATAAATTACAGGAATTACCACAAGACTAAGCGCAGTTGATGTAATCAGTCCGCCAATAACAGCAATCGCCATCGGTTTTCGAAAACTGTCATCAACATCACCCATTCCAAGAATCAAAGGCAGCATACCCGCACCCATTGCAATTGATGTCATGATGATGGGTCTGGCTCTTTTTTGGCAAGCATCAAGCAGAGCAGAGACTCTATCCATGCCATTTTTTTCAGCAATGATGGCATAATCAACCAATAAAATAGAGTTTTTGGTAGCAATCCCTATTAGCATGATAAAACCAATCAATGATGAAATGGATAATGTACTGCCACTGATAACCAAACCAAATAATGCACCGCCAACAGATAAAGGTAATGCGATTAAAATGGTAAAAGGTTGTAGGATTTTATGAAATAATAAAATCAATACTCCAAAAATGCAAAACACCCCAACCGCCATGGCAATGGCAAAACCAGTAAATAATTCAGCCATTTCGCTGGCTTGCCCTTCATCAATCAAAGTAATGCCATCGGGTAAATTCTGCAGTATGTTAAGCTCTTTAACTTGTTTGACGACTTCACCGAGCTCAGCGGCTGATTGCACAGTAATTTTAACAGTACGATTTCGATCTAAGCGGTCAATTTGGGCAGCACCTGTACTAAACTTGATATCTGCTACTTCAGATACTTTTACTGAACCTAAACTACTGATATTGCTGGGAATGTATAAGTTTTTTAAGGCACCTTCACTTTGTCGGACATCATCGGATAATCGGACAACAATGGGTATTTGACGAGTGTCTAAATTAAGTTTGGGTAGGGCTTGAGTGTAATCGCCCGATGTAGCAATGCGCAGGGTGTTTGCTAAGTCAAGCGTAGTAACCCCTTTATCTGCCATATTTAAAGCATTGGGTAAAATGGCAAGTTCGGGTTTGGGAAGAGGCTTGCTGCTGGTTACCGAAGTGACAATTGGTAACTCTCTAATGGCTTTAAGTACGTCTTCAGTTGTGCGTTCAAGCAGCAGTGAATTATCTGAAACCAAAGAAAACCCATAACCTGAATCGCCCGTTGCGGATTGACCAACGGTAAAACGTGCTGATGGTACACTTTTGATGGCTTGGCTTATTTGATGCTCAATTTCTAATTTGCTAACCCTTTGTTTTCGTGGTTTTAATGAAATATTTAAAGTCGCGGTATTGGTAGCGCCTGCTAAACCTTCATCTCCGCCAGTACTGGCACGACCTGCAGCAATAAATACAGAATCCACTCCGGGTATTTGAGCAATTTTATCAGCGGTCATTTGAGCAATACGTACGGTATCATCAAGGATAGCATCAGGGGTTAGCTCCAAACTAACTTGGGTTTGGTTGGCATCATCAGGTGGTACAAATTCGCCAGAAAGCATTTTTGCCAGCGATAAAGAGCCAATAAATAAACTGACTGCTAAAATCACGGTAACCAAGCGGTGATTTAAGGTCCATTGAACAATTGATAAATAACCATTCATGATTTTGCCAGTTTTTTCATCTTTGGGCGGTTTGGCTTTTAGGATATAAGCTGCCATCATTGGTGTAACAAGCCGTGCCACCATCAGTGAAATAAACACAGAAATTGCTGCCGTCCAACCAAATTGACGGAAAAATTGTCCAATTACACCATCCATAAATGCTGTTGGCAAAAACACAGCTATCAAAGTAAACGTCGTTGCGACCACCGCAAGCCCGATTTCATCAGCCGCTTCCATGGCGGCTTCGTAGGGCGTTTTGCCCATATGCAGATGACGCATGATGTTTTCAACTTCTACAATGGCATCATCAACCAAAACGCCAATGACCAAAGACAATGCCAAAAGTGAGATAATATTAAGACTAAACCCACATAGATGCATGATTAAAAAGGTAGGAATTAAAGACAAAGGCAGTGCTGCTGCGGCCACCAAAGTTGCTCGCCAATCTTTTAAAAATAGCAGTACCACAATCACCGCTAAGGCACAGCCTTCAATTAACATTTGAATACTGGCTTTGTAATCTTCAGCAACAGGTTCAGAATTATCATAAATTTTGGTGATTTTAATGTAAGGCAATTCTTGGCTTAATTTTTCTAAAGCTTTATCTACGTCTTGAATCAAAGTTACTTCACTGGCAGTTCGTGAAGCAGTAATGTTCATCGCCACCACTGACCGACCATTGAGTAGGGCTTGACTACTTAAGTCGGCAAAACCATCTGATATACTGGCGATTTCACCAAGTCGGCTAGCTCCTTTGGGAGTGTTGATGGGTAGATTGGATAATTCTTGAATGCTCTTTGCTGCTCCTAAAATTCGAATGGTTTGCTCACCTCCACCAATTTTAGCAAGTCCGCCTGTTGCATCGCTTTGGATGCTGGCAATTTGATTGGCTAGGGCATTAATGGGTAGATTCCAGCTATTTAATGTGGTGTCGTTGGCAGCCACAATGATGCGCCGCTCAATCCCTCCAATCCGACTTACCGACCCCAAGCCATTGACGCCAGATAAACGCTTGTTTAATGTGTCATCAATAAACCAAGACAATTCAGCACTGTCCATAGTATCGCTACTGATGGCATAGCTTGCCACAGGAAAATTTGCAGTAGAGATTTTGGTAATCACAGGTTTTTCAGCCGCAGCAGGAAGATTGCCTGATATTTCATCAACTGCTGAACGCACTTCCTCCAAGGCTTCAGATAAATCTTTTTCTAGATTAAATTCTACCTGAATGGATGCGCTGCCTGTCTGCAAGGTGGAGCGAATGTGTTTGACGCCTTCTAAGCTAGTAAGTTTATTTTCAACTTTTTTGGCAATATCAGTTTCAAGTTGTACAGGACTTGCTCCAGCATAGCTGATGTTGATATTGATTTTGGGAATGCTGATATCAGGAAATTGTTTGATTTTCATTTTAGAAAATCCAAGTATCCCACCCAAAGTTAGCAGACTAAATAATAAAATCGCTACTAGCGGATTTTTAATAGAATATGCAGAAAAATTCATTAAGTCTGCCTTTATTTTACTTCATTAGAAACAGTTTGATTATTGATAAAAGCAACACCAACGATGTCATTTTCAGATAAAAAACTGGTGCTTTTAGCAACGACAATTGCATTTTTATCAATTTCAGCAACGATTTTATCGCCAATTCTATTGTGGGTGGTAATTTTGGCACGTTTGACGGTGTAGGTGTTTTGACTGGTGTTAGGATGTAAAACCCAAACATAATCATAACCATCAGTCGTCATTACTGCGGACACTGGCAGTGTTAATTTTTGTTCAAAGGATAAAATAAATTGTCCAGCTTGATACATTCCTGCTTTAATTTTTTTATTATTTGGTAGTAGTACATGAGCAATCAGCTGACGCGAATTATCCGCTGTTGGTGATAAATGGCTGAGTTTTCCAGTGATGGATTCATCGTTATTTAAAGCTAAGACGGCAGATTGACCACCAGATAATTTGCTAGCGTCTTTAGGGTCAATGACTGCGCGCCACTCCAATTGACCATTTTTGATGATGCTAAATAGCGATGAACCATTTACTAGTAAACCAACCTCAGCAGTTTTACTACTGATGATGCCAGATACTGGGGCGACAATTAGGGTGTTTTTTAAATTGGTTTTGGCGTTATTGAGGCGAGCTTCATTGGAGGTAATGGTTGCTTTGGTTTGAGCCAAAATAGTACGATAATTATCCACTTCTTGACGACTAATCGCATCAATTTTAAGTAAAGGCTCAACTCTGGCTAAATCAGCTTCAGCCTTTTTTAAATTGGCATGTGATAAAGCCAAATCAGCTTCAGCTTGTACGAGTGTATCCTTGAGTGCTTGGCTATCGAGTACCGCCAGAACCTGACCTACTTTTACCGTATCGCCAACATCTACCAACACCTTTTCAATCGTTGTTCCTGTTAACTTTCCGCTTACTTCGGCAGTATCCTTAGCATGGATAATGCCTGTTGCATCGAGCGTCTCAGTCACTTCCACAGGTATGGGTGTCGCGGCTTCCACCATCATAGCAACGGCTTTTTGTTGTTCTGAATTATTGGTTTGAGGTTTTTTGTGAGTATCGTTTGATAAGGGTGAGGGTGTGTTGGATTGGCTAAATCGTCCAATTAGTACCCCAATGATTAGCGTGGCAAAAACAGCCACCCAAAACACTGGGGATTTTTTGGTAGCACTGAGTTTGTTCATAAGAATGAATTAATTGTCATATTTCAGACTAATTTTATCATAAGCAATATGATTGTCAATATCCAGACTATTCAAATTGGCAGATAAATCATCTATTTATATTCACTACATTTGATGTCTTTGTCTTGACAAAACATTTCATTAAATTCGTTTAAACACTGTTTTTTAACACTAAGTTTGGCTTTGCCTTTGCTTTCATTTTCAGATTTATAGGTAGATGTAAAGGCTTTTAAAGTACAAACATACATGGCATCATCTTTTTTCTCATTGATGACGATAGCAGCAGGGACAACCACAGTAGAAGTAGGTTGGGTGATAATGGGTTTGGGTGTGGTGTAAACATCATCACTTGCAGTGATAGTACAGGCACAAAGCATGGCAGCTAATACAGTTAAATAAAATAGACGATTCATTATCATAATCCTAAAAAATAAACAACATAATAGCCATAATATCACAAGTGTAATTTCTTGTAATGATGTTAATTGCTTATGTTAGTAGGTTTGTTTAAGAATTTTGGTATTTAAAATCAATAAAAAATCCCCAAGTAAATCAATACTTAGAGATTATTACTATATGGAGCTCTTGGCGAGAATTGAACTCGCGACCTCTCCCTTACCAAGGGAGTGCTCTACCCCTGAGCTACAAGAGCGAATGATTGTATAATATGGAGCGGGTGGCGGGAATCGAACCCGCACCATCAGCTTGGAAGGCTGAGGTTCTACCACTAAACTACACCCGCATAGGTGTAGGAAATATGGTGGTGGGGGAAGGATTCGAACCTTCGAAGCTTTCGCGACAGAGTTACAGTCTGTTGGGTTTGACCGCTCCCCAACCCCACCAATAGATGTATTGGATACTGTAGAAAATGGTGCCGGCTGCCGGAATCGAACTGGCGACCTACTGATTACAAGTCAGTTGCTCTACCTACTGAGCTAAGCCGGCGGTATATTTCCTAAGTGGTGCGTATTATAGCAAATTTCTTCTTGGATGCAAGCATTTTTTTAAAAAAAGATTAAAAAATTTTAATTTTACAAGTGAATCAATAACTTATAAAATAAAATTTTTAAACTACTATGACATTTCCAAACCTTGACATGCCAACTCAACCGCTTTAACAATCGCCATAGCTTTTTTATTGGTTTCTTCCCATTCAGATAATACATTAGAATCTGCGACCACACCTGCTCCTGCTTGTACATGAATATTGCCATCTTTCATGACCGCTGTGCGAATCGCAATCGCTGTATCCATATTGCCACCCCAGCCCAAATAACCAACTGCTCCTGCAAAAACGGTACGGCGAACGGGTTCTATTTCGTCAATAATTTGCATGGCTCGGATTTTTGGAGAACCTGTCAGTGTACCTGCTGGAAAAGTTGCACAAAAAACATCTAAAGCATCTAAATTGGGTTTAATTTTTCCTTCTACATTACTGGCAATGTGCATGACGTGAGAATAACGTTCAATAAACATTTTATCAGTGACTTTAACCGTGCCAATATCGCAGACTTTGCCAACGTCATTACGTCCTAGGTCAATCAGCATTAAATGTTCAGCAATTTCTTTTTGGTCAGACAGCAGTTCTTTTTCCAGCGCTAAATCTTCTTGGGTATCTTTGCCTCGGGCTCTGGTGCCTGCTAGAGGTCTGACAGTAACTTTGCCATGTTCGATGCGTGATAAAATTTCTGGTGATGCGCCAATAATATCAAAACCAGATGCATTTTCACCAAAATTTTCACCATGTAGAATGAATAAGTAAGGCGATGGGTTTAAATACCGTAATGCTCGATAAACGCTTAAAGGGTCGCCATCAAATTCAGCAGTCATTCTTTGGGCGGGAACAACCTGCATGACATCACCTGCTAAAATATATTCTTTAATTTTTTCAACATCTTGACAAAATTTTTCTTGTCCTGTTTGGGAAATAAACTTTGGTACAGGTCTTGGAGTGCAGGTTAATTTGGGGGGTGATTCTAAGGCATTTTCAATCATGGTTAATTTGGCTAAAGCGTCTTCGTAGCCATTCTCAAAATCGGCATTAGCATAAACCACAATGGATAATGTATGTTCAAGATTATCAAAAACTACAACTTCCGTAGAAAGCATTAGCCACAAATCTGGTAGCCCCATCGGATTGGGTTTGTTTAAATCACCAACAGTTGGCTCAATGGTACGTATTAAATCATAACCAAAATAACCCACTAAGCCACCACTAAAGGCTGGTAATTGGGAAATGATAGTTTGGTCTGGCATACGAAAATTTGCCATAAAAGTGCGAATGATTTCAAAAGGCTTGTCAGTTTTAATGCTTTGAATTCCCACAAGTTCACTGGTTGTTTTCATGATGCCATTTTGATATTCAAAATAAACGCCTTTTCCAAGACCAATCATGGAATAACGAGCAAATCTTTCTCCACCAACGACGGATTCAAATAAATAGGCTTTTGGATTTATTTGACGCAATGCAGCAAATACAGAAACAGGGGTTTTGTCATCTGTAAGCTTTTTTTTAATTAAGGGAATGTGGCTAAACCCTTGTTTTTTTAATTCATAAAACTGTTGTTTGGTTATCATGCTCATGATTTATTTTCCTTAATATTCGCTTAAAAGATTAATCTAAATATTCAGTTTTGATAACACCTTTTAAATCTTGATATTTGATGGTTAATTCAGGCATTCCCATGGCATAAGGACCAATAGCATAAGGTTGATATAAAAAAGTTATGCCATCTTTATTAAAACTAAAATTATCAGTTAAATAAAATTCCCATGTTTCAGCCATATCATCCGGATTTACATCATTATCAAGTAAATATTTAATATAGGCTTCATAAGCAAGTTTTTCTAAAATTGATTTTTTTCCTGATATGATAACATCATCCAGTTCTAATAGTTTTTTGTTATTCATATCAAAAACATAATAACCAAGCGTTGGCAATCCATGCGCTCCGCCTAAATATTGATAATTGTTAATAGAAAATAACTCCAAGTGATTTCCATTTTTTAATTGCTTATTACCAAGATAATTTGGTACTGAACGCATCGAAAAAGGAGAATTGTCTTTATCTTCTTTTATCCACTCTGCATTTTCATTAGAAAATTTTTTGATTGCCTTAGTGGTTTGGTTGGCAAGCTGTTTATCGGTTGGATTTTTAATATTTTTAAATGCTTGCCATTCCTTATCTTCAGAGCTGCCTTCTTCAATATAACCAGATAACCCCAAAACCACATCTTTATTAATAATCGCATCCAACCAGTTATAACCGGTATCAATAAAGCTGTAATCTATTTCTGGACACGTTTCGCCACAAGATTCATACGGATATTCATCAAATTCAAGAGATTTTTGACTTACGACAAATGTATTGGCATGAGTAGACAAAGGTGCTATACCAATTGTTAGACTTGCTAGTGCAATTAAGAAATGTTTTTTCATCATAATTAACTCATCATAACATAATTTATTTTTTTGAGGTTTCTTTGGAAATGCTGTCAATCCAATCAAATAATTCATTTAAATCATAATCGCCGCCATGACCTTGATTCCATGGCATAAAAAAATCAACAGTTTTATGGTTCATTTGTAATTTTGTAGCCAATATAACTGATATCGCAAATCCCGTATCTGCGTCCTTTGCGCCATGACGAATCCGCCAATATTGTGCAATCTCTGCGTTATTATCATCAAGATAATTCATTGGATTCATTAATTTAACAGTATTTTTGGGAGCGTGTTTGTGATGATTGTCAAAAGTTTTGGCAAAATTGGTAAAATGACGACTATCAATGGTATCACTGCCAAATAAATTATTTTCGCCACTGGATAAATCCAGCGCATCAAATGCAGGCGGTATTTTTTGGCGACCTAAATAGGTTTGTAAAAAATCATCAAAACTAGCGATATAATATGGTTCTATGGATTTTTTTTGATTTAAAAATGTATATTCTGATAGCGATATGCCGTCTTTATGTGCTTTATTAACAGATTGATTTAAATAATATAAAATCTCATCTTTAAATGTACCATTACCATCTTTATCTAAAGTTAGGTTTCCGTTTTTACCAATTAAATTTAACCCGTTGATATATTTTGGAAAACTTTGTTTGAGTTGTAAGGATATGTCTTGAGAATTTTTGTCTAATGTACCACTAATGGTTTCTCGTTTTACTTGATAATCTAAAGACTCGTTGGTGATTTTTTTGTAATCATTAATTTTATTCATTTGCCATTCATAGGCAGCATCGGCATTTTCAAGATTGGTAATTGGACAATAACTGGACACCGCAAAAACATTATCCTTGGCGCGAATGGCACCAATTTTTTGTAATTCCATCTCGTAATCTGGATGATTGCCAGTTGCACCTAAAAGGGCTGTCATTGCCCCGCCAGCTGATGTGCCATTAACAATAATTTTATTTGCATCACCAAACATTTGTTTGTCATTGGCTTTAAGATAACGAATACCTGCCTTTAAATCCACAATTGCTGCAGGGGCTTTTCCTGTATAAACCCCATCTTTTTGCAATGTTCGTCCACGCGCACCTATGCTTGCTACAATATAACCACGTGATAATGCCATTTGGACACTGCTGGGCGAAACTTGTCCATCAGGACTTTTTTTATCACTTAAATCCATAGGTTTGGCAGGCATATAGCCACCAATAGCATTAGGGCTAAAAATTGGAGCGGTGTCTTTGGTGTAGCCATTGATTGTTTGGTTGGCAAAATATTCTTCTGGAATGTAAATATTTATCAATTGGTAATCAGGCTCAATAGGGCTAACAACATAAGGGATGTTTTCATAAGCACGCACCTGAATGGTTTTATTATCAAAAACAAACTGCTTTTTTTGGTAGGCGTTTTGGTTAAAAATTAAAGTGGGAGAGTCTTGCTGGGGTTGTGTTTGAACATTAACACACGAAGCTAAAGCAAGCCCAAATAGCGTCAGACTTGCAATTGCGGTTATTGTTTTTAAAGCATGTTTCATAGTTTGGTATCCAATGATTAATGTTCTCTAGTTGCTCGAAATTCCACTTCAGGATAACGCTCTTGCATGAGTTGTAGATTAACACGACTGGGCGCAAGGTAGGTTAGATAACCACCACCATCAACCGATAATTGGTCGTGGGCTTTTTTCTTAAACTTTTCAAATGTAGTTTTATCATCACAATGCACCCAGCGCACTGTAGCGATAGAAACAGGTTCAAATGTGCATTGAACTTTGTATTCTTCAAGTAAACGATGCGCCACCACTTCAAATTGTAGCACGCCCACTGCCCCCAAAATCAAATCATTATTAATTTGTGGCATAAATACTTGAGTTGCCCCTTCTTCGGATAATTGCTGAAGCCCTTTTTGCAATTGTTTGGATTTTAAAGGGTCTTTTAAAACCACACGACGAAACAATTCAGGTGCAAAATGTGGAATGCCTGTAAAGTTTAAAAGTTCACCACTGGTAAAACTATCACCAATTTGAATGGTGCCATGATTGTGTAAACCAATAATATCACCTGCATACGCCTCTTCTAAAGCTTCTCGGTCGCCTGCCAAAAACATCAGTGCATCCGATACTCGCACCTCTTTACCTAGTCGAACGTGATTCATTTTCATGCCACGTTCATAACGTCCAGAACATACACGCATAAAGGCAACTCGGTCTCGATGTTTGGGGTCCATATTGGCTTGAATTTTAAATACAAACCCTGTAAATTCAGGTTCATTGGCTTTTACAATGCGTTCAATAGCTTGATGGTCTTTTGGTGGCGGGGCGTAAGCGGTTAAAGTGTCTAACACCATATTTACCCCAAAATTTCCAAGCGCGGTGCCAAAAAGTACGGGTGTTTGTCGACCTGCCAAAAATTCATCTTTATCCCAATCTTCATGAGCCATTTGAGCCAGTTCCAAGCCCTCAGTGAAATCATTCCATAAAAGCTCACCCAATCGCTCCTTGATATCAGCATAATCATAGCCATCGCGGGTTTCAATGTCTGTGATTTGCCCACCAAAGCCTTTTTTGTAAAGATAGGTTTTATTTTTACCAATATGATACACTCCAACAAAATCCTGCCCCATGCCAATTGGAAAAGTAAAGGGTATGCATTTGATTTTTAAAACATTTTCAATTTCATCTAACAACGATAATGGGTCGCGAATTTCGCGGTCAAGTTTATTGACAAAACTGATAATAGGCGTATCTCGCATTCGGCATACTTCCATCAGTTTGATGGTGCGCTCTTCCACGCCCTTTGCGCCATCAATTACCATCAAGGCAGAATCCACAGCCGTTAATGTGCGATAAGTATCTTCTGAAAAGTCGGCGTGCCCTGGGGTGTCTAATAGATTGACCATATGATTGGCGTAAGGAAATTGCATAACGGATGTCGTGATGGAAATTCCCCGTTCTTGTTCCATGCTCATCCAGTCGCTGGTTGCGTGTTTATCAGTTTTACGGCTTTTAACCTCGCCTGCTTTTTGAATGACTTGCCCCCAAAGTAGCAGTTTTTCAGTCATCGTGGTTTTACCTGCGTCAGGATGGCTAATAATGGCAAATGTGCGACGATTTTGAATTTGTGATAGATATTGACTCATGATATTGTTTATATTTTATAGAAAATGACAAATTATAGCATAGCTTGATGGCTTTTGTATGTGATGAACTGTACACACATTCATAAAAATTACGTCATTTAGTTTCCTATTGGTGGATTAAAATTGAATTTATATAAACAAAAAGTTAGATGATATCAGCGAATAAATCTGGCTGAATTTTTTCGTGATGTTTTTTTGCTAAATGTGAAAATGTAACCCCAACTAGGCGAATGGGCAGTTCTTCGGGTGTGTCTAAAAATAATTTTTCCAGCCAAAATAGGGCTGCTTTTGCACTTGTAAAGGATTGTTTTTGAGTATGACTGCGGGTGATTTGATGAAAATTGCCATATTTAATTTTTAAAGTAACGCAATAAGCACATAACCCACGACGATTTAATTCATCAAAAGCTTTTTGGTTTTCTAAACCGATGTGGTAAAAAATTTGCGTTTTATCAGTTAAATCATGGGTAAAGGTGGTCTCTGTGCCAATGGATTTTCGAGTTCTATTGGGTAAAACCTCTCTTATATCAATTCCTTGAGCAATTTGATGATAAAAAATACCGCGTTTATTACCAAACAGTTCAATAAGTTTTTCTAAAGGCAGCTGTCTAAATTGATGACCATAATAAATGTTTAGATTATGCAACTTTTTTTGGCTAGCTTTTCCAATACCAAAAAATTTTTCAATTGCCAATCGGTCAATAAAATCATCTGCCATATTGGGCGTAATTACAAAAATGCCGTTGGGCTTATTAACGTCCGATGCGATTTTTGCCAGCATTTTATTAAATGAAACGCCTGCTGATGCTGTCAAATGAGTGCTTTCCCAGATTTTTTGACGCAGATGATTTGCCATCAAGGTTGCCGAACCTTGAAAATGTGACTGTCCTGTAACGTCTAAATAGGCTTCATCCAGTGATAAAGGTTCAACCAAAGGCGTAATGGTAAGCATGATTTCTTGGATTTTACGGCTAACTTGGCGGTACACATCAAAACGTGGGCGTACAAAAATGGCGTGTGGACAACGTTTTTTGGCTTCATAACAGCTCATCGCTGAACGTACACCAAATGGTCGTATTTCGTAGCTTGCCGCCGCTACCACACCTCGCCCATCAGGATTACCACCAACAACCAAAGGTTTGCCAAGATAATCTGGATTATCTCTTTGCTCGATACTGGCAAAAAAAGCATCCATATCGATATGTATGATTTTTCTGCCAGAATTTTGTTTGTGTACCACTTGATGATGAAAAGTTTAGGCTAATTTTGCCCCAATCTTCATATCATCAGGCAAAATCACCACTTGCAATTGCCCATCTTTTTCAGCAGATAAAATCATGCCTTCTGATATACCAAACTTCATTTTTCTTGGTGCAAGATTGGTAACACAAATCACTTTTTTACCCGTTAATTCTTCAGGTTGATAAAATTTGGCAATGCCACTAAAGACGTTTCTAGGTTGATCTTCACCAACATCAAGACTAAATTGCAACAGCTTATCTGCGCCTTCGACCTTTTGACACGCTAAAACATGAGCAACTGTCATTTGAACTTTTGCAAAATCGTCAATCCCGATATATTCAGTTGTTGTGTTAGAAGCTTGAGGGCTTAGATTTTCTTTAGATGCATTTACCATGATGTCAATTTTTTCTTTTTCAATACGATTCATTAGGGGTTTAAAGGTGTTGATGGTATGACCCAGTAGTAAATTATGGCGACTGGCAAAACTTAACTCATCAATATTTAAAAATAATTTGGCATCTTCGGCAAGTTTTGGCAATACAGGCGCAAGATAAATCACAAGTTGACGGAAGATATTTAAACAAACTGAACAAATATCAACCACTTCAGCTTGTTTGTCCGCTTCTTTATTTAATGCCCATGGCTTTTTAGTGTCAATGTATTCATTGGCTTTATCGGCAACGTTCATCACAAGACGTATAGCGCGAGAAAATTCACGGGCTTCATAAGCGGTAGCGATTTCATCGCCAATGGCAATAATATCGACCAAAAGTTCGGGTTCACTGCAAGTTTTAGATAAAACACCATTGCTATTTTTATGGATAAAACCAGCGGAACGTGAAGCGATATTGACGATTTTTCCTACCAAATCTGAATTGACTTTTTGCATAAAATCATCTAAATCAAGGTTGATATCTTCGACACTGGCGCTTAATTTACTGGCAAAATAATAACGCAAGTATTCAGGGCTTAACGCTTCTAAATAGGTATCGGCTTTAATAAAAGTACCACGAGATTTACTCATTTTTTCGCCATTTACCATTAAAAATCCATGGGCATTGATGGCGGTTGGTGTACGATAGCCTGCTCCATAAAGCATTGCAGGCCAAAATAAAGCATGAAAATAAACAATGTCTTTGCCAATAAAGTGGTACAGTTCAGTTTGACTGTCTTTATTAAAATATTCGTCAAAGTCGAGCCCAGTTTTGTCGCATAGATTTTTAAAACTTGCCATATAGCCAACTGGAGCATCAAGCCAAACATAAAAGTATTTATCAGGTTCGTTGCTTTGTGTATTGGGAATTTTAAAACCAAAATAGGGTGCATCACGACTAATATCCCAAGGGTTTAAACCCGATGTAAACCACTCATCCAATTTATTGGCAATGGATGGCTGAAGGCGTTTATTGTCTTTTGTCCAAGATTGTAAAAAATCATTAAATTGTGATAAATCAAAAAAATAATGTTTACTGGATTTAATAACTGGACTTTGTCCACTTAAGGTGGAGTAGGGATTTATCAGTTCAGTGGCATTATAAGTCGTCCCACAATTTTCGCAGTTGTCGCCATATTGGTCTTTGGTATGGCATTTTGGGCATTCGCCTTTGACAAAACGGTCAGCTAAGAATAAACCTTTTTCAGTATCAAATAATTGCTCAACATCTTTGGTAAAAATATAACCTTGACTCGCCAACTTTGTATAAATTTGATGGCTGAAAAATTCATTTTCTGAACTGTGCGTGGAATGATAATTGTCAAAATCAATATAAAATCCTGCAAAGCTTTTTTCGTGTTCGGCTTTGACAGTAGCGATTTGTTGTTCTGGGGTAATGCCATTGGCTTGAGCTTTTAACATGATTGCTGTACCGTGTGCATCATCTGCGCATACATAGGTTACCTGATGCCCTAAAGATTTCATGGCACGCACCCAGATATCGGTTTGAATGTACTCAACCAAATGCCCTAAATGAATTGGTCCATTGGCATAGGGTAAAGCACTGGTTACAAGAATTTTTCTGCTCATATCTACCTACTTATTATTTTGTCATCTTATCCAATATTGGTAACGCTATATTATACAAATTTTAAATGTCCACCATTTTTGGGCGGTGCCGGTGGTGTATCATCAGTTTTTGGTGTGTAATTATCATATTCTGATGGGTCAAAAAACAATCCTTCCTCAGGATTTTCTTTGGCATAAACGCCTATAACTGCGGCCATTGGCACCCAAATATCGTGTGATACACCACCAAAACGACTGGCAAAGCTGATTGCTTGATTGTCTATAAATAAATCTTTGGTGGCTTGATACGATATTGCTAAAACCAAACGCCCATCGGCATCATAGCCCTTTGGGGCGATAACCTGCTCATTGGTGGTATCCACCATTAAATAGGGTGTAAAATTGTTTTCTGTTAGCCATTCGTGCATGGCACGTAAAAAATAGGGGCGTTTTGGACTAAGTGTTGTGTCTTGGTTGTTAGAGCTGCTCATAATATTGTTCCTGTGTTGGATGTTTAATAGATTGCTGAAAACTTGGACGACTAAACAAACGTTTTTGATAATCAAGTAGCGCTTGACAGTGTTTTTTAGGTAGTGTTACCCCCATTTTGGGCAATCGCCACAAAAGAGGTAATAATAACACATCACACCAGCTAAATTGGTCATTCATAAAAAAAGGGTATTTTCCAAAAATGGGTGATAAAGTGGCAAAGATATCAGCAAAATCTTTTTTGGTTGTGTCGTGGATGTGTAATTGTAAATCATCACCTAAATAAAACCAATCTTTTTGTATTCGCCATGCCAGTGTTCGTATTATGGCGCGTTGTTTTGGGTCGGCGGGTAAAAGTGAATAAGCGGCGAAACGCTCTTCTAAATATTCAAAAATTACATTGATTTCATACAATGCTAAGTCACGACTTACTAAAATTGGTAGCGTGCCATAGGGATTAAGCTCAGCCAATACATCGGGGAAATCGTCTTGGATGATTTGGAGATGAAAATTAAGCTGTTTTTCTGCCAAAAGCAGCCTAACAATATGACTAGCATAACCATCATTAGCATATAAGACAAACTGGGTGGGTAAAAGGGCAGAATGTGACACAAACAAAGGCAACTTAAAAGGACACAGTTTAGCAAAATTTTGCTAAAAAGTCTTTAGTTGTCATGCTTGAGGTAAAAACAGCCTGTGGGCAACAGACTGTTTTTAAATAAGTGGTGTTTTAGGTGCTAAAATCACAAACAAGAGTTACCGTGCCTTTGCTATCTTTATTAAAACTGGCACGATATTCCAAATCATCGCCAGTTGATTTTTTCATCTTTATTTGTTTAAGTTTTTGGTAATCAGCATTACTCATAGCGCCAAAGGTAATGTATTGCCCAGTAACATCAGTGTCAGGAACAAAGTACCTGGTATATTTGACAATACTGTGATTGTATAATTTAGCATGGCTTAATGGAATGGAAATTTCAATGTTGCCTTCATTGTCTCTTGATAAGACCGCTTTACCCAAGTCATTACGATAAGGAAGTTTGACCTTGGGGTATTTACCTTGTTTAGCAGCATTGTTAGTGAATAACTTTTGTAATTTAGCGTGATTTTTTTGACCTGCAAGTTTAAAAAAACCATTATTATCAAATGCTTTGAAATAGGCATCACTGTCAAAATAATCATAACCAAGGGATTCTAATAAAGAGTCTTCCACTGAGGAACTATTGCAGCCATTTTCCCATGATTTAAAAACAGGTGTCCAATCCGCTGCTATTGCTGTAGGACTTGTAGCAACACATAAAGTAGTTAAGGCGTATTTAAAAAATCTATTCATATAGTATACCACTTAATAAATAATAATAAATAATTGACTAACCTGGAAAACCTGCATCAAAACAAAACTCAAAGTTTGGTTTGTTTTTTTGATGTAAACAGGTATAGGGTTCTATTGTTTTACCTTTGGTATTTTTTAGTTTGCCATTGTAATAAAGCTCCTCTTGTTTCTTGGTTAAAACTTTAAAAGTAGTTGGCATCCGATAACGCATGATAGCATCTTTTTTATTCATCAAAGTATTTGCTTCATATTTAGGCTCCCCACTCTTATCTAGGATTATATTATCATTTGCATCATAAAGAATGTAAATGCTGGTGTCTACAGTAATTTTTCCATAACCTTTGATGGTCTAAAAGTCCAACCTGACCCAGCTCCATAAGCTGCTCCAGCGTGCACATAGCCTGTAGCAATACAAGGTGTCTTTTTAGTAACTTTACCATTATTTAGAATAACACATTGCATTTTAGTTTTACCAATTTCTGCTGCTCCAGCAAATGTGGTTTGCGCTGTGGCAAATGCGGCAGTCATCATGAGTAAAGTGAGGATTTTTCTCATAACATTTTCCTTTTTGTTTAACTATGTTGTGTGGGTATTATATAAAACTTAACAGGAGGGCAGCACAATTTCATAAGCTAATCAACCACGATTAAAATATCTCCATCCCAATCCAATACTAAAATGTCCTATCGCTATGTATGTAAAGGTTATAAATGAGTATTATTGAAAAATCAGCAGATTTATTGGATGTGTATTTGTATTATTTTATAATCAATGGTTTGGGTTAATTTATAAAAATAAAAAAACCGACCATTATGGTCGGTTTTGTAATAATGTGGTGATTTATTTGACATCTTTCCAAAATTCTTTGTTTAGCAAGTAAACAGGAATTAATAAAACAAGCAAGAATAAAATCACAAACGCCCCATAAATTTTACGGTCATGACGCACAGGTTCTGCCATCCACGCCATAAAGTTTACCAAGTCGCCTACATTTTTTCTGTATTCATCTTCACTGAGCTCTTTTTGCATATTGTGAAGCACGTGAGGCATGGCAGCATTTGCCAATACTAGGTTGTTAGAACCCCAAGGACGGCTTGGGTCTTCATAAAAACTTAATAGATAAGTGTACACCCAGTCATCACCACGCAGACGAGTTTCTAGCGATAAATCAGGCGGCGCAGCACCAAACCAGTTGCCCTGTACTTCTGGGTCAATTTTGGCAGTGATGTGGTCGCCGATTTGGTTAGTGGTTACCATAAGGTATTTTTCAACCAACTCTTTGGGGATTTCTAAGTCTTGAGCAATACGTGAGTAGCGCACATATTGAGCAGAGTGGCACCCCACGCAGTAGTTCATAAAGGTTTTTGCACCACGTTGTAGTGAACCTTTATTGGTAAAATCAATGGGGGCTGTGCTACAAGCCAGTGTTTGGGTGATGGCTTGACCTTCAGCGTTTTTTTCACCAGTGTCGTAAGTACCACAACCATCACCACCACTTGCTAAAGCGGATGAACCAAACATCATGCCAGTTGTCAATAACACGCCAGCACCAATTTTCCCTAGATGATTTTTTAGGTTAAATGCTTTCATTAGTGACCCCCTGTAACACGTTCTGGTGGCTGTTTGCAAGTCTCCATCGCGGTATAAAATGGCATTAGGATAAAATACAAGAAGTAAAGAATGGTACAAATACGAGCGACAATGGTGGCGGTCGTAGACGATGCAATACCACCCAAATAACCTAAAATCAGGAAGCTAACTACAAAAATCGCTAAAGCAATTTTGGATAAAGCACCTTTATAACGAATGGAACGCACAGGCGAACGATCAAGCCAAGGTAGTACAAACAAGATAGCAATTGCTGCGCCCATGACAATTACGCCTGGTAGTGCTGAACCAAACATCGAAGGCGTTGCACGAAGCATTGCATAATAAGGCATATAATACCAAACAGGAGCAATGTGAGCAGGTGTTTTTAGGGCATTGGCAACTTCAAAGTTAGGTTTTTCTAGGAAATAACCACCACCATCTGGGAAGAAGAAGATTACCGCAAAAAAGCAAATAAAGAATACCACAATACCAACCATATCATGTACGGTGTAGTAAGGATGGAAAGGTACGCCATCAAGTGGCACGCCGTTTTTATCTTTTAGTTTTTTGATGTCAATCCCATCAGGGTTGTTTGAACCAACATGGTGTAAAGCAACAAGGTGCATAAACACTAGACCAACCAACACCAAAGGAATCGCAATCACATGCAAAGCAAAGAAGCGGTTTAAGGTAATACCAGAGATGATGTAGTCACCTTTAACCCATTCAGCAAGACCTGGACCAATCACAGGAATAGCAGCAGGCAAGTTTAGAATAACTTGAGCACCCCAAAACGACATATTACCCCAAGGCAGTAGATACCCAAAGAAACCTTCAGCCATCAAGCACAGATAAATGCCCATACCAATCAGCCACACTAACTCGCGAGGTTTTTGGTAAGAACCATACATAAATCCGCGGAACATATGCAGATAAACGACAATAAAGAACGCCGATGCACCCGTTGAATGCATGTAACGAATTAACCAACCAGCCTTTACGTCTCGGTTGATGTATTCTAAAGAAGCAAAAGCCCCTTCAGCACTGGGGTTGAACATCATGGTGAGCCAAATACCGGTTACTAACTGATTGACCAATACCACCATGGACAACACGCCAAAGAAGTACCAAAAGTTAAAGTTTTTTGGTGCGTAATACTTTGACATGTGGTATTCGTAGGTCTCAGTCGCAGGATAACGAGCATCTACCCAACTCATAAATTTTTTAGCAACACTCATATCACGACTCCCCAACGGTTAAGATGGTATCTTCTAGTTTGTACTCTGGAATCGGCAAATTTAAAGGGGCGGGAACGCCACTATAAACACGACCCGATAAATCGTACAAAGAACCATGACAAGGGCAGAAAAATCCGCCAAACCAATCAGCACCGCCTAAATCAGCTGCACCAACCTCAGGACGAAATGAAGGCGCACAACCTAAATGTGTACAAACGCCTTCAACCACTAAAATCTCTGGTGAGATAGAACGCGTTTCGTTTTTGCAGTATTCAGGTTGAACAGATGCATTGGACTCAGGGTCGCTTAATTTTGGGGTTACTTTACTTAAATTTGCCACCATCTCTTGGGTACGTTTGACCACAAAAATCGGTTTACCGCGATATTTAACAGTAATCATTTGTCCGTTTTCAATACCACTAATGTCTTGAACAACAGCAGCGCCAGCAGCTTCAGCTTTGGCGCTAGGGTACCAAGAACGTACAAACGGGGTGGCTATTGCACCAACACCAGCTGCACCAATGACAGCGGTAGATGCAATCAGGACTCTACGGCGTTTAATATTCACGCCTTCGGCATGGCTCATTAAAACTTCCTCCAGAAAAAGATGGGGCTAATCCCATACTGGGTGTATGGCTATGACAAAACAGCTCTGTCATTAAATCCACATTTGCTGTGCCTAATTTTTTACTAAACGTGCCTATTTTAAGCTATTTTCAACATAAAATAAATTCTTATCGTACAAACTTCTGTAAAAAAGTTATAAAAAATTCACAAAAAGCCTAAAAATCCCGTAATTTTTTGGATTATTTTTATAAATGATAATCATTAAGATTTATTTGCTGGCAAAAACCCGATTTGTGGAATTATTTGTAAAAAAGAACTAAAAACCATAAGTTACCAAAAAATTATCGATGCTAAATGCAATAACACAAAATTTAGAAAATAAACTTCTTTTGAAAAAATTGATTACTATCACTAAATCGGTAAATTTAAGGTATTTTTTTTAATCATATTTAAAATAAAAAATCAATTGTTTTATTGTAAATTTTAGTAAATCAGAATTTGATTAAAATTTATTCTAAAATCAGTCTAAAAATTGTCAAATTTATATGAGTTTTAAAGTTTGCTTTGATTTTTTATGCTAAGATAGACAAATTTACAATTATAGTTTAAGGATGTTTACGATGGATGTATTTTTGACCGATGAGCAGATTGCACAAAATGCCCTAAAAAATGCTGAACCAATCATAAAGATTGCTCAAAAATTAGGCTTGGATGATAATGCGATTGAGCAATATGGACGCTACAAAGCTAAGATTGATTTAAACAGCCTAAAAACCATTCCCAACAAACAGGGTAAAATTATTTTGGTAACTGCCATTAATCCAACACCAGTAGGTGAGGGTAAGACGACCACAACCATTGGGCTTGCTGATGCGTTATCAGAAGTTTTGAAGATGCAAAATAAAACAGTGGCAATCACTTTGCGCGAACCATCTTTAGGACCTGTTTTTGGTATTAAAGGCGGTGCAGCAGGCGGTGGTCAATCCCAGATTTTGCCAATGGAAGATATTAATTTGCATTTTACAGGCGATTTTCATGCCATTACGTCAGCAAATAATCTTTTAGCGGCAGTGATTGATAATCATATTTATCAAGGTAATGAACTGGGCATTAATCCTAAAAAAGTCGTTTGGCGACGAGTTTTGGATATGAATGACCGTCAGCTTCGCCAAATATTGAGCGGTCTTGGTAAATCAACTGATGGGGTTATCCGTCCTGATGGGTTTGATATTACTGTTGCTAGCGAAGTCATGGCGGTGTTTTGTTTGGCAACGGATTTAGATGATTTAAAAAGACGTTTGGGTGAGATGATTGTTGCTTACCGTTTTGATAATACAGCTGTTTTTGCTAAAGACTTGGGCGTACATGGAGCAATGACGGCTTTATTAAAAGATGCTTTTAAACCCAATTTAGTGCAAAGCATTGGTGGCACACCGGCATTGGTGCATGGCGGACCTTTTGCCAACATTGCTCATGGCTGTAATTCTTTAGTGGCGACCAATACGGCAACGCATTTGGCGGATGTCGTAGTTACTGAGGCTGGGTTTGGCGCAGATTTGGGCGCAGAAAAATTTTGTGATATCAAATGCCGTGTTGGTGGTATTCATCCAAGTGCTTGCGTGATTGTGGCAACAGTGCGCGCCCTAAAATACAATGGCGGTTTGGCAAAAGATGACTTGGGGCAAGAAAATTTATCTGCTTTAGAGCAAGGACTGCCTAATTTATTAAAACACGTTGAAACCATCAAAACCGTCTTTGGCGTGGAGTGTGTGGTGGCAATTAACCGTTTTCGTTCAGACAGTCATGCTGAATTGTCTTTAGTAAAGCGGGCTTGTCAGAATATAGGGGTTGAAGCTTTTGTAGTCGATGTTTGGGGGCAGGGCGGTCAAGGGGCGCGGGAGCTTGCGTCCTTGGTTGTACAACTGATTGATAGACCAAATAATTTTTCATTTAGTTACGATGCAAATGATTCTATTGCTGAAAAAATCACCGCCATCGCCCAAAAAGTTTACGGCGCAAAGGCAGTAAACTTTACCAAAGAAGCGTTGGCAGATATCAATCGGCTCAAAAGACTTGGTTTAGATAATTTATTGATTTGTATGGCAAAAACCCAGTATTCTTTGTCGGACAACCCCAAACTTTTGGGCAGACCAGAGGATTTTACCTTAACAGTACGCCAAATTGATATTGCCAGTGGAGCTGGCTTTTTGGTAGTGTTATGCGGCGATATGATGAGAATGCCCGGTCTACCAAAAGTGCCATCAGCGGTCAAAATGGATGTGATTGATGGGCAAATTGTTGGTTTATTTTAACGATTGTGATTTATTGTTATGATTTAGTCAAATAAGGCCAAGCAGCTTTTAGATAAATCATCATTGACCAAAGTGTTAACACAACCGCAATCACCATCAGGCAATATCCAAGCATTTCAAGGCTTTGCCAGTTTAATAAAAACACTGTAATGGCGGTCATCTGAAATGCAGTTTTTAGTTTGCCAACATATGAGACTGCAACACTGGTGCGATTACCAAGCTCTGCCATCCATTCACGCAGGGCAGAAACGGCGATTTCTCTTGAGATAATAACAATTGCCGAAATTGCCATGACGATATTGGGATGCCATTGTACTAAGATAATCAGTGCTGCCGCTACCATCAGTTTGTCCGCTACAGGGTCTAAAAATCGCCCAAATGCAGAAGTGATGCCCATTTTGCGAGCTAAATAGCCATCTAACCAATCTGTAATTGCTGCTAATACAAATATCAGTGTTAATAAAAAATGCCGTAATAAATTATTGCTGTATTCCATCATGCCAAGTCGGGCAATGGCGTTGTCAGGAATGGCGGGTATGCCAATTCCAAGTGCAGGCGGGTAATAAGCAATTGCCACAAACAAAGGTATCATCACAATGCGAGCAATGGTTAAATTATTGGGCAAATTAAAAATGCTAGGCTGACTTTTGTCTGTTTTTTGTTCAGTCATGGCAAATAAAAATCTTAAAGATGGCGTATCATACCGCAAAATTACTCTATTTTGTATAAAATTATGGTTTATTGATACAATAGCTGATTTATAATTGAGTTTTTATGTCAATTTTTATGCAACAATCACACCAAAAACCATCATCTCAACCTAAAAATTTCCAAAAATCGGATACAACCAATTCAGCGAATTTTGATGTTGTGATTATTGGAGCAGGAGCAAGTGGATTATTTTGCGCCAGCCAAATTGCTAGGTCAGGAAAATCGGTAGCTGTTTTGGACCATGCCAATAAAGCAGGTAAAAAAATACTGATGTCAGGAGGCGGTCGTTGTAATTTTACCAATTTAGATGTTGGCCCTGAAAATTTTATCAGTCAAAATCCTCATTTTGTGCGTTCAGCATTGGCAAACTTTACACCTGATGATTTTTTGATGTATGTTTATCAATATGGTATTTTGTTTCATGAAAAATCACATGGACAATTATTTTGTAATCACAGCTCAAAAGATATTTTGGATATGCTTTTACAAGAGTGTCATCAATATCAAGTACACATCTTGTTAAATACTCAAATTGATAAAATTGAAAAAAATACCACTGAAAAAAGCTGTCATAATCACCAATTTTTTATAAAAACCAGCCCAACCAAAAAAAATAAAACAAACTCACAACCAATAACCATTACTTGCCAATCCTTGGTAATAGCAACAGGGGGATTATCCATTCCAACACTTGGAGCCAGTGCTTTTGGCTATCAAATTGCCAGACAGTTTGGACATAATATAATCAATACCTATCCTGCACTTTGTCCTTTGACTTTAACTGACAAATTGGGTGAATTATTAAAAAATTTAAGTGGCATTAGTCTTGACATTGAAGTATCTAATTCAAAAATAACATTTAATTTGCCCATGTTATTTACTCATAAAGGCTTATCAGGGCCGGCAATTTTACAAATTTCAAATTATTGGCAATTGGGAGAGTCAATTTTTATTAATTTATTGCCTAATATCAATATTGCTGATTTTTTAATTAAAAATAAAAAATCTCAACCCAAGCAACTTATTCGCAAAGTATTATCACCATTTTTTGCTAAAAAATTATTATCTGCTTTGGAATTTTATTTTTGGCAAGAAGTTAAAGATGTTGAACTGGCAAATATTAAAGACAGTCAATTGGCGCAGCTTGGTAAAACCTTAAACGCATGGAAAATCAAACCATCAGGTACAGAAGGTTATAAAGTTGCTGAAGTGACTAAAGGTGGTGTGGATACGGCGGATGTATGCAGTAAAACCATGCAAAGTAAATTGGTTGATGATTTGTACTTTATTGGTGAAGTATTGGATGTTACAGGTCAACTTGGCGGTTATAATTTTCAGTGGGCATGGGCAAGCGCTTACGCGTGTGCAAGTGCAATGACTAAAATTTAGATGTATTTAGAATGCGAAATTAAGGTTGCATTTGTTTTTTAAGCTGTCTATAATCGTTTTAAATGAAAACGTGCTTTTAAGGTGAATTTATGAATGATATTGCTCCCGAATTTCGCATTACCATCTCAGGGCAAATCACCCCAAATGATGTAAAAGAACTTGCCAAAGACGGTGTAAAAAGCATCGTTAATAATCGTCCAGATGGCGAAGAGGCAGGTCAGCCTACATCGGATGAAATTCAAAAAGCGTGCAGTGATTGCGGCATTACCTATGCTCACATTCCATTTTCAGGTGGTATGATGGATATGAATCATGTGCAGGCGTTTGCTGACTTTTTTAATGCCACACAGCGCCCTTTGCACATATTTTGTCGCACAGGCAATCGTTCAACCATGATTTTAACTGCTGCTAAAGAACATGATTTATTGGATGAAGAATGATTTCTAACCCAACTAGACTTTAAAACTGAACTTTAAATTGTTTAAAACCCTAAAGTTTATAACTTTGGGGTTTTATAATTTAACAAATTGCAATCAGTAATTTGATATAATGACAAAAATTTATCATTAACAACTGGGAGTAAAATATGTGTGGTATTGTTGGTGCAATCCGTACCCATCAAAATGTTGTGGATTTTTTGGTTGATGGGTTACAAAAATTAGAATACCGAGGCTATGATTCGGCGGGGATTGCCGTACATACTGGCGATGAACTGACTCGAGTTCGTCGTGTGGGCCGTGTATCACAGATGGCAAATGCTGCAAAGGAAATTGGGCTTACAGGACATTTGGGGATTGGCCATACTCGTTGGGCAACTCATGGTGGGGTTACCGAACCCAATGCTCATCCGCACATTTCGCAAAATTTGATTGCGGTGGTGCATAATGGCATTATTGAAAATTTTGAAGCAGAACGCGTTCGTTTACAAAACTTAGGTTATGATTTTTTATCACAGACCGATACCGAAGTGATTGCTCATGGTGTTCATTATGAATACGTTAATAATGGACATAATTTATATCAAGCAGTACAAGTTGCCTGTAAGCGTTTTCATGGAGCATATGCCATTGGGGTGATAAGTCTTGAAAACCAAGAAGAAATGGTGGTTGCTCGCATGGGTTGCCCTTTGCTAGTGGCATTTGGAAAAGATGAAACGTTTATTGCGTCCGATGTATCTGCAGTGGTGGCATTTACTCGTGAAGTCAGTTATTTAGAAGATGGCGATATTGCACTTTTAACCGCACAAGGCGTGAAAAAACTTCAGGACAAAAATGGTCAGCCTGCCATTCGCAACAAAAAAACTTCAGAATTATCATTAGCATCACTAGAGCTTGGACCATATAGCCATTTTATGCAAAAAGAAATTTATGAGCAGCCCAAAGCCATTATTGATACGGCGGAAATTTTTTTAAATAGTGGGTTTGTGGCAGAAAATTTTGGTGAACAAGCAGATGATATTTTTAGAAAAATAAGCAGTATTAAAATCTTAGCTTGTGGAACTTCATATTATGCAGCGCTGACAGGCAAATACTGGCTAGAAAGCATTGCAAAAATTCGCTGTGATGTGGAAATTGCGAGTGAATATCGCTATCGTGATGTGATTGTTGATAAAAATGAACTGATTATTACCATTAGTCAATCTGGTGAAACGCTTGATACGATGGAAGCGTTAAAGTACGCCAAAGCCCAAGGTCATACTTACAGTTTATCAATTTGTAATGTGATGGAATCGGCACTACCACGCAATAGTGATTTGACAATTTATACTCGAGCAGGTGCTGAAATTGGTGTAGCAAGCACGAAGGCTTTTACAACTCAGCTTGTGGTATTATTTGGTTTGGCGGTAACGTTGGGTAAACTTTATCATCATGTCAATGATGAGCAAGAAGCGGCGTATTTTGAGGATTTAAGACAGCTGCCAGGTAGTATTCAGCACGCTTTAAATTTAGAGCCACAGTTAATCACATGGGCGCAAAAATTTGCCAAAAAACCATCGGCACTGTTTTTGGGGCGTGGTATTCACTATCCTATCGCTTTAGAAGGGGCATTAAAATTAAAAGAATTAACCTACATTCACGCTGAAGCGTATCCAGCAGGCGAGCTGAAACATGGGCCTTTAGCGTTGGTTGATGAAAATATGCCAGTGGTGGTGATTGCTCCGAATGATAATTTGCTTGATAAAGTCAAAGCCAACATGCAAGAAGTGGGTGCAAGAGGTGGCGAACTGTTTGTTTTATCAGATTTGGACAGTGAATTTACAAAAACAGATGACATTCATCTTATCCGTACTCCGCGCCATATTGGGGTTTTATCGCCAATTGTGCATACCATCGCAGTCCAGCTGCTATCTTATCATGTTGCTTTGGTTCGGGGAACGGATGTGGATAAACCTAGGAATTTGGCAAAATCCGTTACGGTGGAATAGTATGAAATCGCTCCAAAGTTTTTTGGGGCGATTTTAGTTATTGGGCAATTTAAATTTAAAGAAATAACAAATTGATTAAATAAAAGCGCGCATATGAATTATTTAAAACCTAGTGACTTAAAAGCAATTTTGCATTCAAAGCGAGCAAACCTCTTTTATCTAGAGCATTGTCGTGTTATGCAAAAAGATGGGCGAATTTTATATTTGACTGAGACAAAATATGAAAATCAGTACTATAACATTCCTATTGCCAATACAACCTGTATTTTATTAGGTTCAGGAACATCCATCACTCAAGCGGCGATGCGAATGTTATCGGCAGCAGGTGTTTTAGTAGGCTTTTGTGGGGGTGGGGCAACCCCTTTGTTTTCTGGAACACAAATTGAATGGCTGACTCCACAAAATGAATATCGTCCAACAGAATATGTGCAAAACTGGCTATCATTTTGGTTTGATGAACAAAAACGTTTAACGATTGCCAAAATAGTTCAACAAAAACGCATTGAATTTATTCAAAAAGTTTGGTCAAAAGATACGCAGTTAAAAGAAATAGGATTTGATGTCAATAATTTGGATATTGTCAATACTCTTGAATTGTTTATCCAAAAAATCACAACGGCAACTTGTGTAAATGAGTTGTTGTTATCTGAAGCTGCCATGACCAAACAGTTTTACAAATTTGCATCAAATCGGTTGGGATTAATGTTTGTGCGAGACCCTGAAGCTGGGGATTGTGCGAATAATTTTTTGAATCATGGTAATTATTTAGCCTATGGGCTTGCCGCAACGACTTTATGGGTGCTTGGCATTCCACATGGATTTGCTGTTATGCATGGCAAAACAAGACGTGGAGCATTGGTGTTTGATGTGGCGGATTTAATTAAGGATGCCATTGTATTGCCATGGGCATTTGTGTGTGCTAAAGATGGGTTTAGCGAGCAGGAATTTCGTCAAAAACTTTTGCAAAAATTTACTGAACATAAAGCGTTGGATTATATGTTTGAGCAAGTAAAGAGCGCATCTCAATATTTTAATGGGGATTGATATGATTGTTACATTTATCTGTCAATGTCAGAAAAAAGCATTGGTACGCACTCGTTTGGTGCTGGATGCATTTGCTAATCGCATTGGCGATAATACATGGCAAACCGTTATTACCAAAGATGGTTTGCAAATGGTAAAAAAACTACTTGCTCGCACAGCTAGTAAAAATACCGCTGTAAGTTGTTATCGTTTTCATACTCGTAAACACAGTGAGCTTTTATGGATTGTCGGCAATCGCCAGCGATTTAATGAATTTGGTTTTGTGCCTGTTAATCGCACTAAGCGAGATATTTTAAAAACTTCATGGAAACACGATTGGCAGTATATTGGCGCTATTGAAATTATCGCAACGTTAGCGGCTCTTTTTCACGATATCGGTAAATCAACCATTGGTTTTCAAAAAAAATTAATACAAGGCAGTAAAACAGGCGACCCTTATCGGCACGAATGGATTTCTTTAAAATGTTTACTTTGGCTAATTCAGGGTTGTACAAATGATAATGAATGCTTTGAGCGTTTTATTCAAATTGATACATGGTTGGAAAAATACGATGTATCCGATTTAAATACTTATCTGTTATCTGATGAATTGGAAAAAGCCGATTTATCAAAAATTCCGCCTTTGATGCAGTGGCTTTTGTGGCTGGTTGTTAGTCATCATCGTTTGCCGCCATTAAAAGAGGTGTTTTTAAAGGATAAAGAACGCCATCAATTTCAAATTCATCCTACATCACGTTTGTCTTTTGAATATTCACTATCTCGGGTGTATGCTGATTTTGCTGCCAAAAATTTTTGGGTAAAAAATCCTCAAGCTTTTGAAAATAATCAATCACTTAAAGATTTTTGGCAATTTAATCAATGCGTGATTGTGAGTAAAAAGTGGCAAAGCGGGCTAAAGCGTTGGGCAAAAAAAGCTTTACAAAATCAAACGCTGCAGACTTTATCCAATCAAAATAAACCTATTGATAATGCAATCTTACTTTATTTGTCTAGACTTTGTTTAATGATCGCTGACCATAATTATTCGTCATTAGCACAAAACGATTCTCGCCGTTTACTAGCCAAATCTTCTTTACCTTTAGCCGCTAATACCAACAATAAAACTCGTCAGCCTAAGCAGTTTTTAGATGAGCATTTACTGGGTGTGGCAGCTTTTACCGCGCACTTTGCCCATCATTTACCCATTATCAGTGAACAATTGCCTACACTTTTAAATCATCGTGTTTTAAATCAAAATACAGTTATTGATCGTTTTATCTGGCAAAATTACGCCTACAAAATTGCACAAAGTGTACAAAATGATAGTGATGTTCATGGGTTTTTTGGAATTAATATGGCGTCTACGGGTACTGGAAAGACCATTGCTAATGCTCGAATTATGTACGCTTTGTCAAATCAGCAGGAAGGCGCGCGATTTACCATTGCTTTGGGGCTTCGGGTATTGACATTACAAACAGGATTGAATTTGCGAAAGGATTTACAATTGACCAGTGAACAGCTGGCGATTTTGGTGGGCGGTGGTCAAACGCATCAGCTGTTTTCTACCGATGAACAGAAAAATCAACAAGTCAATGATGACTGCGTTAATGGTATTTTTGGAAGTGAATCAGCTGACGAATTGGTTGATGGTTTTGTGGATTCTACGATTGACCATTATGCTCTGAGCAAGTTGAACATTGATACCTTGTTAACCAATATCAAAACACGGGATTTGTTATTTTCGCCTGTAGTAACTTGCACCATCGACCATTTGATTGGAGCAAGTGAATGCAGGCGTGGTGGTGGCTATATTGCTCCAATGCTTCGTTTGTTAAGTAGTGATTTGATTTTGGATGAGGTTGATGATTTTGATTATCATGATTTGCCGGCACTGGCTCGTCTAGTGCATCTAGCAGGCATGATGGGCTCAAAAATAGTGCTGTCATCTGCAACGTTACCACCTGATTTGGTAAAGGGACTGTTTGAAAGTTACGCATCCGGACGAAAATTATTTAATCAAAGCCAAAATAAACCAGTCCCAAAGGTTATTTGTGCATGGTTTGATGAACAAAAAAATAGTGCCATCATCCAACAATGTGTTGATAAAGAAAGTTTTATTGAGAATCATCAAAAATTTATTAAAAAACGAGTCGCGTTTTTACAACAACAGCCTGTTCGTCATAAAGCTCAGATTTTATCCGTGTCTATTGTTTACCATCAGGATAAAAAAGCTCAATTTTATACTCAACTTGGACAAAAAATTATTGATGGGGCGGTTTTATTACATCATTCTTATCATGTAACTTGTCAAAAATCAGGTAAAAACATAAATGTTGGTTTGGTAAGAATTGCCAATATTAAGCAGTTGGTACGCATTGCTTTTTACCTGCAAAATGCCTTGGTTGATTTAGATACTTACATTCATGTTGCTTGTTACCATGCAAGGCAGCCACTGATACTTAGAAATCAGCTAGAGCGTTCTTTGGATAAAATATTGACACGAAAAACCAATGAACAAGAAATTTTTAAGCATGATAAAATTTATCAAGCAATGACTAAAAGTAATGCAAAACATCATATTTTTATGGTATTGGCAACACCTTTAGCAGAAGTGGGTCGCGACCACGATTATGACTGGGCGATTATTGAGCCAAGTTCCATGCGTTCAATTATTCAACTGGCAGGGCGAGTGTGGCGACATCGACCCAAAAAACAAGCTCTACAGAACAATCTTTTAATACTGAATCATAATATCCGTTATTTACAACAAGGCGGACAAAAACCCGTGTTTACTCGACCTGGTTTTGAAACTCAAAACCATAAGCTAACCAAATACGATATGCATGCATTAATTGATGTTAATATACTTAACCAGATAGACGCTCGTTCTCGTATTTTTGCAGACAAAATTGAAAATAAACCTCAAAGCTTAATACAGCTTGAACATGGCTTGATGAATCGCTTGTTTAATCAAGAAAAAACCAATTATGTAAATGCTTACTGGCGAGACAAAGGCGTATCGAATCGGCTACACACCCATTTGCAACAAATATCGCCATTTCGTCATAACCCCACAAAGGAACAAGAATGGGTATTGATTCCCAGACAAATTAATGAAAATGACGATGGTTTTGATGTGTATGCTTTGGAAGATGTTTACAAAAAAGGCATACAACATGCCAATAAGCATAACAGTTATATTCAACCAATAGATTTTGAGTATAAAAACTCACAAATAGATACTTGGCTTGATGGAGATGTTTATGATGAATTGTTATACTTGCAAAGTTATTTTCCAGAAAAAAGCCTATCATCTTTGGCGATAGCATTAAGCAGAGTAACCCTTGCTGATGCGTCCTATCATGATAGATGGTATTTTTGCCCATTTTTGGGTGTGGTGGCGGAGCGATTGAGTTCTTAAAACATTATTTTCTTAAAACATTGATTAAGGAAGTTATTATGATGACCATAAATGAATCTGTTAAAACGGCAATCAGTAGATTTTTAAGTCAGCAAATTGATGCAAAAACAGAAAAAATAAGCAAACAGCTTATTTTTGCTCAAAACAACGGCAATGATAAAGAGGCGACTAAATTACAAACAGAAATTCAGGAGATTAAACAAAAATTTAATCAAGATACTTGGTTGAATTTAGCGGCAAACACCATGGCAAAATAACTCAAATTTGGCACACATATTTCTAAGGGCGTTCATCCTTTTGCCAAAGGCGATAACGTGAATTTCGTCCCCAGACAGCTACTTGTTCAGACTTTGATTGGTACTCATAGTATTGATAAGCCAGCATTAGACGCTAATGGTAATGCAGCAGCTTTACCACTGGCTTCATTTTTTGATTTTGATGTGACCGATGGGGTAAAGGTACGTGATTTAATTTTATCAGATAATGCAGATTTTATTGCATCGTTATCTTGCGATAAAGATGTGGCAAATTTTTATCATGCAAAATTTAAACAAGCCTTAGAAAATAAACTTATTAATCCTGCTACTGAGGAGCGTAATAAGCAGTTACTTTGGGCGTTAAATGATACAACTGTTGATTGTGTGAATGCTTTAGAGTATGTCAATATTATACCATTGCACCCATCAGTATTGTCTTATGAGATTTATCAGAAAATAAATCAGTTAAGATATTCTGATGAAAATAAAAAAGCTCTTGAAAATCGCTTTAAACTCGGGGCTGATCATACGCCTTATCTTAGCATGCCAAATATGGCAATATTAAATCTTGGTGGGTCAAAGCCACAAAACATCAGTCAGCTGACGGTAAGGCAAGGCGGACGTAATTATTTGTTACCATCACTTCCGCCAAAAATTCAAAAAAGACAAATGTTTGCTTTATCAAAGTTTACCGAAAATTTTTTTCATAGCGAGCAATTAAAATATCATGTTGAAGATGATTTTGAGTTTATTGTACAAGTTGTGCAAGATACTAAAAATAACATCCATGTGCGCGATAAACGAAAAGATGCCATAGACCGCATTTTGCACACCATCTTTGGTATTGCACATTATTTGCAAAATCAGCCCGCAGGTTGGTCAAGAGATTATCATCTATCTTTAGAACAAAAAATATGGCTAGACCCATATCGCGCGGATTTAGAAGGTGAGGAGGAATTTTTATTGTGCAAAACTAAAAATGATTGGCAAAAAGAAATTTTAAACGATTTTGCATCTTGGCTAAATGATAAATTGCGTAAAAGATTTCAAGATTTAAAATTTGATTTTGCTGACAGTGAACATAAGGAATGGAAACGAGAAATTGAAGAAATGCAAGACTTTTATCAGCGCGCAGGCAAAGGGGTGTTTTTATGAATGATTTATCAGAGAAAATGGTCGTAGGCTATCTGTTATTAAATCGGATAAAAATTGATGATGCCAATACCATTTCAGGACCTTTGACTTACGGTTTTCCTGCCATTACAGGATTTACAGGAGCAGTTCATGCTTTATCACGTAAAATAATGGCGGATTCTCGATTTGGTCATCTATCTTTAGGCGGGGTGCTAGTGGCTTGTTATGATTGCCAACCAAAGGTTTACCGCGTCAATCGTTATCGTGATTATACTTTTATCCAAACTCGTAACCCCTTAAAAAAAGATGGTGGAACTGCTGCTATTGTTGAGGAGGGTAAATGTAATTTGCAAGTTAGCCTTGTGGTTGAAGTTTGTTCTGATGACGAGCTTTGTGAAGATACAATTAAGGAATTAACCCAATTTATATCACAAGCCATTTTTCAGCAAAGAATTGCTGGCGGAAGCGTAATGGCGATGGCAACAACTAATCCTGTGCAGTATTTTGGTTTTGAAAAATTATGTAACATTGCACCAATGCTCATGCCTGCGTTTGTACTGATGGATGCAAGTGATGAATTTGCTGACTTGATTGCTAAGTCTCAAGATAAAGACCCAAGCACTACACCACTGGATGTATTTTTGGATGTTTGTACACTCCATCATATTCCTAAGGTTGATGAAAATAATGGCACTCAATGGCATACCCAATCAGTTAAAACAGGTTGTGGCTGGCTTGTGCCAATGCCTATGGGTTATCAGGCAATCAGTAAACAGTTTGATTCAGGTAAAATGGCAAATGTTCGCAATCCAGAATATTGCAGTCAATATGTGGAAGCCGTTTATGGTTTGGGTAAATGGGTGTATCCGCATCATTTAACCAATTGTATGCAAACTGCCTTTTGGCGACAAACATACGATGAAAATGGCTTGTATTTATTAACCCAAAACAGTGAATTATCATTTTAATATTTAATTTTTAACACTCAATAATGGAGTTTTTTATGAGTAAACCAACTGAAAAATTAACCGTACCATCTGTACTGGCGTTTGAACGTAAATTGGATGTTTCTGATGCAGTCTTTACCCAAAAAGACAGTCAAAATCCAAACAGTCAAATTACATCTGTACCCGTACAAGAAAAATCATTGCGTGGCACCATTAGCAATCGTCAAAAAAATGCCATTGCAAATGACCCTGCTAAATTAGATAATGAAATTGAAAAAGCCAATTTACAAAAAGTAGACTGGGCGTCTTTATCAGAAGACAACGACACTTTGATTGTGTCATATACACTAAAAGTATTACCTTTTGATGGCAAACCTAATGTGTGTAATGAGCCAGAATACCAAACAAAACTATTGCAAGTTGTGCAACAATATCAACAAGAACAAGGTATAAAAACTTTAGCGCATCGTTATGCAACCAATATTGCCAATGCTCGCTGGCTATGGCGTAACCGTGTTGGTGCTGAAAAAATCACTGTAGAAGTTCGTTGTAAATTGGATGGTCAAGAAAAAATTTTAACATTTGATGCTAAAAGCATTTCCATCCATCATTTTGATACCCAAAACGATGATTTGGCAACCTTGGCAAATTGGATTGAGCAAGGTTTATTAGGTAGTGCATTTGTGATTTTAAACATTAAAGCCTATGCAGTTGTTGGTTATGGTCAGGAAGTTTATCCATCTCAAGAATTGATTTTAGACAAGGATAAAAATAAAAGCAAAGAACTTTATAAAGTCAATGATAAGGCGGGCATGCACTCTCAAAAAATTGGTAATGCCATTCGTACAATTGATACTTGGTATCCAGAATCTAATTTCCCAATCGCTATTGAAACCTATGGTACGGTAACAACACTCGGAACGGCATTTCGTCAGCCAAAACAAAAACAAGATTTTTATTCGCTCTTTGATGCGTGGGTTTTAAAGGATGAAAAGCCCGATTTAGAAAATCAGCATTACGTGATGGCGGTACTGATTCGAGGCGGTGTATTTGGGGCGAGCGGTAAAGAGTAATATTTTAGCCATAAAACCAAAACCTAAATTTGAAAGGGGGTAACACTCCTTTCAGATGGTGGTTTTTGATAAGCGAATTTTATTTTTTTAGGAAAAATTTATGAAATTTTACCAAGAAATCACATTAATGCCCGATGCAGAAGTCAGCCCTTATTTTTTATGGACAAAAGTATTTACTCAACTGCATATTGCGCTGGCCGATATTAAAAATCAACATGGTATTGACAACATTGGTATTAGTTTCCCACAGTATCAATATTGCCAAACGGATGATAAAACTATAAGCACATTGGGAAATAAACTGCGAATTTTTGCCCATCATCGTGATGATTTAATCAAACTTGATATTTGTAAATGGCTTGAGCGTTTGAATGATTATGTGCATATTAAGGCAATTCATTCAGTGGATGATAAGGTAACTAAATTTGTCATAGTGAAGCGTTACCGCTCTGATAATATACATAAAACGGCTGAAAAATTTGCTAAATTTAAAGGCATTAGCTTTAAAGAGGCGTTGACGCATTGCAAAATTCATAAACGGCAGAATAAAAAATATCCATTTATTCAATTAAATAGTCAAACCACAAAACAAGATTTTCAATTAACAATTTGTCAACAAATGACGGACAAAGAAGTATTGGGGGAATTTAACAGCTATGGTATGAGCAAACAAGCAGAAGGCGTAACCGTTCCGCATTGGTAATCATGGTTAGACTCATCAAATAAGGGTAAGAACCCTTATTTTTTTACTTTAAAAAAAATATATGTAATTCAATGGGTTATAAACTAGTAAAAATAAAGGGTAAAATGGTATATTTTATTTTAAGACCTTGAACTTTATAGAGTTTTAATATAAAATTCACTGTTATACACCGCATAGGTGGCTTAGAAAGATTAATAAGGATTGTTGCTATTATGTTCGCTGTTATACACCGCATAGGTGGCTTAGAAAAATCCTCTGGAGACAGATAACAGCTAAGGTCGCGTTATACACCGCATAGGTGGCTTAGAAATCCATAGTTTTACAGTTTACACTACCATCGTCGTTATACACCGCATAGGTGGCTTAGAAAACATTGTCTGGACGAGTGAATGTGGTTTCAGAGTTATACACCGCATAGGTGGCTTAGAAAATTTTAATAACTTCTGTTACACACCGCATAGGTGTTATACACCGCATAGGTGGCTTAGAAAGATTATACGCCCGCCCATTAGCGTCCCGCACTGTTATACACCGCATAGGTGGCTTAGAAATCCCGTTTGCATCTTTAACTGCATGCCCCAACTGTTATACACCGCATAGGTGGCTTAGAAAATTGGGCAGCTTACGGGGATTTTTGGCGATATGTTATACACCGCATAGGTGGCTTAGAAACTGCGAGCGGAAACAAAGAGTTAATAAATTTACCGTTATACACCGCATAGGTGGCTTAGAAATAATTTCCGCGTGCAGGAGATTATCAGACAGGGTTATACACCGCATAGGTGGCTTAGAAAGTATCCGCGACTTTGAAGCTAGAGCATCAAAAGTTATACACCGCATAGGTGGCTTAGAAAACGCAGCACCCCCAAAAATTATCCCAATGCCGGTTATACACCGCATAGGTGGCTTAGAAAACGAGGGGCGGGGGGGTAGCTAGGATAATAAGTTATACACCGCATAGGTGGCTTAGAAAATTAATGGAAGCGAAACACTTAGGTCTTCGATGTTATACACCGCATAGGTGGCTTAGAAATATTAGTGGTGACGAAATAAGCAGACGCAGTAAGTTATACACCGCATAGGTGGCTTAGAAATTGTAAGGAATTAGGTACTTCTAAATCCATCTTGTTATACACCGCATAGGTGGCTTAGAAAGACTTTACGACAAATAGGGTGCGTGATAAAGCGTTATACACCGCATAGGTGGCTTAGAAACTACTAGTCAAGAAATTACACCACGCATCGGAGTTATACACCGCATAGGTGGCTTAGAAATTTTTTAGACACAATGTGTATAAAAAAACCGTGTTATACACCGCATAGGTGGCTTAGAAAAAATATCCTAGATTTTTGGGATAACGGGGGGCGTTATACACCGCATAGGTGGCTTAGAAATTGGTAGTAAGGAACGCCGCATATACGTCAGATGTTATACACCGCATAGGTGGCTTAGAAATTATTGAGTGCTGATGAGACGGAGCAACACGGGTTATACACCGCATAGGTGGCTTAGAAACTGCGAGGGATTTCTATAACTACGTGTGTACAGTTATACACCGCATAGGTGGCTTAGAAAAAATATCCGAGATTTTGGGGATAAGAGGGTATGTTATACACCGCATAGGTGGCTTAGAAAACTTTCGAAGACCTTATTTATTTCTAAGGTCTGTTATACACCGCATAGGTGGCTTAGAAAGTCACTGGTCTCGAAAGTATCTTTTATTTGTATGTTATACACCGCATAGGTGGCTTAGAAAACAAAGCGCAAGAAACCATTGCGCATTAGCGAGTTATACACCGCATAGGTGGCTTAGAAACTAAAAAGGCATACCATCATCATCAAAATCTAGTTATACACCGCATAGGTGGCTTAGAAAGGAGAAGCGGCGATGATAAGCGGCGGTACGATGTTATACACCGCATAGGTGGCTTAGAAAACTCTGTGGCTATTTCTCATGTTGTTAAATAAGTTATACACCGCATAGGTGGCTTAGAAACTACACTAAGGTAGCAAGACATATCACTCATGGTTATACACCGCATAGGTGGCTTAGAAAACCATCAAACCCAACCTAGTCAGAGGAAAATTATTGTTATACACCGCATAGGTGGCTTAGAAAGAAAAGGAAAAGTCTTAATCCCCTAGAAATTGGTTATACACCGCATAGGTGGCTTAGAAAGTGAAGCGTTCATCATCAAGGCTCAAAGCCGTGTTATACACCGCATAGGTGGCTTAGAAACCCCACACTGATTACAAAGCCATGACCCTGATCGTTATACACCGCATAGGTGGCTTAGAAAACTATAAAAAGTATTATGGTGTTGCATAACACGTTATACACCGCATAGGTGACTGATAGGTTGTAATTTGATTATTCCTTTAACTTGTCATCCTTTGCCTAATCAACAAAAAACTGCTTTGTTATTAATAAAGCAGTTTTTGCAGTTACTGATCAGGGTGTTATGCAAATTTATGTACCAATTTTGGCATTTACTCCATTAATTACACCACCACCCAAGCAGATATCACCATCATAAAATACCACTGACTGTCCCAAAGTTACAGCTCGTTGTGGTTCTTCAAATATCACCTTGACACAATCATTTTCTAAAAATATTCTACACATCTGGTCAGGCTGGCGATAACGAGTTTTGGCGGTACAAACAAATCCTGTATTATCAGTTTTTGGCGGCTTTGTTACCCAGTCCAGTTTATAAGCAGTCAATTGGGTGCTTTGTAACCACAAATGGTCATGCCCTTGTCCAACAATCAAGCGATTATTTGCCAAATCTTTATGTAAAACAAACCAAGGCTCTTCAGGGCGACCTGAAACGCCACCAATTCCAATTCCGCCACGTTGCCCGATGGTGTAGTACATCAAACCTTCATGTGTACCAATTTTTATACCATCATCGGTATAGATGTCGCCGCATTGGGCAGGAAGATAGGTTTGTAAAAAATCTCGAAATTTACGTTCACCAATAAAACAAATACCTGTTGAATCTTTTTTCTTAGCAGTTGCTAGTTGGTATTTTTCAGCGATTTCTCTCACTTTTGGTTTTTCAAGTTCGCCCACTGGAAACAGTGTTTTGGCAATTTTATCGCCACTGACGGCATGCAAAAAATAACTTTGGTCTTTATTGTTATCCAGTCCACGCAAAAGTGTCGCCTTGCCATCTACCGCAAAACCACGTCTAGCATAGTGTCCTGTGGCGATATAGTCAGCGCCCAATGTTAGAGCATAATCTAAAAATGCTTTAAATTTTACTTCTTTATTGCACAAAATATCTGGATTGGGCGTTCGACCCGCTTTATATTCGTCTAAAAAATGCTCAAAAACTCGCTCCCAATATTCCATAGAAAAATTGGCGGTATGTAAAGGAATGCCAATTTTATCAGCAACTGCTTGCGCATCAGCAAGGTCAGTTAGAGCAGTACAGTATTCAGTTCCATCATCTTCTTCCCAGTTTTTCATAAACAAGCCTTCCACACAAAAGCCCATTTCTTTTAATAAAACAGCAGAAACTGATGAATCAACCCCGCCAGACATGCCGACAATAACTTTAATTTGGTTATAATCTTTATTGGGGTGCTCGTTTAAAACGTCCGCTAGGGTAAATGCTTTTGATGCTTTCATTGTCTGTAAAAATCTATAAAAAATAAAAATATACTGGACTATATTGTACTTTTTAGGTAAAATTCAAGGCAATCAATTGAATTAAAAAAACTTGTAAAAATGATAAAAAAAGCCTTTATTGTTGCAGCCGTTTGTTTGTCTTTTGTGCAAATTTCTTATGCAAAAACCAGTGATTTACCCTTTGTCGGCACTCGCTATTTTAATATGGCAGGCGGTAATTGCACAAAAGAAAGCATTACTATTAAGAAAAATGGTGAAGTTTCTTTAAAATATCATGGTTGTCAAGGTACAGGCACTTATTTTAAAGGTAAATTTTCCAATCCGTTAAAAATCCAAGAAAAGAACGAGACATATTATTATCAAATCAAAGACAACCAAATTTATGAGTTGGATGAAAATAAGCAAGTATCCAATAAATGTACCGTCATAGGTCGCCAAGATTCATTGTGTATTAGTCAGTTGATCGAATAAATAACTCAAAAAGGTAATTATGATAAAAATTGGTCAAGGTTTAGACGTCCATACGTTTTGTGAGGGTGATTTTGTAACACTAGGTGGCGTAAAAATTCCTCATAACAAAGGGCTTTTAGCGCATTCCGATGGCGATGTGGTCTTACATGCTTTGTGTGATGCCCTGCTTGGAGCATTGGCTTTGGGTGATATTGGACAGCATTTTCCAGATAATGACCCTAAATTTAAAGGGGCAGACAGCAAAGTTTTGTTAGACCAAGTTTACACCCTAATTAAGCATCAGGGCTATGTTTTGGGTAATGCAGACATTACGATTGTGTGTGAGCGACCAAAAATTGCCCCTTATAATGATAAAATGTGCCAATGCATTGCTGACGTATTAAAAACGCCCAAGCAAAATATCAGCATTAAGGCGACAACCAGCGAAAAAATGGGATTTACAGGGCGTGAGGAAGGGATTTTTGCCAGCTGTGTGGTGCTACTACTTAAGAAGTAAAGCCTTTAAAAAAGTTTGCTTAACCTTTATAATAGCCTAACTGTTTTTAATGGAGTATGTGATGACCGACATCAACCCTCAAACCAAAGCCATGATTGAAGAACAAATTAAAAAGCACCCAGTATTGCTTTATATGAAAGGCACGCCCCAATTTCCCCAGTGTGGATTTTCAGCTCGTGCAGTTGAGGTTTTAACTCAAATTGGTCGCCCATTTGCTTTTGTGAATATTTTAGAGAATCCAGAAATTCGCCAAACGCTACCAATCATCGCAAATTGGCCGACATTTCCTCAATTATGGATTAATGGCGAACTTATTGGCGGAAGCGATATTATTTTACAAATGTATCAATCAGGTGAGCTTAAGCCATTAGTGGAAGAATTTAGCCCAGAGCTTCCAGAATAATCACCAATCTTGCTATATAAAAAACGGTTAAAAATTAACCGTTTTTTTGTTTTTATTTTATATTTTTTCAACTGTGATATAATGGCAAACCTGTTTTTGTTTTAGTTGATAATACGGATAATCTTTTTATGTCCATTAAATCCGACCGCTGGATACGCCAAATGGCAGAAGAATTTGGTATGATTTCTCCTTTTGAGCCATCACAAGTACGTTACAATGAGCGTGGTGAAAAATTGGTCAGTTATGGCACATCAAGTTATGGCTATGATGTTCGCTGTGCAAATGAGTTTAAAGTTTTTACAAATGTTCACTCTGCTATCGTTGACCCTAAAAATTTTGATGAAAGAAGTTTTATCGATATTGTTGGTGATGAATGTATCATTCCGCCAAATTCCTTTGCATTAGCTCGCACAATAGAGTATTTTAAAATTCCAAGAGATGTTTTAACTATTTGTTTGGGTAAATCCACTTATGCTCGCTGCGGAATTATCGTTAATGTTACTCCCTTAGAACCAGAATGGGAAGGTCATGTAACGCTTGAATTTAGTAACACCACCAATTTGCCAGCGCGCATTTATGCGGGCGAAGGCGTGGCACAGATGCTATTTTTCCAAAGCGATGAGGTTTGCCAAACTTCCTATAAAGACCGTGGTGGCAAATACCAGGGACAAACAGGCGTAACACTTCCTAAGACCTAGATTTTATTTATTTTTTTAAAGAGTTTAATATGGCTGACATTCATATTGAAAAAAATCACAGTTTAGATTTTGACACTGCCCGCGCCCAAGCTAAAAAGTGGTTAGAAGAGGCTAATCGTGAATTTGGTTTAAATGTTGACTATCAAGAAAATGATGATGGTGATACCGCTGCCATTAAAAAAGCGGGTGTTGATGGACGCGCAATCCTGACCAAAGATAAAGTAGTATTTGAAGCAGATTTGGCATTTTTGGCAAAACCTTTAAAAACGCCTATTATTAATAGCATTCAAGCGGGTCTGGATAAGTTTTTTGCCTGATGAAAAGAATCACTCAATGTTTACAAATTGCACTGCTGATGTTTGGCGGTGCCTTTTTATCAACTGCTTTTGCTAATGGTAATAACAGTCCAACTCATCAGTCAGCACCATCACAGATTAGCACTACCAGCATTCAACCTTCTGAAGCTTTCCCTAAAAACAGCTTACCTGCCAGTATTCGCGAAAAAATGTCGCAAATCAGTCTTTTGGATAACCAAATTAGTATTTGGGTAAAACCAGTTAATGGTCAGATGCCAATAATTGATTTTAATTCAGAAGTATTACGCACACCTGCTTCCACTCAAAAACTGGTTACTACGGCAATTGCGTTGGATAAATTGGGTAGCCAATATCACTGGTTTACATACATTTACCAAAAAGGTTTGGTGGTTAATCAGACTTTGTATGGCGATATTATTATCAAAGCTCAAGGCGACCCATCTATGACCCATGAGCGCCTAAAAGCCATGTTGGGTTATCTGCCTAAAAAAGGCATTCGTCATATTAATGGTAATATCATTATTGATAATTCTGCTTTTTCTGGTGTAGCAAGAGACAGTAACGCTTTTGACGGTCATGGAGCCCGTGCATACAATGCCCAGCCCAATGCTTTTTTGGTGAATTTTGGTACGCTAGAAATTGACATGTTACCATCTGGTCAAACCTTTAATACAGGTCAGTTGGATAAATTTGGCAAACCAGTTTTAGGGTTTATGCCAACAGATAATAGTCAAATTGCTGTACAGGTTTTGCCACCACTTTCAGATTTTAAATTTCCAAAAACCTTACCAGCTCAGGGTGGCGCGTGTGATAGTGAGCCAAATTTTCGTTTGACGATATCTGAGCTTTTACCAACTGGACAAGCCAAAACTACCTGTGGGCGCATGACTCAATGGATAAATTTTGGTGATGGCGATGTATTTGCAGTCAAGGCAGTAAAAGGAATGTGGCAGAAATATGACCCAAATTTTACTGGTAAGGTTTATACTATCAGTTCACCACAAACTCTAGTAGGATTGCCAATTATCAGTTATCCATCACAAAATTTGGCGTCGCAAATTTATCAAATTAATCAGTTTTCTAATAATGTGATGACTGAACAGGTGGCTTTATCGTTACCTTTAACGGTCAATGAAAAAATCAGTACCTATCCAAAGACGTTTGGCTATATTAATAATTGGTGGCAACAACACCTAAAAAGTCCACCACCTATCATGAGTCGGGCATCGGGTCTGTGCCGTGATTGTCAAATATCAGTATATGCAATGGGTGAATTGCTGGATTATATGTATCGTCAGCCAGAATTTGAAATTTTTAAAGCGTCTTTGCCAATAGCAGGACAAACAGGCACGATGGCAAAACTTGCCAAAAGAAACCATCTAAATCCTGCGATTGGTAGAGCATTTATTAAAACAGGTACCTTGGATGACGTAACCAGTATGGCAGGTTATGTACTTGACACCAAAGGCAACATGTATGTTGTAGTTGGGATGATTAACGCTCCGAGTGCCAGTGGTCGGGCGGTTGGAGTGCTTGATGAGATGCTGGCGGTGGTGGCGAGCTTTTAAAACGCAACTAAAATTCACTTTGGCATTTTTTATTAACATTCACTAGAGCTTCATCAATGATTTTTTGGCTAACGCCTTTTTTGCGCAGTTCTTCAATAAACAAAACATCATTGGCAAGCGTATAATTGCAATTATCTCGGTCTAGCCCTTGCCGAATGTATAGCCGAATCAGTCCTTGTATGGTGTTAAAGCCATGTTCGCCCATGGTGTGTTCTAAATGTCCGATAATTTCTTCGGATAATTTTAAAGGCACAGGTCGCATGATGGTTTGAGGGTGGTCTGAGAATTGATTTTTGATTTTTGGTGAAAGCATAATTTCCCCTAAAGTGATATAAATAGCATTATCTTAGCAATAATTAGCAAGGCTTTCAATAAATTGGTAGTTTTTACTGACACTAATAAACGTTTAGCAACATTGTTTTGGTAAAATTGCAAAAAACTTATAGATTGCAATACAAAAAACTGGCAAAATGCCTCTACTTATTTACTTGTTTTGTAAGGATTATAAACAAATGTCAAATATTATCTTTCGTACATCCTTAAAAATAGCAGTTACTTTTGGTGTGGTTGCAAGTCTTAGTTTGCCTTTGGCAACAACCAGTTATGCAGCTGCTGCCAGCGAAGAAGCCGCTGTTAAAAATTTAAATAAACTTTTAACAGGTGTGCGTTCTATGACCGCCAGTTTTTCACAAACTACTCAAGCTGGCAATAAAAAGAATAATTTTAGTGGCGTGATGGCGGTACAACGCCAAAATCAGTTTCGTTGGGAAATTAAATCGCCTGCTGAACAGTTGATTGTAACCAGTGGCAGTACGCTTTGGATTTATGATAAGGATTTGGCACAAGTAACTAAACAATCTTTGAACAGTCAATTTGGCGATACGCCAGCTTTATTATTATCAGGTAATCCCAATCAAATTAGCCATAGTTTTAAAATCAGTCAGCCCAATGACCAAAAAAACTTTTATGTTTTAACACCTAAAACATCATCAGCGAACTTTCGTGATTTATCTATTGCTTTTAATGGCGGTAAACCTGTTATGATAGTGTTAAATGATAATATTGGGCAAACAACCACCATTAAATTTACCAACATTAACATTAACAAAAAAATTGCCGCCAATCAATTTAGTTTTAGCGTGCCATCGGGCGTTGAGGTGATTAATCAATAATCAATTTAACATTGGTAACGTGTTAATAAATCTGGCAATGACAATTTGTTGATAGCTATCAATTTGTTAAATTTATTTACAAAAAACCCAAGTTACAAAACTTGGGTTTGTCATTTTTTTATGCTGAAAAGGTTACAGTTTTATGGGTGTTTTTTGAATTTGTGTTATAATAGGCTTTCGTTTTTATTTTAAATCACATGAGGTGATTTATGTCCACCATTTGGTCAGCCATTGCGTATTTGCTAGCCGCCACTGGTCTTGTTGCATTCATGCTTATCGTCCCACGTTTATTGGGTGGACGTTCATCAGGTTCTCAAAAAGAAGAAAACTTTGAAGCAGGGGTATTGCCAGCAGGTTCGGCACGCATTCGTTTGTCGGCTAAATTTTATCTAGTTGCTATCTTTTTTGTTATTTTTGACTTAGAAGCCTTATTTTTATATGCCTATTCTGTCAGCGTACGTGAAGTAGGTTGGGTAGGTTTTGCCACCGCTAGTATTTTTATTGTAATTTTATTTATTGGCTTATTGTATGAACTGCGTTTAGGGGCAATGAATTGGTCACCTGCCGATAAATATGGTAAAAAACCTCGCATTACTGAGCGTCCTTTGGATTTTGATTTGGCAAAAATCACTGCGTTTAATGGCATTGATGAACTGCACACTGACCCAACAGGTAAAGTACCCGCTCAGTCATCAGGGCAAATCAATGTCTCTAATGACATTGCAAAAAATAAAGCTCATATGGCTAATATTGACCACATTAATTCTACAGGTCGTATTACGAGTATGGATTTTAATGAGCCTCTAGAAGTCAAACAATTAAAAAATACAACGCACCAATAAAACCTTGCTTTTAGCAGGGTTTTGTTATTGAGTTTTGGTTTATTGTTTCTATTTAATTGTTTCTATTTAATCAAGCCATTACAGTACTAAGCAAATACAGTATAAGACTAAATAATTATGAAATACACTCTCACAAAGGCTGATGACAGCAAAAGCATTTACCCTCACCAAAATCGCACCATTGTTGATGACATTCAGCAAGAGGTAGAAAAAAATGTGTTTTTGGGGAAATTATCAGATTTAACTCATGCTGCTGCCAATTGGGGACGCAAAAACTCTTTATGGCCCTTTAATTTTGGTACGTCTTGCTGTTATGTGGAATATGCCACAACATTAACTGCCGTGCATGATTTATCACGTTTTGGGGCGGAGGTTATTCGTGCCAGTCCTCGTCAAGCGGATGTGATGATTGTTGCTGGAACCTGTTTTATTAAAATGGCACCTGTGATATTGCGCTTGTATGAGCAAATGTTAGAACCCAAATGGGTGATTTCTATGGGCGCATGTGCCAATTCGGGTGGTATGTATGATATTTATTCAGTAGTACAGGGCGTGGATAAAATCATTCCTGTGGATGTGTATATTCCCGGTTGTCCGCCACGCCCTGAAGCGTTGATTCAGGCTTTAATGCTCTTGCAAGATTCCATTACTCATGAGCGTCGTCCACTAGGCATTCATTTGGAGCAAAATGTGTATCAGCCAATCATGCCTGCTCAAAGAGAAACCAAAAATGCCAGTCGCATTGCTGTAACCAATTTGCGCAGCCCTGATAATATTGAATGAGCTTGATGGGTTAGAAGTGCGATGAATTTAACTATTTTTAAAGAGTTTTTAGGGCTTATCAATCGTGTATATCAGCTTGATAGTGATGTATTGATGCGTGCTCAAGTGATGTATCAAGCGATTTACCAAGACACAGCACGGTTTAAACAGTTATTAGGTGATGATGGTCAGACTGCTGATGTTTCACAAAAACCATTTTGTCTGTTTTTGATTTTTGAAAAATTATTTCCATGTTATTTGGATGACTGGAAGTTTTATTGTGAAGATTTAAGTCAATATATTAGCCAATACACTCAAGCGCCTTTTGTGATTACTGATGAAGAATACGCTGGTGAAATGGACAATATAATTGATAAATTAGAAAAACAAACACCATTTAGCTTGTTACATATTTGGAGCGATGGTGATGATGTGCATTTTTATCTCATTCATAAAACAGACAAACCAAAATTGCTAAAACTTGCCCAAGAACTTGATATTTGGGTGGAATAAATGAATTGGCTAAGTTTTTAAGTGGGTTGTGTTTTTAAATGGATTTAATTTAATGAATAAATCATTGCTTAAATAAGGTATAAAACAATGAGCGTTAATCATATTCACGATTTTAGTATCTTGACGGTTTTGGCACAAAAACACCAATTTACCGAGCAAGCCACACAAGATGGTATTCCAACGATTTGGGTGGATAAAAAAGATGTTCTGGATGTGCTTTTGACGTTGCGCACATTGCCAAAACCTTATGTTATGTTGGTAGATTTATCCGTAATTGATGAAAGGCTACGTCAGCATCGTTATGGATTGCCCGACAGTGATTTTACAGTCTTTTATCACTTGATGAGTTTAGAACGTAACAGCGATATTCGCGTTAAAGTTGCCTTAAAAGACAATGAATCCATTCCAAGCGCCACCAAAATTTACCCAAATGCCAATTGGTATGAACGCGAGGTGTGGGATATGTTTGGTGTGGTATTTGATGGACATCCACATCTGACGCGAATTTTGTTGCCTAAATATTGGGAAGGGCATCCGCTTCGTAAGGAGTATCATGCTCGTGCTACCGAATTTACACCATATTTTTTAAACACCGCCAAACAGCAGTTTGAACAAGAAAATCTACGTTTTATTCCTGAAGAATGGGGTATGAAACGTTCAGGACGCGATGAAGATTTTATGTTTTTAAACATTGGTCCAAACCACCCCTCAGCGCATGGAGCGTTTCGTTTGGTGTTGCAGCTTGATGGTGAGGAAATTATAGACTGCATTCCTGATATTGGTTACCACCATCGCGGTGCTGAAAAAATGGCAGAGCGTCAAACATGGCATTCATTCATTCCCTACACCGACCGTATTGATTATCTGGGTGGGGTGATGAATGAATTACCCTATATTATGGCAGTTGAAAAACTAGCCGGTATTACCGTACCAGACCGTGCCAAAACCATTCGGATTATGATGAGTGAATTGTTTCGCATTACCAACAATCTTTTGTATTGGGGAACATTTATTCAAGACGCTGGCGGTATGACGCCTGTATTTTATATGTTTACCGACCGCCAAAAGGCTTATGATATTATTGAGGCAGTAACTGGCTATCGTATGCACCCTGCCTGGTTTAGAATTGGTGGAACGGCGATGGATTTGCCAAATGGTTGGGAGCGATTGGTGCGTGAATTTTTGGATTGGATGCCAAAACGCATTGATGAATACTATAAAGCCACCATGACCAATACCGTACTTAAAGGGCGCACGCAAAGCGTTGCTCAATATGATGCCAAACAAGCCTTGGCGTGGGGTGTAACTGGAGCAGGGCTTCGTGCTACAGGCATCGATTTTGATTTGCGTAAAGCTCGCCCCTATTTGGGTTATGAAAATTTTGACTTTGATGTGCCTGTGTTTTATAACGGCGATGCCTATGACCGCTGTTTAGTAAAAATTGAAGAAATTCGCCAATCACTACGTATTATTCGTCAATGTTTGGATAATATGCCAAGCGGAGCTTATAAAGCTGAACATCCTCTGGCTGTACCACCACCAAAAGATAAAACTCTAAAAGATATTGAAACTTTGATTAATCATTTTGTATCAGTATCATGGGGTCCTGTGATGCCAGCTGGTGAGAGTGCGTGCATGGTAGAAGGGGTAAAAGGACTCAATAGTTATTATGTAACTTCTGACAACTCAACCATGAGCTATCGCACGCGTATCCGTACGCCAACCTTTGCTCATTTGCAACAAATGCCGAGCGTGATTAACGGCTCTTTGGTGTCAGATGCCATTATTTATTTGGCAAGTATTGATATTGTGATGGCGGATTGTGATAGGTAAGTGTTATGAGTAAATCTGAAAAATATATTGATATTGATTGGCAGGAACGTAATAAATCATTGATATTATCACAAATTGGTGATGAGCTATTTCCTTGTGTTTTTGCAAAAAAAGCTATTGAAAAGAGAACAGTGTTTTGGGCTTTTTGTGATTGTTCTGATAATGGCTATTCTGATTTTTTTAACTCTTTAATTAACTACACTGAATTTCTAAAAAAGACCGATGTTTTAGATAGAGTTTTATCCCCTTTAATTGTTGTTATCAAATCTGATTGTTTAGATTTGGAAAGCCAGCATAAAACCGCTTGGAATTTTATTCAATATTTGATTGATAACGACCCAAAAGTTTGGAATAATGATATAACAAAAGATGTCTACGATTTTAAATGGTGTCTATATTTTAATGACGTACAATTATTTATAAATATCAGTTGCTCTAAACATAAAAAATTAAAAAGTAGAAATTTGAGTGATGATATTTGTTTAATTATCAATCCAAGAGAAGTATTTGATTTAGTAGCTCCATATAATAGGTCTAAGGGGTTAAAAATAAGAAATCATATTAGGGAAAGAATTTGTTTATTTAATCAAACTGATACTTATCCACCCGAATTGGGTTTTTTCGGTGATAGAAATAATCTTGAATGGAGACAATATCAACTGTATGAAGAAGGAGCTTTGGATAACACCAATTGTCCAATTTATTTGAAAAATCATTCAGTTAAGAAGAGATAAAATGATTGATATTTCAGTATTATTTGCTTTTATCGGTGCTGTGATTTTGTTTTTATCAACCCCAGGTCCTGTTACGGTAATGGTGGTCAATAATGGCATTAGACAAGGATTTTTAGCCAGTTTATTCACTATTATTGGGACAAATTTAGCATCATTAATTCTGATTTTGATTTCTTTTTTGGTTTTATATGGTGTTTTTGCAATTAATGAACATCTTTTAAATTATCTGACTTTATTTGGTAGTATTTATTTGATTTATTTTGCAGGATGTATATTAAAAGATAGTTTTGATAGCACTGATTTAATATTAAATACTCAAAACCAATCCAAACAGCCATTATTTAAATATATTAAACAAGGGTTTTTGGTGGGAATTAGCAACCCCAAAGATATTTTATTTTTTATTGCCTTTTTTCCTTTATTTTTTCATATCAGTGATAATAAAGGATTGACAATTTTAATCTTAACCAGTATTTGGATATTATTAGATTATGCCATTTTATCTTTATATGGCATGATTTTTAGTAAAATATCGCATAAAGGTTTTATTGCTTGGACAAGTAGAATTTGCAGTTTAATATTGATTATGATTGCCTGTACAGCAATTTATCAAATTTTATTTAAATAAAATATAATTCAAATGTATTAAAATGAGTATGAAACTTGCAGATAAAATAGTCTAAAAGTTTATAATGTAAGTGAAAACGATGCACAACGAAGAATCTTTATTAGCCTTTGCCGAAGAAACCCTAAACGAAGCCAAAGCCATTATGTTTAGCATGCTGACCAAAGTGGTGGAAATTGGCGGCTCAGATTTGTTTATTACCGCTGATTTTCCACCAAGTGTAAAACATCAAGGCTTGATGAAGCCATTAGGTAAACAAATATTAAGCGCTGATAAAACCAAGCTGTTTGCTTATAGCATTATGAATGACTATCAGCGAGATGAGTTTGAGCGTGAAATGGAGTGTAATTTTGCTATCAATGTGCCAGAGGTTTCAAGATTTCGGGTGAATGTATTTGTTCAGCAGCAACAAGTGGGTATGGTGATTCGTACCATTGCTGCTGAGATTCCCAATTTTGAAAAACTAAAATTGCCCAGCACGTTAAAAGATGTGATTATGGAAAAGCGTGGGCTTGTTCTTGTGGTTGGCGGCACAGGGTCTGGAAAATCCACATCTTTAGCAGCGATGATTGATTATCGTAATGAAAACAGTGCAGGGCATATCATCACTGTAGAAGACCCCGTAGAATATGTACATAAACACAAAAAATCCATGATCACCCATCGTGAAGTCGGCGTGGATACCCACTCTTGGCATCACGCCCTTAAAAATACTCTGCGCCAAGCGCCCGATGTGATTTTGATTGGAGAAATTCGGGATACTGAGACTATGGAGCATGCGATTGCTTTTGCCGAAACAGGGCATTTGTGTCTTGGCACATTGCACGCTAATAACGCAAATCAAACCCTTGACCGCATTATCAACTTTTTCCCAGAAGAACGTCGTCAGCAGCTTTTGATGGATTTATCCAGCAATATGAAAGCCATCATTTCCCAAAGGCTGATTCGTACTGAGGACGGAAAAGGTCGACGGGCAGCGGTGGAAATTATGCTTAATACACGATTGGTTGCAGATTTGATTTTAAAAGGTGAGATGCACGAATTAAAAGCGGTGATGACCAAAAGTCGTGAAGTGGGCATGCAGACCTTTGACCAAGCCTTATTTGATTTGTACAACGAAGGGGCGATTAGCTATGATGAGGCGATTAGAAATGCCGATTCTGCCAATGAACTTCGTTTGCAGATTAAATTAAAAGGCACACGAGCAGCACAAGAAGAAACGGCATCGGCATTGTCTTTGTACGAAGATACCAAAGAAGATATAGCAAGTAAATAAATCAAGTTGAGTGAAAAAATTGCGTGAGGTTTTTTGTTTGTGTCAAAAAAACTTAAAACCTAAGATGATGCAAAAATGTATATTCGTCACTAAATTGATACAGATAATCCTACTATATTGGATGTTTTAAAACTTATCAAAGTTTGATTTTAACAGTGGTGAGTTATGAAAAGATTTTAAATTGGTTAAACTAGCTTACTTGTCAAGTTTTAGATGTTTAACCTTAAAATAGCTAGCTTTAGTTTGCAAGCGCTAAAATTATCCAACAATAAAAAGTATTTTTATGAAAATTGTAACTGATAAATCCCCTAAGGTGGATATTCATGCCATTTTAACTGATGATGAAATCCGCGGCATCAATGAATATATTCATCATTATCCCCAAGCCCGTGCTGCCGTGCTGGATGCTTTAAAACTTGTCCAAAAACGCAGCGGCTGGATAAATGATGCTCAACTTAACGCCATTGCTAATATGCTGGATATTCCGCCAAGTGATGTTGAAGGTGTGGCAACATTTTTTAATCGCATTTATCGTCAGCCTGTGGGTCGTCATGTGATATTGTTATGCGATTCAATCGCCTGCTATTTAACAGGTTTTGAGGCAGTGGAAAAAGAGTTTAAGCGTCAGTTAAACATTGAATATGGGCAAACTACGCCTGATGGACGATTTACCTTATTGCCAATTTGCTGTTTGGGAAACTGTGATAAAGGGCCGTCAGTTTTGATTGATGAAGATACGTATGGGCCAATTACTCCAGAAGAAGTAGCCATTGTTTTACAGCAATATGCTTGATAGTATAAATTTCATAAAACATTTGCCACTTATGACAAAGGTTTGAAAAAAAGGAAGATTTGATGAACATTCATGAGCAAATCATCGCCAAAAACCAAGGCAAAGCTCCAAGTCAGTTAAACCGTCAGCGAATTCCAATTTATGCAGTGGGGTTAAAAGACGGTGAGGCGCCTACCAGTTTGACTCATCCATTGACGTGGCGATTGTATCATCAAGACGCTGTTTTGACTTTGGCAGATTATGAGCGTTTAGATGGTTTTAAAGGCTTAAAAAATGCTCTTACTAAACCTTCAAAAGAAGTTGGTGAAATGATAAAAACCGCCAATGTTCGGGGTCGCGGGGGTGCAGGGTTTAATGCCGGGCTTAAATGGACATTTATGACTCCACCAGATGGAGGCGTGCGTTATCTGATTTGCAATGCTGATGAAATGGAACCCGGAACGTTTAAAGACCGTCTTTTGATGGAACGAATTCCTTTTCAGCTAATAGAAGGTATGCTTATCACCGCTTATGCCATTGGTGCAAGTGAAGGCTATATTTTTATTCGCGGTGAATATATCATCGCGGCACAGCGTCTGCAAGCGGCAATTGATGAAATGCTTGCTCATAATTTACTTGGCGATAAAATTTTGGGTACCGATTTTAGTTTTTCATTGCATGTTCATACAGGGGCAGGGCGTTATATTTGCGGTGAAGAAACGGCACTTATTAATTGTTTAGAAGGTCGTAGAGCAAACCCACGTACCAAACCACCTTTTCCTCAAGTATCAGGTGCTTGGGGGCGACCAACCGTCGTCAATAATGTAGAAACCCTAAACAACATGCCTGCCATCTTAATGAACGGAGTGGACTGGTATTTAGATTTACCCAAACAAAAAGGTAAATCCACTACGCCCGGCACAAAAATTATGGGCTGTTCTGGTCGCGTTAAGGATGCAGGACTTTGGGAATTACCCTTTGGTTATACCGCTCGTGAGTTGATTGAACTTGCAGGCGGAATGCAAGATGGACTAAAATTAAAAGCCTGGCTACCAGGTGGCGCTAGTACCGACTTTTTGACCGCAAGCAATGAACATCTTGACCTAGTTATGGATTTTGACCCGATTATGAAGGCAGGTTCGCGGTTAGGAACCTGTTTGATGATGGTGGTGGATGAAACCCAAGATATGGTTGCACTGTCTAAAAATTTACAAAAATTTTTCCAACGCGAATCTTGTGGCTGGTGTACACCATGTCGGGATGGATTGCCTTGGGGTGTAAAAATTTTAGAAGCCATTGATACAGGTCACGGTCAAACAGATGATGTGGAAAAATTAAGTGAATTAACCCGTGATTTATGGCTTGGAAAAACATTTTGCGCTCACGCACCGGGAGCTATGGAGCCTTTAATGAGCGCATTAAAATATTTTCGCCATGAATTTGACCAAAAAATCAAACACAATCATCAATAAACAACACAGGGGGAAAAATGGCAGTCATTCATGTAGATGGGAAATCCCTAGAAGTTGATGGTTCAGACAACTTATTACAAGCCTTATTATCCTTGGGATATGATTTACCATACTTTTGTTATCATCCCGCCTTAGGCTCGGTGGGGTCATGTCGTCAATGCGCCGTCAAGCAATTTAATAACGAAGAAGATGTGAAGTCAGGGCGTGGACGATTGGTAATGTCGTGTATGGTTGCACCTAGCGACCAAATGTATATTTCAATTGACGATGCTGAAGCCAAAGCTTTTCGAAAACATATTGTTGAATATATCATGACCAATCATCCGCACGATTGCCCAACCTGTGAAGAAGGTGGTCATTGTCATTTGCAAGATATGACTTACATGTCTGGACATCGTGCTAGACGTTATCGTTTTACTAAGCGTACCCACCACAATCAAGATTTGGGAGCGTTTATTAATCATGAAATGAATCGCTGTATTGCTTGTTATCGTTGTGTGCGTTTTTATAAAGATTACGCTGGCGGTACTGATTTTGGAGTATATGCGTCCAATAATCGAGTATATTTTGGGCGTGATACCGAAGGGCAATTTGAAAGCGAATTTAGCGGCAATTTAACTGAAGTTTGTCCAACGGGTGTATTTACTGATAAAACACATTCTGACCGTTATAATCGTAAATGGGACATGCAGTATGCTCCAAGTATTTGTCAGGGCTGTTCAACTGGCTGTAACATTTCTGCAGGCGAGCGTTATGGTGAATTAAGACGTATTGAAAATCGCTATAACCCCGATGTTAATGGTTATTTTTTATGCGATAGGGGACGGTTTTCTTATGGGTTTGTCAATCGTGGCGATAGACCAATTACACCAACCCAAAATACGACAGGCGCATCAAAATCGCTAACTGCCGATGCAGCGTTGGATGGCGTAGCGGCATTTTTAAAACCATATTTGGTTAATAAAAAAGTGATTGGTATTGGTTCTGCAAGTGCTAGCCTTGAAAGTAATTTTGCTCTAAAGAGTTTGGTAGGCGCAGAAAATTACAGTACAGGCGAATTGTTGCACACGCAAAATTTAACCAAAACCTGCATTGAGTTGTTGCGTCATCAGGCGGTGGATAATTTATCACTTGCTCAAGTAGAAACATCAGATGCTTTGTTTATTTTGGGTGAAGATTTAACTCAAACTGCCCCAAGAGTGGCATTGTCAGTTCGACAAGCTGCCAAAAATGAAGCCAAAAAAATGGCAGAAAACCTTAAGACACCCACTTGGCTTGCTGAACCTGTCAAACGTATTGGTCAAAACCATTACAGTCCAATTTATATTGCTGGGGTTATTGATACCAAACTAAATGACGTTGCCAAGGTATCGGCAGTGGCAGACATTGCGTCTATTGTGGATTTGGGTATAAAGGTTGCTGATGAAATTTTGGCGCTGCCAGATGATTTAACGCAAATCTTAACAATCTCTAAAGATAATCTTGATAATCTTGATAATCTTGCCAAAAAAATTGCTTGTGATTTATTGCTAGCAAATAGACCACTTTTAATCAGCGGCAGCAGTTTGTCATCGCAAATGCTGTTACAGGCGACCGGTTATTTAGCACAAAATTTGACTAAAAAACGTCAAATCATCAAAGAAAAGCTGCAACAAAATATTTTGCAGGAAAATGATGCACAAAATAATAAACTTCAAGATGTATTAAAAAATTATCTATCAAAAACAGGTATTTATCTGGTTATGCCAGAAGCAAATAGCGTTGGGGTAAGTTTGCTTGGCGGTCAAGCCTTGGAAGAAGTGTTGGCACAAACGTTTGATGTGGCGATTGTTGTGGAAAACGAACTACGCGATTTATCAAAGCCCTTACAGGATAAATTGTTTAATCAATCCATCATCGTCATTGACCATCAGTATTGTGATTGGCATGATAAAGCCGCTTTTGTCCTGCCTGCTGGAACATTTGCCGAGACCGATGGCACGATGGTTTCTGCCGAAGGACGAATGCAGCGGTATTTTGCAGCGTATGATAAAGCCTATTATGTGCCAGATTCAACCGTCAAAGACAGTTGGCGCTGGCTGTTTGCGTTATCCAGTACAATTTTAAATACTCAAAATCAGTGCCAGCATTTGGATGATGTGGCAGCACAAATCGCTAAATTGCCTGATTTATCGATGATTTTGCAAACCGCTCCAGAAGCAGATTATCGTATTACAGGTTTAAAAATTGCTCGTCAGCCCCGTCGTTATTCAGGGCGTACGTCCATGCGTGCTAAAATTTCAGTGCATGAGCCTATGCAGCCTAAGGATACCGATACGGCATTGACATTTTCAATGGAAGGTTATGTTGGCGATAAAACAGCCGTTTCAGTAACAGCTTTTGCGTGGAGTGCTGGGTGGAATTCACCGCAGGCATGGAATAAATATCAAGATAAAGTTGGCGGTCGTTTAAAAGGTGGCGATGTAGGTGTGCGTGTGTTTGATGTTATGCCAAGGCTTGAGCATGACTATGTATCTTTTGTTGTGCCACAAACTCCAAAAAGTGATTTCCAAACAGGTCAAGCAAGTCTTGTGCCAGTTTATGATATATTTGCCAGCTCCAATTTATCCCAGGCTTCACCTGTGGTAGCTGAAGTTATCAAACCGGCTGCTTGGTTTATTGGACAAGATGAAGCGCAAAAATGGCAATTACAAGATGGTGATGTTTTAACCATTAGCCAGCATGAACATCACATCAGTTTGCCTGTAAAAATTGTACCATATTTGGCAGAAGACAGCATTGGTTATCCTGTTGGATTGGTGCCTTTAGTATGCTATTTACCTGCTTGTGTTAAAAAAGGTGGCGATAAAATATACACGCCGATTTACAAAAAACAGCTGGTAAACGCAACAAGCAAACCAGTTTCAAGTTTGGCAACATTTAATACCAACTTGGTAAATCAAAGTGCTACCAAGACAAATAATAATTTGATACAGGAGCGTATCTAATGAGTCAGATTCAAAGCATTCCTGATGTACCAAATTTTTTGGTCAATAGTTTAAGTTTTGAGACTTGGTCAGTAATGTTTATGGTAGCCCAAGCTCTGATTATTTTTTTAGGATTGGTTATTACCGCTGCTTTAATGATTGTTTATGAAAGAAGAATGTTGGCATTGTGGCAAGACCGCTATGGTCCAAACCGTGTTGGCTGGCAAGGTTCATTACAACTTGTAGCAGATATGCTAAAAATCTTTTTTAAAGAAGACTGGACGCCTAAATTTGCTGATAAATTTATGTTTACACTCGCTCCTGCCATTGCAATGTTTACTGCTTTGGCAAGTTTTGCAATCATTCCACTAAGCCCAACTTTAGGGGCAAGCAATTGGCATATTGGCATTTTATTCTTTTTTGCAATGGCAGGGTTGGCAGTGTATGCGGTGATGTTTGGTGGTTGGGCTTCAGCAAACAAATTTAGTCTTTTAGGTGGACTGCGTTCAGCTGCCCAAACCATCAGTTATGAAGTTTTTTTGGGATTATCCTTAATGGGCGTCGTAGCAATGGCAGGCTCATTTAACCTAAGAGATATTGTACTTGCGCAGACAGGAATTTGGAATGTTATCCCACAATTTTTGGGATTTTTGTGTTTTGTAGTGGCAGGCGTTGCCGTAACTCATAGACATCCTTTTGACCAGCCAGAAGCCGAACAAGAACTTGCTGAAGGCTATCATGTGGAGTATTCTGGCATGAAGTTTGGTATGTTTTTTATTGGTGAATATGTCAATGTAGTGGTGATTTCAGCATTGATGACTTGTTTGTTTTTTGGGGGCTGGCTTGCTCCATTTAATCTTGATATTCCTTTTATCCCACCTGTATTTTGGTTTTTAATTAAAACGCTCTTTTTTATGACCATGTTTATTTTGGCAAGGGGCTCACTGATGCGCCCACGTTATGACCAAGTTATGAATTTTGGTTGGAAAGTATGTTTGCCTGTTACGCTTGTTAATCTGATTGTAACAGCAGGCGTGATATTGGCAGTGCAAGGGGGATAAGATGATTGCAACCTTAAAAAATACCGCATTAGGGATTTTTACCATTGTGCGTTCTATGTGGATGGTAAATAGCCATGCCACCAGAAAAAGAGATACGATTTTATATCCTGAAACTCCCGTGCCTGTTCCGCCACGTTTTCGTGGTCGTATTGTATTGACTCGCGACCCTGATGGTGATGAGCGCTGTGTGGCGTGTAATCTTTGTGCGGTAGCGTGTCCAGTAGGCTGTATTAGCCTGCAAAAAGCAGAGCGAGAAGATGGTCGCTGGTATCCTGAATTTTTTCAGATTAATTTTTCTCGCTGTGTGTTTTGTGGTATGTGTGAAGAAGCTTGTCCAACTACTGCCATTCAGCTGACGCCAGATTTTGAGTTGGGTGAATATCGCCGTCAAGATTTGGTATATGACAAAGACCATCTGCTTATTAGTGGTACGGGTAAATATCCAGAATATAATTATTATCGGATAACGGGCATGGCAACTAAAGACAAACCTAAAGGCTCACATCAAAATGAAAGTGCACCGATTGATATTCGGAGTTTATTGCCATGATGGAATTAAATATTGCTAATTTGGGTTTTTATGCATTGGCATTGGCTGCCATTGTTGCTAGTTTTAGGGTGATTGTCCATACCAATCCTGTGCATGCTATTTTATCCATGATTGTATCTTTACTGGCAGTAGCAGGAATCTTCTTTTATTTGGGCGCACCTTTTGCCGGTGTTTTGGAAATTATTGTTTACGCCGGAGCAATTTTAGTGCTGTTTGTATTTGTCATCATGATGCTTAATCTTGGCAGTCAAAATCATCAAACTGAAAAACAATGGATGTCATCTAGTGCTTGGGCAATGCCGACGTGTTTAATGATTGTGATTGCTAGTGTTATGATTGGGATGATTGGCGGCTCATCAGAAGGACTTGGACAAATTAATTCAGAGGTTGTTGATGCTAAGGCGGTTGGTATTCATTTATTTACCCAATACGTTTTATTGGTAGAAGTGGCAGCATTTTTATTGTTAGGAGCCTTGGTGGCAGCATATCATTTGGGTAAAAAAGCCTTGGATGATGAAAATATCAGCCATTTTCAAAATCAATCCATAACAACCAATCAGGGAGAAGATGTATGATAATGGCAATACAAACTTTATCGGTAATCCCAGTTTCTACGGTGCCTGTATCCCACGCGCTAATTGTATCTGCGATTTTGTTTGTCATAGGATTGGCAGGCGTGATGGCAAGACGCAATGTTTTATTTATGTTGATGAGTCTTGAAATCATGATGAATGCTGCTGCTCTTGCTTTTGTAGTGGGCGGTAATGCTTGGGGTAATCCTGACGGTCAAGTCATGTTTATTTTTGTGCTGACATTGGCGGCAGCTGAGGCAGCGATTGGGCTTGCAATTTTGTTGCAAATTTACCATCGTTTTAAAAGTCTTGACGTCAATCTGCTCGGTCAATTAAAGGGGTAATGTATGTTGGCACTGACTTTTATCTTTCCTGTGATTGGTTTTTTGCTCCTTGCTATTGGTCGCGACCGTTTAAGTGAAAAGGTAGCAACTTTTATTGGTGTGGGCAGTGTTGGGCTTTCAGCTATTTTTGCAAGCATTAGTATCTTAGGATTTATAAACGCCAATCAAAATCCCAGCACGCAAATTTTATGGACGTGGCTACAAGTGGGTGAGTTTGCACCTAAATTCGCTTTGTATTTGGATGGTTTATCCGCAACTTTGCTTGGCGTGGTAACTGGTGTTGGTTTTTTAATCCATGTATTTGCATCTTGGTATATGAAGGGTGAAGATGGATTTGCACGCTTTTTTAGTTATTTAAATTTATTTGTTGCCAGTATGCTCCTGCTTATTTTGGCAGATAATTTACTTTTGCTTTATTTGGGCTGGGAAGGCGTGGGCATCTGCTCATATCTTTTGATTGGTTTTTATTATCATAATCGCGATAATGGCAAGGCGGCAATTAAAGCGTTTACCGTAACTCGTATTGGTGATGTATTTTTGGCAATTGGACTGTTTGTCTTATTTCGTGAATTTGGCACGTTGGATATAAATACCATTATTACCACCGCGCCACAAGTTTTAACTTTAAACAATCCAACAGCGGTTTTGGCAACGACTATGTTGATTGGCGGGGCATTTGGTAAATCTGCTCAAATCCCCCTACATACTTGGCTTGCCGATGCAATGGCAGGTCCTACGCCCGTATCAGCACTGATTCACGCTGCAACGATGGTGACAGCTGGAGTTTATTTAATTGCTCGTATGCATCCGTTGTTTATACTAACCCCTGAAATTTTATTATATTGGGTTGGTGGTATTGGTGCAGTTTCCATGCTGGTGGCATCATTTTGTGCGATGGCACAAACTGATATTAAGCGAGTTTTGGCTTATTCAACCATGAGCCAGCTGGGCATGATGTTTATGGCGCTTGGCGTTGGCGCTTGGCAAGCGGCAATTTTTCATTTGATGACCCACGCTTTTTTTAAAGCGTTACTCTTTTTGGCATCTGGAGCGGTCATTATTTCAACGCATCATGAACAAGATATTTTTAAAATGGGTGGATTGCGTAAAAAAATTCCACTGGTATTTTGGTCATTTATAGTGGGCGGTGGTGCATTGGTGGCTTTGCCATTTATTACCGTGGGCTTTTATTCCAAAGAAGCCATTATTTGGGAAACCTATGCTGCAGGACAAACTGGACTTTTTTGGGCGGGTGTTTGTGGGGCGTTTTTAACGGCATTTTATACGTTTCGTTTGATTTATTTGGTGTTTTTTGGTCAAGAAAAAACCCAAGCCCATACGCTATCTGGTTTTAGTTACGCCATGCCTTTGATTGTTTTGCTGCTGTTATCAACCGCACTAGGAGCTTTGATTTCTCCGCCTTTAGCAAATGTACTACCAATGGGAATTGGGCAGCAATTCGTTGAAGCAGGGAAAGCCCACGGTAAACACACTGCTGAAATTTTAGCGGTGGGAGCAACTGTATTTGGACTAATGTCCGCTTATGTGCTTTATGTGCTTAATCATGGCAAAATCTTGACTTGCTTTAAACGTTCAACCATTGGCGGGGCGATTTATTACTGGTGTTATCATGGTTTGGGTTTTGATGCGCTGTATAATATCGTATTTGTTAAACCATTTTTGGTGATATCAAATTGGTTAAAATCTGACCCTGTAGATAAAGTTTGGAATATTTTACCTGCTTTGGCAAATTTAGGATCGTTGGGATTATCAAAAACACAAACAGGGCTGTTGCGCTCACACGCTGTTAGTTTGGCAGTAGGGCTGGCAATTATGTTGGTGCTTGCGATGATGATGGTGAAGTAAAATGAATAGTGTACAATCATGGTTATTGCCGCTTTTGATAATCACGCCTTTTATCACAGGGTTTTTGTGCTGGCTGATTGAAAAAATAGATGCGCACCTTCCAAGATGGATTGCCTTAATTGGCATGTTGATGACATTTGCAATGAGTCTGATGCTATGGAATCATGGCAATTTTGGACAATTTTTAGCCACTCAGGGCATGGTGGACAAAGAATCTTTACCATGGATAGCTGAGTTTATCGTGCCTTGGATACCCGCCATGGGGGTTAATTTTCATTTAGCGGCAGATGGCTTGTCATTACTGATGGTTGCTCTAACCGCATTTTTGGGCGTGATGGCAGTGGGCTGCTCTTGGGGTGAAATCACTCGCCGTGTGGGATTTTTTCACCTAAATTTGCTATGGAGTTTAGGCGGTGTTATTGGCGTATTCTTGGCAATCGATTTATTTTTATTCTTTTTCTTTTGGGAAATGATGCTCTTACCAATTTACTTTTTGATTGCGTTATGGGGTCATGATGCCACTTCAGGCAAAACCAAAGAATATGCCGCTAAAAAGTTTTTCATTTATACCCAAGTATCTGGGCTGATTATGCTGATTGGCATTTTTATGTTGGTACTGATACAGTTTAGCAGTACGGGTGTTTTAAGTTTTGATTATCAAGATTTGTTAGGAGTCAATTTAGGACAATATGAATACGCCATCATGCTGTGCTTTTTTATTGGCTTTGCCGTAAAATTGCCTGTATTTCCGTTGCATGGCTGGCTTCCTGATGCTCACGCCCAAGCTCCAACCGCAGGTTCTGTGGATTTGGCGGGGATTTTGATTAAAACAGCGGCGTTTGGTTTGTTGCGTTTTGTATTACCATTATTTCCCAATGCATCTGCTGAATTTGCGCCAATTGCCATTGTTTTGGGTTTAATCGGTGTATTTTATGGCGCATTTTTGGCATTTGCTCAAACCGATATCAAACGACTTTTAGCTTACACCAGTATTTCGCATATGGGTTTTGTCATTTTGGCAATTTATGCGGGCTCTTTAGTGTCTTTACAGGGTTTAATGGTGCAAATGCTGGCTCATGGTTTATCCAGTGCGGCATTATTTATTATGGCAGGTCAGGTGTATGAACGCCTACATACTCGTGATATGAGCTTGATGGGCGGTATGTGGGGGCAATTTCGCTATCTGCCAGCATTTTTGATGTTCTTTAGTGCTGCTTTATTAGGCATTCCAAGCACGGGTAATTTTGTTGGTGAGATTTTAATTGTTTTAGGGTCATTTGCTAAATACCCAATGTTTACCATCATTGCAGCGGCAAGCTTTGTCTTTGCAGGACTTTATGCACTGATTATGATTTATCAAACCTTGTTTGGTAAAAATACCAGCCAAGAAGTTGCCAAAGCCTATGGCGGAAAACTCAGAGATTTGAGTAAACGAGAACTATCTTTGTTGAGTATTTTGGCAATTGGACTTTTATGGATGGGTCTTTACCCGCAACCGATTTTAAATGCATCAAATCAGGCGATGGGTTTTATCGGTGCAGCCTATCATCAAAAAATAGCGCCATCAGCTCCTATTTATGGCAGACAAATTATTGATATGCAGGGTGTAATAGACGAGCTAAGCCAAAAAGCAAACCGCCAAGATGGACAATTGTATGAATATCCAGCAGGTGAATTGGATAAGCAAACATCGCAATTTGGGCAAGGAGAATAATCATGAATCATTCATTAATGTCGCTTCTGATTTCATTTGCCCCAATGGTGGTTGTGGCGCTGACCGCCTTAATGGTGATGATTAACATTGCAATCAAGCGTTCTCATTTTTGGTCAGCAACCATCAGTGTTGTTGGATTAAATGTGGCTTTTGCTGCACTTTTGCTGCAAATTTTTGGATTTTGGCACGTTGATTATTCAGACATTTCAATGTTTGCCATGGATAATTTTGCCAAAGTGAATATTGCGGTAATTTTGGTTGCATCATTGGCGTGCTGTACTTTGGCTTATGGTTATTTTCACACCTTAAAAGACAATAAAGATGAATTGTACTTGTTAATGCTTATCGCCACGCTTGGAGCGATGCTGATGACAAGCGCTACGCATTTGGCGGCGTTTTTTATGTCGCTTGAGCTGTTGTCTGTACCTATGTATGGGATGTTGGCTTATACTTTTTTGCGAACGCGTTCTTTGGAAGCGGGTTTAAAATACTTGATACAATCAGCAGCAATGTCAGCAACCTTATTAATGGGTATGGCATTTATTTTTGCCGATGTTGGCGGGCTTGAATTTTCAAAAATAATCTCAGTACTGTTTAGTCGCCATGAGATGTCTTCTTTGTTTGTATTAGGCGCGGTCATGATGCTTGTGGCAACAGCGTTTAAATTATCTGCCGCCCCATTTCATCACTGGGTTTCAGATGTTTACGAAGGAGCGCCAGCCCCAATAACCGCATTTTTGGCAAGTGTAAGTAAAGTGGCTATGATGGCGCTTTTGGTGCGTTTTTTATTACTAACCGCATCTTGGGGATTGTCACCTGTGTTGACCGTCTTATTGATCATGACAGTGCTGTCTATTTTGTTTGGTAACTTGTCTGCCATACGCCAAAGCAATTTAAAACGTCTTTTAGCGTATTCATCGGTTGCTCATATTGGTTATGTTTTATCGGTTTTATTTGGGCTTGGGGTTGATGGTGCAGGAATCATGACTGTGTATATGGCAGTTTATGCTTTAACGTCCATTGGGGCATTTGGGGTAATCACGTTAATGTCAAGCCCATATCGTCAATTCACCAAAAATTCTTCTAGTGGTGAAGCCGACCAAATGCAATTTTATCAAGGACTGTTTTGGCGGCGACCTGCTTTGACAGCGGTTTTAACCATCATGCTGTTGTCCATGGCGGGCATTCCGTTAACGGCAGGATTTATCACCAAATTCCAAGTGATTTTTGCCACCATTCAAGGCAAGCAATTTTTGCTAGCGGGTATGGTGATTTTGGGCAGTGGTTTGGGTTTGTACTACTATCTTAAATTTTTGACTTGTCTATTTCAAAAACCCATTGCCAATTTTGAATTTGATGCCGATAAGCATTGGGGCGTGCAAGCAGGCGGGGTTATGCTTTTGATTATCACAGCTATCATTGTGGTGCTGGGCATTTTTCCAAACGGCTTATTACAAATCGCTCAATTTATTGCTCGTGGATAATAAAAAAGTAAATCAAATTTTAACATCAACAAAACAATACAAGTCCAAACAAGTGTGAAGCTTAGGTTTTGCACTTGTTTTTTTTTAAGGTTTTTTTTACAATGAGATTTATTATCGGTTACTTAGTTTTCTTATGTCTGATCAAAATGCACTGACCATCACAGTACTTCAAAAAACCACCATCACTCCAAAATTATTCTCTTTTCGTACCACTAGACCACAAGATTTTCGCTTTACGGCTGGGCAGTTTGTGCGTCTGGGTATCGTTCCAAAAAACACGGATGATTCAGCAATTTTTCGAGCATATTCGGTAGCCTCATCGCCGTACGACGAGTTTTTGGATTTTTTCTCAGTAGTTGTGCCTGATGGAGCATTTACTTCGCAATTACAGTATCTAAATGTCGGTGATACGCTGTATCTGAATCCTGAACCTTTTGGTTTTTTAACATTGGATAGGTTTTTACAGCCCGCTCCAAAAAATTTATGGCTATTGGCAACAGGTACGGGCGTTGCGCCTTTTTTATCAATTTTGCAAGATTTAACAACGTGGCAAAATTATCAAAATATTGTCTTGGTTTATAGCGTTAGTTACGCAGATGAATTGGCTTTTTTGGATAAAATTCATTCATTGCAACAAGATTTTGCGCCATTGGTTGAAAATTCACCAACTTTTAGGTTTGTGCCAGTTGTAACACGTGAATTCATAAAAGGCGCGTTAAATCAGCGTTTGCCAATTTTGATTACAAGTGGTATTCTGGAACAAAAAGCAGCTTTAACATTCAATCCTGATACTGACCATGTTATGTTATGCGGTAATCCTCAAATGGTTGATGATACCAAAGAAGCCTTAAAAAATAAAGGTTTAACGATGAATCGCCGCAGTGTCGGCAATATTGCAGTAGAAAATTATTGGTAGGTAGTTATGATAATTCAAAAAACTTCAGCACTGATTGTGGTGGACGTGCAAAATGGCTTTATTGATGGCAATTTAGCGGTTTTGGGTTCACAAAAAATCATTCCAACGATTAATGATTTGATAGATAGATTTGATAATGTGATTTTGACTCAAGATTATCACCCAGCCAATCACATTTCTTTTTATCAAAATCATCAAAACCGTAAAGCATTTGATGTGATTACACTAGATTATGGCGAGCAAATTTTATGGAATAGCCACTGTGTCCAAGGTACATCAGATGCTGATTTTCATCGTGATTTACAAGCAACCAAAGCTCAACTTATCATCAGAAAAGGGTTTCATGCCAATATTGATAGTTATTCAGCATTTATGGAGGCAGATAGACAAACTAAAACTGGGTTGGCAGGTTATTTACGTGAACGTAAAATAACCGATTTGTATATCGTTGGGATTGCAACTGATTTTTGCGTAGCATGGACGGCATTGGATGCAGTAGATTTTGGATTCTCATGTACGGTTGTTTTGGATGCATGCATGGCAATCGATGTCAATGATTCTTTAGCGCAAGCAAAAGAAACGATGATTGCTCAAGGTGTACAATTTTCGGATTCAAAAAATTTATTTTAAATTCAATAGGATATAATTTTTTTAAAATTTTTTTAAAATTTTTTTAAAAAAATACTTGCTAAAAAATAAAAAATATATATAATACGCACCATCAAGTAACAAATTACCATATAGTCAATTTGGTAGTTACATAAAAATGGGGACGTGGCGAAATTGGTAGACGCACTGGATTTAGGTTCCAGCGGGGCGACCCGTGAGAGTTCGAGTCTCTCCGTCCCCACCATATATAAAACCTGCTTTAGAGCAGGTTTTTTATTTTGTCCAATTCTAACTTATCTTGGTTACTATTAATCCATCTAGCATATCTATTAGTTAGCATCACTAAACTATGCCCTAATTGATTTGCAACAAACATAGGATTAACTCCATTCATTAAAAGTAAGGTAGCATAAGTATGTCTAGTATTATAAGAAGGTCTTAAACGTATTTCTCTATCTAGCAATGCTTGTTTAAAATAATATCTAAAATGAGCATTATCTCTATAAGGTTTTAAAGTATCTGGTACAGTAAACAAATAACCAGACTTTGGTAATTGATTAATGATATGTAAACTTCTATCATTAAATAAAACCAATCTTGATACTTTAGTTTTAGTTACCTTCTTTTCATAACCCTGTACTCTACTTTTATGTATATACAACCCTTTGTCAGTAATATCATTTGCTGTTAAGGCTAAAACTTCACTAGGTCTTAATCCAGTCCAAAAAGATAATTCATAAAATAAGTAACAATTCTTTGATGAATGTACTTTTAAGTAATTTAATATTTTATCCATTTCTTCTTTAGTAAATGGGTCAGGTAATTCATGTTGTATCTTCCTGTTTTTAATATTATCAATTGGATTTTTAGTTATGTATTCAAACATAACAGCAAGATTAAATACACCCCTTAGTGGTATTAGTATTTGGTTTATATATTTATCTGATAAGTCTTTGTTATATAACTCTTCTAGTACCATATGTACTGTAATTTCATCAATAGGTAACTCTTTAAACATATACCAGTGATGGGTTAAGATATTACTATAAGTATTCTTAGTTTGTTTATTGGATTGATTGTACTTTAAATATAATTGACACACCTCATAAAATGTTTTCATATACACCTCAAAATAAAACCCACTAGAATATCTAATGGGTTTTATAACTATATCTTAATTAACCAAATAAAGGTTCAGATACTTCAGGAAGCTCTTGTGTAGGTTCATCAGATTTTTCAGTATCTTGTACTTCTGTTGGGTTAAGTTCAATAATAGCTTCGTTGTTAATAAATTCAACGTTAATATTATTTGTATTTAAACCAAATGAACGAATATAGTTAGTGATTACTTGGTTTAAGTCGGTGCTAGAAAGAATAATTTTCATAAAGTTTCCTATTACTTAGTTGGTTTTAAAGATGGGTGTAAGGTATAAAAACCTTCTTTTACTTGATTAACAAAGTCTTCTAATGTAATTCCAAAATCCCAATCACGACTTAACATTTCTTGATTAACAGCATGGTAATACTCAGTTGCATAAGTTGTAATGTGATACTCTGCATTATTAAAAATAGCATTAAAAGAGTTGTTTAGCAGTCCTACAGCAGATTGTATATAAACATTGTTAGGTATGTTAGACAAACCACCAAAAGCATCTTTCAATGCTTCTATAGCTAATTCAGGTTTTTTCATAATTTATTTACCTTTATTTAATTAATTGATTCATTACTTATAAATCCATACCAACATGTATTGCTACAATACTGTCGCATATATGTTCAGCTTTGGTTTTACAAGGTAACTTTAAATTTGGGTATTTATCTTTAACCCAATTAATAATATGCTCTTTAGAGCCATCTACAGCGTTTGTATGCTCTTTAACTTGTTTTGGGGTAATAATCCTTATGTTGGGTTTAGTAGTGCTTATACACGCTGTTAGAGCGATACAGACACTATATGAAACCATAGCTCTACTAGATTGACTTCCAGTAGGTAATTCCACACAGATTACATCTACACCATCAAGTAAAGGTAGTAGGTTTTTATATAAGTACTGACAGCGTTCATAGTCCTTAATATTTTGTTTAATCTTTCTTTTATCTGGTTTAGTTTGAATAACACCATACTCTTTAAACTCTAATCCAGAATCAGATATAAACGCTTTACAATAACCCCAGTTAGATAAACTAGGGTCAAAACCAAGAACAATCATACTTCTACAAAACCAGTGTGTTTAAATATAGTACTTTTCTCTACAGTACCATCTTCTTTAAGAGTTTCTACTACTTTACGTTCTGAAAAAGCATGTAAAACTTTAATATCTGGTGCATAAATAGAAAAGATACTTTCTAAAGTTCCCATTAAGTAACTAGCACCACCAATCATTACTGCTTCTACATTACTATTTACAGCAATAGTAACCAGTCCAATGGCTTTATTAACAATTTCTTTTTTTGTTGGTAATGTATGAAAGGTTAAAAGTTCTTTAACTTCTTGTTTATTTACTGGTTCAATAACACCAAATTCTTGTTGGTCTTTAGTTGCTACATGTTGAGTTAGGTTTAATATTTTCATAAATATTCCTTAAAAGAAAACCACTCTAAATAGAGTGGCTTTGTTGGTTTATTTGTTTATACAGTTGGATTACTGTCTTGTAGTTGGCAAGTAATACTAAATCTATTGTCTTTATAAACACACGCAAATCCAGTAACAGTAAACTCACTATTCCAGCCTTTTAGTGCTTTAACTTGTTGTGTACCCCAAGACAGTAAATCAGCTCTAAAAGCAGTAATACGATTACGTTTTAAGATACCATTATTTTCTTCACCATTGATGACATCAAATCCATCATCTTCTGGAAAGTAAAGAATTTCTAAGTGTTTGGCTTTATCACCATAAACACTTAACCAATAATCCACTTGACTAACAAAGGTTTGTAGAACATTAGCTTCATTGCGTGATAAGGTAATTAAATTTTCAGACATAAATTACTCCAGTTAAAAAATTTAATATACCTTATTTAGTTTATTAAGTGTTAATTAATATTGCTCCAATTAACATTAATATGAAATTCTGGATTAATTGGTTTTTCTTCTAATAGTCTTAGCACTTCATTAAGTGCTTGTACACTATCTGGAAATACATTTTTTAAATTTTCAATTTCATCTACTTTTTCGTTAAACCAAATATCATAAAAGTAGGCAAAAGAATTAAGAGTAGTAATTTGCATAATAAGACCTTAATAAAAAAAAACCAGTAATAATAATATTACTGGTTTGTGTTGTTGAATTAATTAACTGAATAGTGAAGAAGTTTTAGGTGCTACAGATTTAGTTGAATTAGTTGTATTACTATTGGTTTTAGCACCAATAACATTTACCTTACCATCCCACTCTTCTTTCCATTTATTAATGAATGTGGGTTCTGTTACACCTGATTTAACTTCAGCTACAGTAAGTTCTTTTGTTGGGTGAAATACTTTACTAATAACATTGGTTTCTTTGGTTTCATCAGTCTCAATCCAAGTACCATTATTATTAGTTTTCTTAGGTTCTTGTTGCTTTAATACAGCTAATTTAACTGGTTTACCAATCATACCTACAATCATATCTACTTCTGTTGGTTTATTCTTTTGAGTTTCATAATCATAAACTTCAATAACCTTTTTATCAGTAGATAGTTGTGATAGTTCTTTTTGAGTAGTAAATAAAGATAAATCATTTACTACAGAAAACCCTTTATAGTAGGATTTTTTACCATTAAATTCATAATAGTTTTGTCCTTTATCATTCATAACATAAAAGGTTTCAGAATGTTCAGAACCATCTGTAGTATAACCAACACAAATACTTAATCCACCTTTAGCTGTTGGTTTAAGATAAGCATATTTAATAGTAGCATCATAAACACCACTATCTAATAAGTAACTACCTTTACCTAGTGTATCTTTTTCTTGAATGTCTGATTGAGTTTTTAAATTTGCTAACATATTCATAAATTATTCACCGTGATTAATATGGAAACCAAGTTCTATTGATTTCTCTTTACGTTCTTTAATTGCTGTATCAATATCTTTAAAAGTTTTTTGATAAACTTTCTTACCGTTATAAGTAATTTCTGCTACATATCTTTTTCTCCGTTTACAATACCAAATACCTGTTTCTTGTAGATTAGAATCTTGTTTAGTTCTATTTCTAGCATTATCTGCTTTAGTAATAGCTCTTAAATTAACTAACCTATTATCATCTCTAATATGGTTTATATGGTCTATAATTAAGTTATTATCTAATGAACCATAAACCATAATCCAAATAAGTCTATGTGCTAAATAGCTTTTACCTTTAATGGTTATAGTAATATAACCATAACCATCTTTATTACCTGCTACTGTTCCTGCAAATATACGTTTATTTGGTCTTATTTTCCAAGTAAGTAAACCAGTATCAATATTATAATCTAATAAATTATTTAATTCATTAGCTGTAATACTCATGTAATCTATCCATTACCAGTTTTACATCATTATCAATATAGGTTTCTTCATCAGAAAATAATCCCATAGCACTACGCATTCTTTCATGAATAGTTTCTTTAGTTACTTGAGTTTGAAATACATATTTATAACCTAACATTTCTTCTTTAGGTGTAATAGTAAGTAAATCATTTTTATAATTCTCTAATACATCTAGTTTAACTTTTTTAGTGCTAATAACTGTACTAAAATAACTTTCTAAACCAGTATTAGCTAAACTACCTTTAATTGGTACTTTAGTTTCAATAACCATTTCATTTTCATTAAGCTGACTTCTAGTGTGTGCAGTAAAAATAACATTTTTACTAGACTTAGCTACATATTGTTGCATTAAGTTTTTAAAATACTGTGCATAATTACTCCAACCTTGCATAGTATTAGAACTACCAATAATATGCACACTTTCAAACATATCCATTAAGTAGTTCAAACCATCAATAACAATGTATTTAATATCTTCTTGACTTTCAGACCACTCAAAACCTTCATACACTTGGTAAGGGTCTGTAATAATTACTTCTTTCCAACATCCTTTGGTTTTAAATGAAATTTTTTTACCTGATTCACAATTAAGGTATAAAACATTCTCTAAATTGCGTAAGCATGCTGTTTTACCAGTGCTACTTACACCACTAATTAATACTAATTGGTCGTTCATATATCACCTAGAATAGTTTAGTTAAATCAATATTATGTACGTCATACCATGCTTGAGCTGGATATACTTTAACTTCTGCTGTATCCCAATCATTTAGACAAATCGTTAATGGTATGATGTCATTATCTACACACCATTGGTTTAATGGTTGCCATTTATATTGTATGCCTGTTAATTTCTTTACCTTGTTAATAGTAGCTCCATGTTTACTACCACCTAACATAGTTTTTACATGGTTTAATTCTTTAACTGTACCTCTCAATTTACCTGCTATACTTGCTGTCTTTTTATCATTAATATAAGACTTGGTTTTGATAGCTTCTTGTAATTGTTGTTTAGTTTTTTCATGTGCTTCTACTTCAGTAGCATATGCTCTAAGTGCTTCTGGTAAACTCTTTGGTATAATGTGGTTTAATTGCTTTTCACACTCAATAAAGTATTTACGAGCTTGTTTACCTTGTTCATTACGTTCAACCATAGAAAGTTCTTTTGCCATATCTAAAGTAATATAGTATTCAGTTGTTGGACGACCACCATTAGGTTTTTCACAAAATTGTGAAAAACTAATAAAGTCTTGATTTTCAACAAAATTATAATCAATAATACGTTGTTTAATCCAATCAGAAAACTGACGTTTACTCTGTAAAAATGAATGTAATTCTCTTGCATTAACCGTATTTAATTCTTGAGAATTAATACTTTGTGTATGTAATGTGATTAAAGGGTTCATAAAAAATTTTCCTTATAACAAAAGCCAATGTTTATACATTGGCTTTATAGACTGGTTTGTACAATATTTACACCTACAATTTGCCAATCATTTGATAACATATCTGCTTGACTGGCAAGCCACGCTACAAGTTTATTATCTGCTGTCTTCATGTAGATAGCATCAAGAACAGGTAAACCTACGCTATCAAGATTACCATCACCATAAGCCTGATTAACAGCATAACGAATGGCTTCACCATTAATCAGCAACAGGTACATATCTTTACCATTCCAACCTTTACGAGTTACTCTATTACCTTGTTTTAAAAACTCAATAGCTTGACTAAAACTAAAAGTAATATTACTATCTGAATTTGTCATAAAATCTCCAATAGATTTAAAAAATTAAAATAATATAAAATAAATTTATATTATTTATTGTTACCTTAAAAACAACCGCAAAAACGCACGAAGTGCGTTTTCACTACTGTAATCTACCTAAACTAGCTAACTTACCTGCTACAGTGTGATAGATTGTGTTAGTAAGCTCTAATTCATCTAACTTGTCTGCTAGTTTGTTATTAAGTGAACCAACTTTATCTTTGATATTAGCAAAATCAAATCCACTATCTATAAGTAATAAAGCATAGCGTAATAACATATTATTTCTGTTACCATCACCAATATTATTCATTACCCATCTTTCCAATCTATCTAAATCTTGTTGGCTTTCAATGGATTTAACCCTTTCATCATTTTTACTGGATTTAGGGATATAAGGTAGTACATCAAATAATTCACCATCAGTTACATGTATTTGTGTATTACTATTTGCTAACCATTTTTTAGCTCTATGACTACACTGTGTATCTACTTCAAAGGGTAAATCATTAATAATATTGTTATACAACTCTTTATAGTCTTTAGCATCTAATTTAAGGGTATAATTAGTAGGTATAACAATTCTAAATCTATTAACTTGGTCTGTATGGCTTTTAGTGGTGTAATAGATAGCTTTATATTTCTTTAATAACAACATAGCTGTATTTAAAGAACATGTACCATCAACATCAAAAACCAAAGTATTAAAACCAACAATACAATTATCTTCTTTTCTATAACCATCTTTTAGATGGTGATTAAGCCAGTGATAACCATTGGCTTTAAATAACTTAGGTAAGTTATCAAAACTTACTAAATCATTGTTATAACCTGTAGTCATATCACTATGGTTGGTATAACTAACAATTAATTTATCAGTGTTGGTTTCTTGAATACTATCTGCATGTAAAAACATAATATTATCAACATAAGATTTTTTGATAATAATATTGTTCTTATAACCCCAAGCAGTAGCCATAGTAATCAATTCATCTTTTTGAGCTTTAGAACCTTTAAAGTAAGGTAAATCAGTGTCTAAATCTGCTAAAGTAACTTCTTCTTTGATTAATGCTAAATAGTTTGCTAATTTGGTATAAGGTCTTTGTGGTGTTAATAGTGCTGTAAATGCTTCTCCACTGTCTTCTGCTAAACTAATAGCATAATCTAAGTGTATTGGCTCTATCGTATCACTAGCATCAATAAACGCATATGTACCTGCTAACTTCAATACCTTAAAGTATCTATGCTCTAATTCACTCTTTTTAACTACATCTATATCACTTAATTGTCTGGATTTATTTTCACAGTTTATTTTATAAGTTAATAAATGTTTAATACTATTCTGGGTTAATTTGAGTGTTTTGTTCATGTTAGCTAAATCTGCTAAAAGAGACAGTTGGTCTGATATATCTTCAATGACATCATCATCATTATTATCAAATAACTGTTTCATAACATCATCTACAGATTGGTTGTTTGCTTTACTAGTTTTATCACTAAAACCAAAGAAACAACGTCTTGCATAACCCATTTCAAGCATTTCATAAAACAGTTCTTCTGTTCTTCCACCATCTAATAATTTACTTGGTGTACCAAACATAAGTAAGTTAGCAGGTGTATAACCATTAATACGCTCAAAACGTACATTATCAGAAGATGATTTAGTTAGTTTTTCTTTTAATAAACCTTTATCATACAATTCAAGATAAGTGTTTAAGGCTTCAATAGAACTACTAAAATTAGCACCAGCTTCATCAATAATTAGATTACAACTACCTGCATTAGCCATCAGTAACTTCTGTCTCATCTGTTTAATTGCTGGTGTAGTAGCACTATCAAAACTAAATAATAAAGCACCTAATGAATAAAATTCTTTAGTTACTTTAGCCATTTCATCGTCTAAATCTGTACCATTTTTAGTAGCTCTTTTACTAGCTAATACTTCACAATTACTTTCAGATGTAATAGGGAAAGTTCTTTCTGTAAATACAGTTTGAAAATTATTAATGACTTCTTGTTCTAGGGTACTCATACTATGACCTTTACCAGAACCTGATAAAGCCAAGTTAATAGCAAACATATTAATAGGAATTGTTCCTTTACCAATCCAACCTTTGATGCCTATACGCATATGACTTGCTAGCATGGTTAGATAAAAAGCAGTTATTACTCTAAAGAACAGTGGATTGGTATTTTGTGTTCTGGTTTGTAATATTTTCACTATTTGTTCAGATAATGGGTGATATTGTTTCATTGTAATTCCTAGTTAAATATTAAATTTAAATCCAATTCATACACATTAAGCCATGCTTCATACGGATAGACAGTAATTGGAATACAATCATAACCATTAGGGTAAATCACATTAGGTTCTAATTCATTTTCACTACAATATTTTCGTAGTGGTTGCCAAGTATAATTACTATTTAATTTAGTATTTACTTGTTTTAAACTAGCTCCTAATATACTTTCACCATTTCTTAGTTTTGCTTGTTCTTTCTGTTCTTGTAATGTGGTATTGGTTTCAATGAGTTGTTGTTTCTCTTGTTCTTTATGTATTAGTTGTTGTAGTGCTTCAATGTATGTAGTAGGTAATTTATTTTGGTTTTCTAATTCAAGCCATCTATCAACAATTTTCGCAGTTACTTCTGGTCGGATTTGAGCAACTACAATGATTGAATCCCTTTTGCCTTGTTCACCTATAAATTTATAATAATCAGTAACATAAGTTCTATTATTACCTTTGGTTTGTACGCACTGTGCCAATGGCGTAGTGCTGATAACTTCAGATTTAATCAATCTTTCAATACTTCGTTTAACATCGGCATGTCTTGAACCTATTAACTCTGCAATATCTAAACTGGTTATACAGATTTGGTTTAACAAACTAAGTTCATTCATAAATTAAACCCCTAAAAGTTTATAAATTTCATCAATCAATAAAGGAATAAGTTCATTGTTAATTCTTTTATATTCATCTGGATTTTTAATTACATCTTTATGTGGATTATCTGAATAATAACTACCACCACGACGAATAACTTCACTGTATGGACGCAATGCGTAAATAGTCATAACATATTCACAAAATAACCATAAATCTTTATCTTGTAATATAAACTCACTAAAATAATTTTTTATATTTTCATATAGATTATTTTTACCTAATGAATTTAAATGTGTATGCAAGCTACCATTACCAATATAACCAAATCCCCAATACCAATCACAATCCCAAGATGGTCTGTAAAAGTAGATTGGTTCATTCTCTTGGTTTTTACCAATTAATATCTTTTCTGGATAATCTCTTAAAAGTTTCATAATATTTAGCCTAAAAAAACCACAATACCGCACGAAGTGCGGTTATATAATCAATGAACCATCATTAATATATCTATCTTTTTGTTTACAGATACTAAATGCAGGACAGTATTTACAAGCAGTTACTTGACCTTTTACTTCTTTAACTAAACCAATAGAACCATCTTTAACAAAATGATTATATGCGTCAGATGAATTATCATAATTCTTAGTGCTTCTTGAACTGTTAGGATTTTTATAATATTTATATACTGTAGGTTTACGCCATAAATCTAAATCAGTACATTCTGGTATGTCTTCTTCATTGGCTTGTGAGTACAATCTTATTTGGTTTAATTTATTAGAAATATAGTTTTCTGTTTCAGATAAATTAAGTAATGGAATGGATTGAGTTAATACTCTGTTATTTGGATAATCTTTATTTTTAATGCTTTCAACTTTACTCCAATCTGTGAATATATAATGAATATTCATTACATCTTTAGTAATAATATCTGGTGCAAGCCAACGATAAATACTTCCTTGTAATTTATATTTCTCTACATTGGATTGGTTTAAATAGTTATATACACTGGTACTTTTAAAATCTTGTACCCTACCTTCTGCTACAAAATCATATTTACCTGATACTTTAAATCCATTTAATTCTTTATACACTCTTTGCTCCATATAAATAGGGATAGAATGCTCTGTAAGCTCGTTTAAGCTAGGGTTAATGACAATCCTATCAATTATACTATCTGAATATCCTAACGCTTGTAGAGCTTGTTTAGGCTCTTTCCAAGCATTTTCTATAGCACTATGAATAGCACTACCCATTCTGGCTGAAACCAATGAACTAATATCAATAAGATTATCTTGCACTCTTTGAGATAGGATAATTTGTTTAATTGGTTTTAATAGTGTTGTAGCACTGATAGAATTATGTTTATCATAATCATTGGTTGCTAAAAAGACAGCTAAAGCTAAAGGTATATTGTGATTATTTGTGTATATCATAATTATTACTCCAAAATAAAAAAAAAAGCTATTCTAAACCTAGAATAGCTTTCTGTATATTAAATATATTTAACTATTTTCTAACTCTCTTTGAATATACCAAATAGCTTTTTGTAAATCTTCTTTTTTGGTTTCTGGGTTCTTTAATCCAGCTCTCCAAATATATTTAATAGCATTACCTAAACAAAAATTAAAGTGTTCAGTAATTTGAATACACTCAATACCTGATGGATGTGATTTATAGTGATTTGGGTTAATATTACTCATTTATTTACTCACATAAAAATATTCTTTTAATTTACTAGGAACATGTATATCTTTAATCCAGTGTAAACACTCTTCTTCATTTTTACAATACTTAATACCTACTTGGTTTGAATGTAGGTTTCTGTAATTAGTTTGTTTATCACGGATAATATATTCATGTGTTGGGCTTACTACTAATAATGAACCATCATGCTGTCTAAATTGTTTTAAAGGTTTTAATATGTATTTCATAGTACTTTAATCCTAAAATAACTTTCATATAGGTTAATAAGGTTATCAGTATCTTCTACATCATTCAATGAATTTCTTGCCAATACCTTTAATAACTGTGTTAATTCTTCTTTAGTTAATTTTTCTTCAGGAATATACTCTGTAATTTCAGTATCTTTATCTTGGTTTACTAAAACAATATCTATTTTATATTGTCTTGGTTTTTTAAATATCTGAAATCTTTTTCTTGGATTAGCAAAGTCTTCAGTACCAAAAGAAGTACTATAAAATTCTTCTCTGGTTTCAGCACCTGCTAACGGGAATTGATAATATCCTTTGTATTTCATTTTAGATGTCTCGTTACGTAAATTTTAGCAATCCAGTTAAAACCAAATGGATATTTAGTAGGGTAATATATTCCATATTTAACAGCTATTTCACGCTCTAGTTTTACAAGAGTAAACCAACTCATAAAATCTATTGGAAAGTCGTCTAAAACCTGTAAATAAGCACTTCTTTCTATCAATAGTAAATCTAAATCACTTAGTTTTTCTTTAGTATCATTTATCTGTATCATAATCTATTTCTATAACCTTTTCACATTTAGCACAATAATAAAAGACAATACCGAAGTCTTGTCTTTTATATTCATGTTTACAAAATAATTGTTTAAACCAAATAAATATATTATGTATTTTAAACATGTTATACACCTTTGGTTAATGCTCTCCAAGAGATAGGAAATAATGGTTCTATGATGTCTTCTACCATATAAGCCAAGTTTCTAATTTCTTTTTGTGCATGTTTATCTGTTCTAAGTTTATAAAACCTTGCAAAAGCTAATAAAGAACCAGTCCAAATCCATTCAGTTAAAGCACCTTGTGGTAATATAAATCTAGCTTGTTCTGGTGCAATACCTAAACCACCTTCATTTACTGGTTTAACCATGAGATTGTACATATCTATTGCTTTATTACATACACCTCTATACATTGACTGAATGGCTTCTTGTGTATAACTAGAGTATTCTGTTTTAATTTTTTTACCATCAATAAAATCAAAAGAATAAGGTTCTACAATAGTGATTTCTTCACCACTACCTTGTTTCATGTTCTTTGAAGGTGCAGTACGAAACGTTGGTACAAACACTTTAGGTGTTGTTTTAATATAACGCCGTGAACATTCATTTTCAACAAAACCAATCTTATGCTTAAAACACTGTGTTCTAATGCTTATTGGTGCTTCTACACGCACTGTAATTGCTGTATGTGCAAAAGGTATTTCATGCTTATGTTTAGCAAGATATTGGATTAATTTAGTGTTTTCTTCATCTATATAGTTTTTAGCTTGCTTTGCGAATGAAACTCTTGCACTATCTACAACAGAGTTATCATTTCCCATGTGGTCTATATAAGTTACGTTCATTCTTTATTCTCCAAACCTGTAATAACATTCTCGGTACAATATAAAATCTTACTAACTGGTACAAGCTCGTATTCAACTAAGTAACCCTTATCATTAAATACATAGCCTGTAACCATCATCTTTTCATTGCTATAGAATACTTTAACAATATCCCCTATTTGATAAAGAGCTTTAATGTTCATAGTTACTCCATTGAGTGTAATCTAATAATATCGCTTGGTTTATGTCCATCATATTCTGGGGCTTTATCCAGTTCTTTTACTTTAAACATATCCCAATAGTCTATATGATAGTGGTATGTGTAATTACCTTGTGGTGTTGTGATACCAACGATGAAATAATCATCATACATTGTATTATCATGGTGTAATTTAGATTTCCAACTTAACTCTTTATTTTGATTACAGATAACTGCAAATAAGTGCATTCTGTGTTCATATAATTCATTAAATGTATGATAACCATCAGATATACTACCAGAGTCTTCTGGTAGTATGTCTAATACAGCTTGTGCTTTCTCAATAAACCAGTAACGATTACTGAGTAATTTATCAACAGCAATCCAATTAACTGAACCTTTACCTGCTAAGTTACTTATGTATTTACATGGGTTTATTAGTGGGTATAGAGACTCTTTTATCTGTTCTAGGGTAGATTTCATTAATCTAATTCCTTATATTTAAATATTTCATATGCTTGTTTGCATTGGTTTAGTTTATCGGTATAGCTTAAATCAACATACCTATTATTAGCCATACATTGATTAATAAACTGTGTATCAGCTAATGCTAATGTTATTAAAGCTACTGATAAAATAATCCAAAACATAATAATTACACCAATGAGTATATTAATTCCATTCATTAAATATTCCCATTAAGTAATCTTTTATTCAGAGTTTGTAAAGCACTTGCATGATTATATGCACTGTTTTCTGTAAGATGTACAACGTTTTGCTCTACTCTATTGAAATCACTAACACTACCTTGCCAAATATAATTATTAATTAATTCTGGTCTGCTTAAATCTACAGTAAAGTAAATTAAACCCTTTTTCAATTTTTGAGCATCTTTTTTAGAGATTGGTTGTGTAAAACAATACATACCCCAAGTTACTTTTCTAGTGCGATATAAGTCATCAATAGACCAAGTAGGGTGTTGGGTTAGATTAATCCAATCACCTTCCCTTTTCTTTTGCACTTGCCATGTTAGGTATGGTTTATCTGTGTGTAAAGCATCTTCTGCATACAACGCCATTAATTCTGCATGTGGGTGTTTCATAATAAATATACTCCGATTACTAATCCAAAGATAAAATTAAGTAAATTAGATACTATAAATAATACTACCGTAGATTTTGAAATAGTCATTCATAATCACCTAATAAAATATTGTCATCATTAATATAACTAATAATTTGTTTATGTGTCTTATTATCAAATGGATAACCATAATTCCAATAATATCCACTTGTACTTACAAAAACAGTATTACCCCTAGAATCTGTTTGAACTTTTTTTATTAGAGTACTTTTATTCATATCACTGAATTTTAATGGTAGTGAATCTACCATACAAGGTACACAACTGTGTCCTAACTCCAACATACGTTTAACAATATCATAAGGTGTCATTGTACTCTTAAGAGTTTTTATCTTTTGGTCATTGGCTTTAATAGTTATTAATTGTCTTAATGTCATTGTATGTCTTAAAACAGAATAATAATAAGGATGTTCAATAAAAATATGAGTCATAGTTTCTTTTGACTCATATAAAAAAGTATCTTTAAACCAATCTTTAAAAACATACTTAGTTTCTAAACCATCAGGTAATAGGGATAAATCTTCTTTATTAACAAAATCTAGTAAATTCATAATTATACTCACAGTAAATGATTTATTTTATTTTATCAATGCCATACACATCTGCAAATTTCTGAGCGGTTATTCTATCCACGTTTTGTCTGCTGTGGTGGTTGGGGTAGTGGTTGCCAATGAGTGATGTGGTCATGATAAAAGTCAAAATGGCGAATACAAGATGAATAATTAACAACATCAAATTTTGGTAAATACTTACCATCGCATAGCACTTGGGTTTGGTAGTGGACAAGGTATTTGCCGTCTTTGTTTGGCAATTGCTCTTTGATGTCTGCCCAACCATCTAATTCATTCTCATCAGCTACCCAATCTTTGACATCATCAATTAGTGAGCTAATAACATAAGCTATTTCATATAATGAACCTTGAATGTCCCCATCATCAGTATTAAGTGTGGCTTCACATTCATGAGCAAAAGATGTTTGAGCAAGCCCATCAAGAAACATCTTGGTTAGGGTTAGGATATTGATTAATTTTGATTTATTCATACTACACTCCAATCTTTTCAAAATAAAACCGCTTGGCTTTTTTAGAAATTTCTTGATTAACTAATTTCTTTTCAAAGCCTTTGGCTGTGATAATATCGCTTTCTTCTCTAAGTACATCACTAACAACCCACTTAATAAAATCACCAGTATGTTTAATATCAGTAGGGATTTGCATTTCATTCATATATTCAATGCCTTGTTCAAGACGGTTTGATATAACCACTTGCTCTACAAACTCTTGGATATTAGCAACCATTACATTATCTAAATTGGACGATAGTTTGGCTTTACTGACTAAATGCTTCTCACCTTTAATCTTAAAGCGATACACAATATCATCATAATAAGCTGTAAACACTGCACCTTCACCGATACCTTTAACACCATGAAATGTACCGACAGGGCATTCATTTTCAATCACTAGGGCAATGTCTTGTAAGATTGGGATGTATTCGTCTGCACGATTTAAATCAATATTAATTTGTTGGTGTGGGAATTGAAGAATTGAGTAAATATTCTGTTGGGGATAATCAAATAAATCTGACTTTGTTAAATTAAAATATTCTAATTTATCAGCGTCAGTAAAACCAATCACGCTAAATATATAAAATGATTTTGGTGTTTGAGATACTGCTACATTCTTTTGAATGTTCTCTCCTGTAAACTCACCATAAATAATAAATTTATCCATAAAACCAAAAGCACTAAATAATTTAGTGACGATTTCTTTAAAGCAATCAGCACGCTCTGCAACCCATTTATCAAAACCATTGTTATCATTAACTGGGTCAAGTAAACGGTTACGGCTTTGAGTGCGAATAGTACCATCTTTAAATAAAATAACACCACCATTTGTGCCGTGAATCTTCACAGTCTGTAAAAATCCAATAGTAGGTAGTAACTTGGTCTCGTCATAGATTGCTTTACCGTTTTCATCTTTACCTACAAACTGAATACGCTCTGTTAGTTCTTTAACAGTATGACGATATTGCTTAATACTTGGGAATTTTTCAAACATTAATGTTCTCCATTAGGGTCTAAACAAATAATTGATTTAAATCTACTTGATATACATCGTCCCATGCTTGGGTTGGGTATACTCGTACACAGATACTGTCATATCCATTAGGGTAAATGGTTTCAGGAAATACATCATTATCATCACACCATTGTTGTAAGGGCTTCCAATGATAGTTGGTGTTTAACTTATTATTAACTTGTTTTAAACTTGCTCCATAAATGGATTTACCATTTTCAAGTTTTGCACATTCTTTTTGATGTGTTAAATGTTGTTTGGTTTGTTCATGAGCTTCTATTTCAGCCACATAGGCTTTTAAGGCTTCTAATTTGGTCTGAGGCAGTAAAGCAACAACTTGTTTAGTTTGTTCTAACTCTTGCCAACGCTTAATAATTGCCATACGAAGTTTAGCGTTATAACCAGCTACTAAGCAAAGGCAAGTATCCTTATCCAGTAGATATTCTGTTTGTTGGCGATTTTGGGTATCTAAATAGATATGAGCAAATTTGTTCACATCTAATTCTAACTGTTCTGACATAACACTAATATCGCGTTTAACATCAGAATGGCGTTTATTACACAATACAGCAATCTCACGACTAGACATTACTTGTTTTTGACTTGCTTGGTTTATTGCTATATTAATAGCTGTATCTACCATATAGGTATTCATAATATTTTCCTTGTACAAAAAAAAATACCCATAAAGGGTATTTATAAATATTTTAATACTACGACACTGTTTTTATTAATTCTAATTGTTCAATCATTTTATTAATATGTTTTTTGACAGCTTTTTTATTCTGGATTTCAAAGCATTTTTCTTGGTTTATTTTACAAATAATTGTATCAATATTACTACTATCTATATTTAATAATTCACTAAGATACAACACTTGTTCAAAATATTCAGATAAAATGTAATTCATAGTATTCTCTAAAAATAATTTGGACTAGCAATAAGATGTAATAACATTAATCCTACTGCACCTAAATATAATATTACATCAAAGCCAATCCCCTTTAGTATCTAAACCAAGATGTAATCCAGTATCATTAATTGGAATTATTTGTTTAATTCCATAATCTTTTGCTTTATCTAAATCTTCTAACATCTGTTTAAAATCTTTTAGTAGTTGTTCATCAGGTAACTCTAAAATATCTTTAATAGATTTATCTCTATATAGTGGGTACATATTACCTCCAGTTAGTTAAGAAAGTTTGTTTAAAAATTATTTATCTTTATCATTGGATTGCTTTTATGATAAAGATAAATAAAGCTCTGTATCGTAGAGCTTAAACGGTAATTGCCTAAAAGGAACGTACTTATCAATTACTGCTATGGTTTTCACCTACTCATAGCTTAGGTTTTATGCCACTTAAAACATATTTTTCAAAACAAGCACCAAACCGCACGAAGTGCGGATATGGTGATAAATATTCTATCATTTTAAAATAATGGAAACAATCATGACTATTAAACCAAAACCAACTGTTGAAGATTACTTATCTAAATTAGATAGAAATACTCCATATCAAACTTTAGATAGTAATTATATAGAGCAACAAGAAGCCAGTATTAATTATAGACCTGAAGTAAGGTTAAGAAACTTAGTAAATCGTGGAATACCTACTGAATTACCAGATGATTTGGTAGAAAGAGGTGTTAATAGGGTTATCAATAGAGATAAACTCATGGAGATTATTGGTGTTGTTAAACCTAATGAAGTTACTATAGACCTTAGTAATGTTCAAGCTAGTATTAATAAACTAGGTGAACGTATAGAAAATAATGCTAATAGCATTAGAAATTCTATAAGAGATTTAGGTATCTTAAAACAAAATACAGATACACATAAACAATCAATAACTGCTCTTGAAGTAAGTAAAAATCAACTGTCTGCATCTATCTCACAGATTAATACAACTATCATAGAGAACAATGAAGCTGTTTCACAACAATTAAATGAAGTTAAAGCTCAAGTAGGAAAGTCTATTCTTGCTAAGATTAGTGAAGTTAGACAAACAATCGCTAATAGTAACCAAGCACAAGCAACTAGAATAGCTGATTTAGAAAGTCAGTTAGGTAATGCTAAAGGTAAGATAAGTACGTTAGAGCAAGTAGATACTACCTTACAAGGTACTTTATCCACTAAGATAAACCAAGTTAAATCAGAGCTTAATCAAAGCCAATTAACAGCTATTAGTAAAGTAAATCAAGAAATACAAACTAAATCTAATTTATTAGAAACTGCTACACATAAGATAAATGTATTAGAGAGTAACTACAATAATACTTTAAGTAAGATTACTCAATTAGAAAGAACTATTAGTAATAACAGAGAAGCATTAGCACAGCAAGTAAACGTATTACAGACTGGTTTAGGTAATATTAGTGTTGGTGGTAGAAACCTTATACTAGATAGTGATAGAACACTTACAGTAAGTGCAAATGAAGCCAGTAGAACTAATGAGCTATATTCTTTATCCTTTGACCCTATAGACTATTTCTGGACTAGCTTACATGTTTTAACACTATCTTTTGATGTTGATTCTGATGGTTTTACTTTAAATAATAATTCTTTTGTTGGTTTAGAATTAAAAGTTACTTTCCTTGATAATTCTGTTGGTTTCATTCCAGCTACACTTACTGAATACTTTAAAGGTAGGTTTTATAAAACAATAACCCCTGCTAAGACGTTTAAAGCTGTAAATCACATTAAACTTATAGTAAAAAATATTCAGACAAACCAACCAATTAAACTAAGTAAACCTAAACTAGAGTTAGGTAATGTAGCTACTGCTTGGACACCTGCTTATGAAGATGTTATATCTAAGTCTAATGCAAAACTAGAAGAGTTTAAACAAGTACACAGTACAGAAAATGCTAACTTAGCTCAAAAGCTATCAACATTAAAAGCTACTTTAGAGAATAACCAAGCAGAACTTAGACGTGTTGAAAATACTTTAACAACTAAAACAGAATCACTTAGTCAAAGTAATACAACACTTTCTGCAAGTTTTAATGCTTTAACAGCTAAATTAAACTGGACTAAGCATACAACACCAGTAAATCTAAATACATTAATTGCTACAGGTAATCATTACTTACAAGCAAGTAGTAATCCTACAGCACCAATTAATCAAGGTGGTTTATATGTTATGGTTAATGGTGTGGATACTAACACAGTTACCCAAACACTTTGGCAAAGTAATACACCTAATATTCGTTATACACGAACTAAAACAAATACTGTTTGGAGTAATTGGGAAAAGTCATTAACTAATCAAGAAATTAATGCGTTAGTTAATGAAGAAAAACAAGCAAGAGCTACAGCAGATAGTGCTACAGCACAAAAACTTACAGAATTAGAAGCCAAACAAATCAATGATAAAAATGATATAACTGCTAAGATTACTGCATTACAACAAGTAGATACAGATACAACTAAATCCATTAGTACAGTTAAATTGGAATTAACTAATCAGTTTAATACTGGTTTGAGCAGTGCTAATAGTAATATTAATAATTTAAGTAATTCGTTATCTAATCACGAACAAGCATTAACAACTAAATTGGCTGAATTAACATCTGCATATAAATCAGCAGATAATGCTGTTAAACAAGAAGCCAATAGTAAAATAACTAGCTTAACACAGACACTAAACAATAAAGAGCAATCATTGGCTCAACAGATTAATGCTTTAACAGCTAGCTATAGACAAGTAGATGATAAAGTAAATACAAATAAAAGAATTTCAGATAGTGCTTTAACTACTGAACAGCAGGCTAGAATTAATGCAGATAATGCGTTATCAGAACGTTTAACACGTTTAAATAGCGATTTCTCAACAGCAAATAGCACTACATCAGGTAAGTTAAACCAGATAGAAAGAACGGTATCTGATGTTAATTCTGCTTTATCTTTAGCTAAAACTGAATTGAATAGCAAGTTTAGTAATTTGAGTGTTGGTGGTCGTAATTTACTTTTACAAACCTCTGAACCAAAGTTAGGTACAGGACAAACATCTTGGTATTCGTTTTTTGGCAATAACGTTAGTAATGCTATCAGTGAAGGGAATGAAATTAAAGTGCGACCTAATGGGGGTAGTCAATGGAAATCTGTTGCACAAAACTCAAAAGAGGGTACACAAGCTAATAAAAACACCAACCCAGTACTTAAAGAGTTACAAGCAGGTGATAAAGTTACAGTATCTTTTGATGCCTTTGCAAATACCACTACCGATATATTAGTCATCATTAGATGTTATCGCATAAGTGGAGGTTTTGTACAAACTAAAGCCACAGTACGTGTTAATACAAACTATCATCGTTATAGTGCTACACTTACTGTACCTGACCTAGATAACAAGGATTTTCTATCACTTATCCTTGAGTATGGTTCTATTGCTGATGTAAATTACAAGCATATAAAGCTAGAGCGTGGGAATGTAGCGACTGATTGGTCTCCTGCACCTGAAGACACTAATATTCTTATTGAATCTGTAGATGCTAGTTTAAATAGTTTTAAACAAACCCAAGCAACTAAAGATAATGCTAGTAGTCAAAAATTTACACAATTACAAGCTAGTCTGGATTCAGTGGATAATCGCACTAAATGGAAAGAGATTACTACTGTTACTGATTTAAATAATCTAAAAGAACAGGGTAATTATTTTATCAAACAAAGCAACAACCCTAATGCACCTGTAATAAATTGGGTTTATGTATCTGTAGATAAAGCCAATAATGCACGCATTAAGCAAACTGTGTGGGCAGATAATCATGCTTCTAACATATACACAAGACTTTGGACTGATAATAGATGGCTGGACTGGGAACAAACACCGTCATCATCTGATGTAGCTAATAAAGCCAGTGCAACAGCACTAAATGATTTAAAAACAACAGTAGATAGAGTAAATGGACGTATAACAACAGAAGCTACAAAAACCACTGAACTACAAACCAATCTTAATAATCAATCCAGTAAGATTACAGAACAAACAAAGTCTATAGATGGTATTAAAGCAGTTAAAGCCATTACTGTTGATAATAATGGTGTAATAAGTGGCTATGGGTTGATAAGCGAATTACAAAATGGTCGTATTACTAGTCGTTTTGGTATTAACGCTGACCAATTTTATATCGGCAATCCAAATAACAATAGAAAGCTATTTACTGTTTATACTACCCCACAAAATGTTAATGGAGTTAATGTTCCTGCTGGAACATACCTTAACAGTGCTTATATACAGAATGGGTCTATTGATGTAGCTAAAATAAACAAAGCAAGTATTGGTAACTTATCTGCATTATCAGCAAATATAGGTCATTTTAAATCAGCACAATCAGGTGCAAGACTTGAGATTAAAGATACAGTATTACTAGTTTATGACGCCAATAATACACTACGTGTGCGTTTAGGTTTATGGTGAGGAGAGTAATAAATGTCTGTTGGGTTAGAAGTATTTGATAATAACGGTAATAAAATTCTTGGTATGGACAAATCCGTATTAAGAATTACTAAAGTATTTAAAAATAAAGCTGAAATCAAACAGTTTTTATCTAATAATCCACAAAAAGCTAGATATTTATTAATATCA
>NZ_JBUXLH010000002.1:0-197702 GCF_055193055.1 Moraxella sp. I5G | reverse complement strand
ATATGTTTTTGAGAGAGAACGCCATTATCACTGTTTGGCTGGGGTTTGTGAAGTGATATATTTTCACTACCTAAATGCTTCAAATGAAGTATATTCATTATAAAAACCTTAACTATTAGATAAATAGACAATTTTAATTTGGCTTACACTACATATCATGAAATAAAATCATGTTACAATGGCTTCTATGTTCATGATGATTTGTATAACACCCCAAGTAATATTGTTTTGGGGTGTTTTTATGCCCTATTCATCATATTAATATCTGTGTTATAGATACATGATGCAGGCGGGTTATAAGTTATCCAAATAAGATAAGGTGATATTCCTAGTTTAATGTAATGCTATTTTTAATCATTGCATCTTTTATTAGATAAAAATCGTGAATAATTAACTACAAACTTCATTACTTTTTACCAGATTTTGCCTTATCTTTGCTGAAATTTAGTAATACGATTTACTATAATCTCCGAAAATCTCCAGATGTCATAGCAATTGGAATTATCCAGCTTGGTTTTATAAACTCTACATTACCTAACCATTATCAAAAGAATGTTTGGGCTGGAGAAAATAAGCGGAGAAATCTCCGCTAAATCAAAATTTTTTTATGCACGGGTAGGGGTGTGGTGTCCATGCATTGGCGATAGTAATTATTTACACTCCCCCCGTCTATGGTTATTTCCCCTTTGTGGGCGTTTATTATTTGCATTTGTTGGGTTTTCTATCTTTAGGCTCTAACCAATAGATACTATACTTTTTGCCCTCTGAGGTTTTAACTAGTTCACTTTTTATCGGTTCGCCCTTTGCTCTTAGTTCACTGATACGCTGTGCCAAGGATAAGCACCCAAAATCTTTTAAAGTGGTAAGCGGGCTGATAATCTCGCCTGCGTGTAGTTTTTTCATGATAATTTGTTTATAACTCATATGTTACCCCTGTATGCTATTTAGCCATTGATGAATATCTTTGTTACGCCATACTGTAACGGTAGGCGATAATTTGATGGGTTCGGGAAATCTGCCTTGTTTTACCCATGCCCAAACAGTGCTTTTGCTGATGGGTAAAAATGGCAATAATTGATTGATACGGCTTACACCGTCTTTGGGTAGTTCTTGCATGTCTATACTCCTACAAGGTTTTATTTACCGCCTTATTGCGGTTTGTAGGTGTATGATACGGGTTGAAGTAAAATTATATAAGACTAATTAGCCATAAAAAAAGGGCTATCTAGCCCTTAATGCTTATTTGCCCATTTTTCCTATTTCATTGATGCAATCCAGCCATTTAGCGATTGCCTCCCTTGATATTGGCACATTATATCTTTCTGTAAGGTTGCGTAACTGATCGTTAATTGCTCCTTTCCTAGCATTGTCTTTGTCTTTAACATATCCATGTTCACGTAATAACGCATATAAAAGTTTGCTAATGGTTTTTTGTGAATTGGCGTTTAAGCTTTCCCCTGTTTCTTGCAATTGATTATTTAATTTTTCAATATGTGCTTGTAAATGTGTTATCTCATCATCTTTGTTGCTTGCATCTTGTTTAAGCTCCGTTATTGTTCTATTAAGGCTTTCTAGATTAGGCGGTATTGTTATTCTTTCAACTGGCATATCATTAAACAATTGATTAAAATCTTTAGCTTTTTGGTAAAAGTCCTCAGCTTTCCATAAATAAAGATTTAAATCAAATGGTGAAACAGTTTTAGCCATCGAAACTCTAAGTAATAAAATTTCATTGTAAGATTCTGTTTTATCCGTTGGCTTTGGTGGATAAGTTTCACGCATATAATCATAAAATACTTCAATAGTGATGGGGTTTGCCAATATTATTTCTTTATCATTCTTACTTTTTTGATATAAGGATATATCAAATAGGTCGTATTTTCTTAAAATATAACCAACAACTCCTTTATGGTCATTTGCTTGTACTGTCTTACAAATATTATCAATAAATTTTCCAATGGAAATAAATTCGTTTTGCATTTCATACCTTAACCATACCTTAATAAATTAAAGCAGGCGGGCGGTCTAAGGTATGAAAAATAACCGCTGTTCGGGTAATTACTCCTAGCCTGTATTTTATGTAAGCAAAAGGGCTATAATGTCAAATCTTTTAAAATATCTGCAAGCTCTCAATAGTCAATATCACTACTGGCAACCCTTACCATCAAATCATCTAGCCCGCTATTTGGGGTAATATTAATCCCTTGCATATCTAGGTAAGTTAGCATCACAACAAGGGCGGTTCTTTTATTGCCATCATTAAAGGCGTGGGCTTTTGCTAATGCAACGGCATAAAATGCCCTATTAAATATACATTATCTAATGGCTCATAAAGCATTTGATTTTTGATGCGTGATAGGCAACCTTCAAGGCTTGCTATGCTTGCAATGCCTTTAAGTCCTTTTTCATGGCTTAAAATCTCATCATAAATAGCAATAACAAAATTTATATCTATCATTTATCAGCTAACGCCTTAATTTCTTTTTTGTGGGCGTGCATGACTCGTTTAGCAGAATTTAAAATAACTCTTTTGCCCGCTTCCCCTGTTAGGTGCATGATGACGGGTTGGGTATTGGTGGGTTTGCTCATGGTTTTATTCCTTAATCATACCTTAATAAATTAAAGCAGGCGGGCGGTCTAAGGTATGAAAAATAACCGCTGTTCGGGTAATTAGTCCTAGCCTGCTAAATCATCATAGCATAATAGGGGGGTATGCTCAATTTTAAGAATACCCAAGCTGTAAATGCTTTTGCTGATAATGGGTTAATTTATGGTTGTAAGCTGTTCAAGTGCTGATTTTCAGCTTATCACAAATTTTATTTAGCCCCTTGATGAATGCCTGTGTATCTAAAAAATAGTTGGGATAGGCTTTTTTAACCTGTTTTTTTACTGGGAATATTCATTTTATTTCTCTAATGATTGTTAGCAACCACAATATATTTACTGTAATGCCTTTAATTCCATCACTTCTACTTTATGAATGGCTAACTCATCCGTTATTTCATGCTCTTTGTATCGCATGGCTTTTAAGAAGCTAATAAATGCCTGTTCGTTGTGGTCGGTCAGGCGTTTGTTTTTATAGGTGCTAAAATTACCCTGTTTAATCTCATCTACGATATCTGCCCATTGGTTCATCATTTTTTGGCGGGCAGGCAATAGGTTTGCTTCGTTATAAGCTCTTACGGTTTTATTGCCTTGCACATGAGATAACTGTAATTCTATGGCTTGTGGGCTGTACTGCATTTCATATAATGCCGTACTTGCCAAGCCTCTAAATCCGTGCCCTGTCATCCGTCCTTGATAGCCCATGCGTTTTAAAGCAACTGTAAAGGCATTATTGCTTAATATATCTGCCCGCCTGCTTCTGTTGCTAAAAAACACGTATTCATTATGCAACTGCATTTTTTGAATCTCTTTTAATATTCTAATCACCTGCGGGGCTAATGGTACAACATGAGGTAAGCCGTTTTTCATGCGTTCTTTAGGTATATGCCAAAGACAAGTTTCAAAATCTATTTCTTGCCATCTCATACCTCTAAGTTCACTTGTACGTACAAAAGTATAACAAAGCACATAAAAGCCATATTTGGTTAATGGTTCACTGTTGCAATTATCAATATCTGCTAATAGACGTGGTAACTGGCTAATGGGTATGCGGGGGTAATGTGTGGCTTTATGTTCTACTAGGTTTTTATGAATGCTTTTAGGTATTGGGTTTGCTAGGTTTTCAGCTAATCCCTTTTCAATAGCATAATCATAAATGGCATTAATCCAAGTAACTATTCTATGGGCAGTGCTGGTTTTACCAATCACGGCTAAGCGGTCATGTATGGCAATAATATCAGCTAGGCGGATTTGATAAATATCTTTTTCACCAATCATTGGGTAAATGTGGTTTTGATAGCCTGCTTTATCCCGTTTAAAGGTACTGGCTTTAATCCTTTGTTGTTGGTGGGCTAGCCATTGATGAGCAAACACATCAAAACGGGTATCATTTTTTTGTATTTTTGCTTCTTTGGCGTGTTCTTTGGGGTCTATGCCCTGTTCAAGCAGGGATTTAATTTTTTGGTTTTTTAGGCGTGCTTGGGCAAGGGTTAAGGCTGGGTATTTACCTAATGTGATTTCTTTTTGTTTGCCTTGATGACGGTAAATAGATAAAAATACTTTCGTTCCTGTGTGTCTAACAAACAACCATAAGCCATTACCATCACTGATTTTATCAGGTTGGTTTGGTTTGCATTTATCAGATGGTTGTAAGCGTTTAATGGCGGTATCTGTAAGGCTCATTGCTGGTATATTTTGAAAGTGAACTGATATACCAGCAAATATACCAGCGTTTTTATTGGATTACAACGGATAATAACAGACCATTAAGGACAACAAAAACCATCAAACCCAATAAAACAAAAGGGCTATCGTACGATGACGGACAGCCCTAGATTGTTGTTTGGTCGGAGTGGCGGGATTCGAACTCGCGACCCCTTGCACCCCATGCAAGTGCGCTACCAAGCTGCGCTACACCCCGAATAAACCGATATTGTAGCGTATTTTACGGATTTTGCAAGTCTTTTTGTAAATTTTCTTTTTGAATTCAAATTTTAACCTAGCGCCTGTAATAATCTTTGATGAATGTTTTCAAAACCACCATTAGACATGATAATGATAGCATCGCCAGTCTGAGTATGCTGTTTTAGATGGTCTAAAATATCTTCAATGCTGCCCAAAACCAGCTGATTTTGGGTGTTGCCAATCGCTTCTTTTAACCCCCAAGTAAGCGTTTTTGGTTCATACCAAATCACAAAATCTGCCAAACTTGCTGATGGCGCTAATTGGCTTTTGTGACTGCCTAATTTCATGGTATTAGAACGCGGTTCTATTACTGCCCAAACTCGCCGACTCGTTAAACGTTTTTTTGCGCCATCAAGTGTGGTTTCAATAGCGGTTGGGTGATGAGCAAAATCATCAAATACTAAAATATCGTTGACATCACCAATCAGTTCCATACGTCGTTTAATACCTGCAAAATTTGATAGGGCTTCACAGGTTTTTTCTACAGATACGCCCACATGATAAGCTGCTGCCACCGCAACCAAGGCATTATAAACGTTGTGGCGACCGCTCATGTTCCAGTTTACCGTTGCACAAGACTCTTGATATTGAATTTTAAAGACACTACCATCATCACTTTGTAGGATTGCTTGCCAATCAGTATCAGTTTGTTCGCCATCGTTATAAACGCCTGTTCTCCAAACTGGTGTCCACGCTCCCATCTCGAGCGTTTCTTCCAAACTTTTGGTGTGATGTGGCATGATGATTTGACCATTTTGGGGAATCATGCGAATCATGTGATGAAATTGAGTTTGGATTGCCTTTAAATCTGCAAAAATATCAGCGTGGTCATATTCTAAATTATTTAAAATTGCTGTACGTGGACGATAATGAACAAATTTTGAGCGTTTATCAAAAAATGCTGAATCGTATTCATCAGCTTCTATCACAAAATATTTTTCACCTAAATGTGAACTGTGACTAAAAGCCTGTTTTAGATGCTCATCATCAGTATTAACCAGTGGTACGCCACCAATTAAAAAACCTGCATCAATCCCTGCATATTGTAAAATCCAAGCCAGCATTGTCGTGGTTGTAGTTTTGCCATGGGTGCCAGCTACTGCTAGAACATGACGTTCTTTTAAAATAATTTCATATAAAAACTGTGGACCAGACGTGTAATTCATGCCATGATTTAACATGTATTCGACGGCAGGCATCCCCCGTTTGCAAGCATTTCCCACCACCACCAAATCTGGTGCTGGTTGTAGATGTTCAGCTAGATAGCCTTCCCAAATTTCCACACCAGCATTTTGTAATTGGGTGCTCATTGGAGGGTAAATATTGGTATCAGAGCCAGTGACTTGATAGCCTAAATCTCGCGCAAGTAGCGCCAAAGAGCCCATAAAAGTACCACAGATACCTAAAATATGTATGTGCATGATTTACCTTATTTATTAATGTATGAACACACAAAACTACACACAAAGCGTGGTCATGTGTTGCCTTTGTAAAAGATTGCCCTTTAAAAAATTAAATTATACTGCTAAAACATGCAGCTTTAACAAATCAACCTTTTCTTTGATGAATTTATTTTTCGTTTTTAATGATTTTTTTAAACATAAAAATCAATACGACAACTAAAAATGCAAACATCAAAAGCGTCATTTCTGGAATACTAACACCAAAAAGCGACCAATCAATTACTGCGCATTCGCCCGAGCCTTTTAGAACTTCTTGAAAAACCTGCAAAATTGGCAGTGTTTCCACCCAATAATTCAAACCTGGTCCGCACGCTGGCACTTCATCAGCTGGAAGATGTTGTAGCCACACATGGCGACCTGCCACAAATAACCCCCAAACTGCTCCAACCATAGCCCCTAACCATAACAGAATTCTAATGGCAAATTTTCTAGGGTTGATGATAAGCGCCAAAAATGCAAATACGCCCATAACCCAAAGCCCAATTCTTTGAAAAATACATAAAGGGCATGGGTCAAGCTGTAAGTAGTTTTGAAAAAATAAAATTGCCACCAAGCTGGCAATGATGGTTAGTAGTACCAATAGAGCATTGAGAGTGCGATAAGTTAAAATTTTTAGCATGTTTGATTACCTAAACAAATTTTTAACGATACGCTTGAATAAAATCGTAAAAATCTCGATTGTCTTCACGCTCTAGCGCCTGCTGGTCAGCAAAGGATTGTATCGCAAGATTGGCAAAATAAAAAGCGTCTTCGTTGCTTAGTGCGTGATTAGCAAGTTCCTCTTGATGTTTTTTGGCAAGTTGGCTGCCAAGTTTCCAAGTGCCGCCAAGTCTACGCGAATCGGATTCAATCTGTGCAGATAATGTAAAATCAGGATTGGTTGCAATGCCTTGCATTAGTGTTAAAGCGCTGCGGTATTCGTTGCCGCCATGGTATTCATCAAAGGCATCAGCAATCACTTGCATTTCGGTCAAAATTTTACCAATCCATGTGGTTAATTTTTCTTCGCCATTTTGAGTGATGATACTAATTTCTTTATCTCGACCTTGATTAACGACCTTTTCAATGTTTTCAGCAAGTTGTTTTTCTTCTTCGGGGAATAATTTTTCTGATGGCGATAACAAACAATAAATTGCCAAAACTTCTAAAAAGCAAGCAGTGGACATGTTAATGCCAATATCGCTGTAAGGATTTAAATCAATTGCTCGAAATTCCACATAAGCAATGCCTCGTTGTTTTAATGCTTCAGTGGGTGTTTCGTCAGATTTGGTAACTTGTTTTGGACGGATGGGGCTATAAAATTCGTTTTCAATTTGTAAAATATGGTCATTGATTTGGATAGGCGTACCATAGGCATCATCAATGCCAATATCACTAAAGGCTTTAAACGATGTTTGAATGGCGCGGCGAAGCCCTGTGATGTATTCATCCAAATCATTGTAACGAATATCCAAATCTTCTTGAACACTGTTGGTATAACCAAGTTTTCCCATGCGAAGGCTTGTAGCAAAAGGCTTATAATAAGTACAGCCCTTGCCAGATAGAGGAATTAAATCATGATCGCGACCTGTTAAAAAACAGCCGCACACACTTGGACTTGCGCCAAGTAGATACAAAACCAATGGTGTTAAACGTTTGAAATTACGAATCAGTGCCAAATATTTATCGTTTTTAAAGGCGGTAAAATCTTGTTTTGCTTCATTTTCTACCCATTTTGAAAACAAATCATCGCCAATGGATAAATTATAATGAAGTCCTGCTATGGTTTGCATTTTGCGACCATATCGCACCCCAAGACCTGAGCGATAAAGCGTTTTTAATTTACCAATATTGGAGGTACCATAATCAGCTAAGGGTATATCTTCATCATTGTCTGACAACATGCAAGGCATTGACATCGGCCACATTACTTCATCATTTTGTAAAGAGCGATGCACCAATACATGAAGTTTGCGTAGCATGTCCAGTGCGTCTTTAATAGTGTCTTTTGGAGGTGTGATGAGTTCCAATAAATTCTCAGAATAATCTGTCGTGATAAAAGGATGAGTCAGTTTTGACCCCAAACCTGCCGGGTGAAAAGATGTGGCAGAATAGCCATCTGGCTGCATACGCAATCCTTCTTTTTCAATCCCTCGTTTCATACCAGATAATAAGTTTGATTCAAACCAGTGCGGTAAAGTAAAAGTTTTTGTCGTCATTATGATCATCCTATTTTTATAAAATTAGCCTAGTATAGCATATCAAAACAATACCACTGATAAATATAACGCAAATACACCAATCATCACACAACTATAAAAAAACGCAAGGAATTTGATTTCCTTGCGTTTGAATTAAAGCTAAAAACCATCAAATGGTTTTACCAGATTATTCAGCTTTGCTTAAAAGATATTGGTATAACTCATCTTTTAATGCAAGTTTTTTGCGTTTTAAGCCCTCAATTTCTTCGGCGCGGCTTACTGATGCTACAGGGTCTTTTTCCAAGTTGCTGATTTGAGTGTCTAGTGTATTATGTTCATCAAATAATTTTTCAAAACGTAAGTCACCCTCTGTTTTTAGTTTGGTAATTAGGTCACGATACTCTGGAAACATATGCTTCTCCAATTGGTGAAATAATAGGCACTTGCCCACTGACAGGAATATATTAACAAGATTATAGCATTTTAGCAAATTATTTTCATGTATAAGTTTGCACTTTTTAATCGTTTGTAACTTAGGTTTCAGCTTTTCAATCTTAGCGATTGAAAATCCTAAATTTGCAAACCAATAACAACTTTGTATAATGACAAAAATTCGTCAATGATATATTTTTTTAAAATATTATTGATAATCAATTAAATTTTTAAATAATCAAACCATAAGGGGAAGCCTGTGTTAGACCAAAGTTTATTAGATGCGGTTAAATCTTATAGCGCCAACATGACTCGTCCTGTTGATTTTGTTTTGGGTCAAGGTGAGCATAGTAAACGTGCTGAACTGATTGATTTTCTGGAAAAAATTGCCAGCACCAGCGATAAAATTCGTTTTGACAAAAACCAAACAGACGCCAATTTATCAGCCATTAGTTTTAAAATTGTTTATGATGATAAAGATTCTGGCATTGTGTTTAGTGGCATTCCTGGCGGTCATGAATTTAGCTCCTTGGTTTTGGCAATTTTACATGCAGGCGGGCATACACTAAAACTGGATGAAGAAATTCAAAACCTGATTAAACGCATTCAAAAACCCTTAAAATTTCAAACTTTTGTTTCGTTGTCTTGCCACAACTGCCCTGAAGTGGTTCAGGCACTCAATCAATTTGCCATTTTAAATGATGATATTGAAAATGAAATGATTGATGGTGGTGTTTTTCCTGAATTGGTTGCTCAAAAAAACATTCAAGGTGTACCAGCTGTATTTTTAAACGGTGAACCGTTTTTAAATGGTAAAGTGGATACTGCGCGCATTATTGATAAATTACAAAGCCAATTTCCAGATTTATTAAGCAGTCAAGCTCAAGAACAATTGCCCAATCAAGATGTTACAGTGATTGGCGGTGGTCCAGCTGGGTCGGCAGCGGCGATTTATACTGCGCGTAAAGGCTTAAAGGTAGCTTTGGTTGCTGACCGAATTGGTGGGCAGGTCAAAGATACCCAAGATATTGAAAACTTGATTTCTGTACCTTTGACCAATGGTAATCAGCTGGCGAGCAATTTATCAACTCACATTCACAGTTACGATATTGCTGTCAAAGAACACGTTAGTGTTCAAAATATTGATGAAGTTGATGGCGGCTATCAAGTTACGTTAAATACAGGAGCAAGCTGGTTTTCTCGTACACTCATCATTGCAACAGGCGCAAAATGGCGTAAACTTGGAGTAAAAGGCGAAGAAGAAAATATTGGTCAGGGTGTGGCGTATTGCCCACATTGTGATGGTCCATTTTTTAAAGGCAAACCTGTGGCGGTAATTGGTGGGGGTAATTCTGGTGTAGAGGCGGCGCTTGATTTATCAGGAATTGTCCAACACGTAACTGTAATTGAATTTGGCGATAGTTTGCGTGCTGATAAAGTTTTGGTGGATAAAGCAATTGCCAAAGATAATATTGATATCATCAAATCTGCTGCCACCCAAGAAGTGGTTGCCAAAGATGGTAAAGTGGTTGGACTTATTTATCAAGATCGCACAACTGGAGAAAATAAATCATTGGATTTATCAGCTGTTTTTGTGCAAATTGGACTTGTGCCAAATTCTGATGTGGTAAAAAATTTGGTGCAAACTAACAAACAAGGAGAAATCATCATTAATGCTAAATGCCAAACCAATAAACAAGGTATTTTTGCGTGTGGCGATGTTACTGATGTGCCTTTTAAACAAATCAATATTGCGATGGGTGAAGGTTCAAAGGCTGGATTATCAGCATTTGAGTATTTGATGCTTAATAGCTAAGTTTTATCAAGATAAAAAGCACGTTTATCGTGCTTTTTTGTGAGTTTATGTTTTAGTTATTTCATTCTAGCAATAATGTTGTCTTTTAAAATAAACTGATGATACAGCGCTGCACCTACATGTGCAATCACCAAACACACCAAAAAGGCAAACCAAAAATCAGTATGTAATTCATTAAAGATACCAGCAAGCTGACGGTTAGGCGATGCCATTGGGGCAATTTCAAAAAGACCAAAAACACTGGTGGCGCGTCCGCCATACATAGACATAAGCAGTCCAGATATTGGCATGGCAAGCATTGCAATGTATAAGCCAAGATGGGTCAAATGAGCAATGGCGATTTGCCATTTTGGGGCAGGCAGTGCAGGCGGTGCTTTACTGATAAAACGGTTCATAATTCGCAAAACAGTCCATATTAAAAAACTAACACCAACTGCTTTATGAAGAGCGATGTATTGATTTCCCATATTGATTAATATAACAGCAATTACGATAAGCAGTGCGCCTATCCAGTGAAATGCACGTGTTGCGATTGAATATTTGGCAGGCAAAGTTGCTGGCTGATTCATGTTTATCCAAAAAAATGATTAAATTAAAATTAGTTAACGAACCATCATAATAAAATGTTTTATCTATTTCAATACATAAGATAATTTTAAACACAGATTTAAGAGCTAAATGGCAACCATTGGGAATTTTGGTGGAAGAATTGACAAAAGAATGTGATTTGACTATATTTAGTCATCAAAACCCATTATGGAACAAGGAGTGTTTATGCCTGTTGAATTTGTAACTTGTGATTTGTTGGATGATAATCCAAATCAAGATATTTTTGTTATCCCTCCAAGCATTGATGGTAAACATTTTAAAAACTTTGGCGGTCATTGCAGTTTTTATGGTCAAATTGTGACAGTTAAATGTTTTGAAGATAATTCAAGAGTTAAAGAGCTTTTAGCGACTTCTGGCAATGGTCGAGTCTTGGTTGTTGATGGCGGGGCATCTTTGCGCTGCGCTTTATTGGGTGATATGATTGCCAAGTCAGCAGCGGATAATGGTTGGGCAGGCGTGGTCATTTATGGCTGCGTGCGCGATGTGGATGAGCTAAAAAAATTACCATTGGGTGTGATGGCATTATCTGCTATCCCCAAAAAAAGTGTTCGTAAGGGCGCTGGCGATGTTGGAGTGCATCTAGATATTGGGGGTGTAACGATTGCTGATGGAGCGTATTTATATGCTGATAATAACGGCATTCTTATCTGTGCCAATGCATTGATTTAGTCAAATAAACCATCTATATATTTTGATGGTTTTATTTTTTAACAATCCGTTATAATGGCTTGTTGAAATAAAAAAACTTAAACCAATGAAAACACAGTCTACCTATCTTGATTTTGATGACAAAACCGCTATTTTAGCATTGTGGTATATTGTCAATACATCTTTATCCGCTTTTACCAAATTAACCACTCACTTTGGTGATGCAAAACAAGCATTGATTGCAGAGTTATCACAGTGGCAAGCGCTTGGTTTGCATCAAAAGCATCTTGCGCGTTGGCAAGATGGCGCTGATGTTTTGGCATTTGTTGAAAAAATCTATCATGGTCAAACTATTGGTAATTTTGGGCTGGTATTTTTAGGTGAAAAGACATATCCAAAACAGCTATTGGATATTTATGACCCACCACCCATGCTTTTTTATCAAGGCAATATCAAACGTCTTTTTGATAAACAAATCGCTATTGTTGGTAGTCGTAAACCAACACCACATGCTGAAAAAACAACATTTGATATAGCTCAATACTTAGCATATTTTGGTTTAACAGTCACCAGTGGTTTGGCAGGCGGGATTGATAAAATGGCACATTTGGGAGCATTATCACAGCCTGACACACAACAAGGTAGAACGATTGGTGTTTTAGGAACTGGCATTGATGTTTGTTATCCTAAAAATCATCATGCCTTGTATGCTCAGATTATCAACGAAGGTGGTTGTTTGGTCAGTGAATTGCTGCCAACTACACCAGCTGGTAAACATACGTTTCCCAGACGCAATCGCTTGGTGGCGGGCTTGTCTATGGCGACATTGGTTGTAGAAGCAGCAATGCAAAGTGGTTCATTAATCACGGCTCGGCTCACTGCCGAACAGGGTAAACAAGTTTTTTGCATACCAAGCTTGATTGATAACATCAACGCTCAAGGTTGCCATCATTTGATACGTGAGGGAGCAACACTGATTTATCATCCCGAACAAATTTTAGAAGATTTATCAGTTTTGGACAAAACACTCACACCACTAAAATCAGATATAGCTAAAAACCTAGAAAATACAACCATCAAAAACCAAATTTATCAGCAAACCACTCGTCAAAATACAGCAGTAAAAGAGGTTGAGATTGCTCAGCATTTACAGGTTGTTTGGGAAAATTTATCAAGCACCCCTTGCGATTTGGACAATTTAGTTTTAGCAACCAATCTGGATACAGCATCACTATTGGCAAATTTATTGGAACTTGAAATACTGGGCTTGGTTCATACCGTTGGAGGGCGTTATGCTAAATTATCATGATGATTTTACCGCCAACCAAATCGAGCATATTGCCAAGTTTTTAAAATCATCAGGTATTTTAGCATACCCCAGTGAAAGTGTTTGGGGGCTTGGTTGTGATGCCTTTGATAAAAAGGCAGTGGAGCAGATTTTATCATTAAAAAAGCGCTCTGTTCAAAAAGGCTTGATTGTACTTACTGATGATATTAAGAAAATTATGCCGTTATTAAGCGACTTAAGCCATCAGCAGCAGCAAACATTAATTAATCAAATATCCACACAGCAAACTCATCTTCAGGCAACTACATGGCTTTTACCAGTGGCAAAATCAGCAAGCATTCCTAAGTTTTTAACGGGTGATTTTACTACTTTAGCAGTGCGCATTACATTGCATCCTATTTTAAAAAAAATCTGTCATGCCATTACTGATGACCAAAATCCCTACGGTTTTTTGGTATCTACCAGCTGTAATCTGCAAGGACAAGCCCCAGCTTGCAATCTGTATCAAGCAAAACAGTATTTTTCAGGCGATAAATTTTTAGATAATAAAACTAATTGCCCAATCGCTTTTTTAGATGCACAAAGTTTGGGGTTTGATAAACCCAGTCAAATCATTGACGGTATGACAGGCAAGCAAATTCGCTGATTTTATTTAACAATTTTGTGGACGATTGAGTTATAAGTTTTTAGGCGAATATAAAAACGCTTGCACTGTTTTTAGTGTAAATCCTGATTTATGCATATTATCAACAAAATCTTGCCAAAATTTATCAAATGAATCAGGCAATAATTGGCAGCTTGGCAGTAAGTAAAAATAAATATTTTCTTGCCAATACTCAAAAGATTTTAATTCTGGTAAATTTTTTAAAAATACTTTTTCTTCTTGATAGGAGAAAAAATTTAAAATACGTTGTCTATCAATACCATCTTTATCACATTCTGCTTTTAGTAATTGTAATATATGCAATACATCATTTTGACCATTTATCTTTTTTACTAAATGGGTTAAATCATAAATATCTTTAATGCGGATATTAACAATGGATTGATGTAATTTCCAAGCGATTTGGTATGATAGGGTTGGCGAGCTTGGATATATAAAAGAATCTATGGGTGTTTGGTATTGAATGGGTATGGGTTTATCGTCAAAAGGAAGGTTGAATGAAATGTCTATGCTAATGTCAAACGATATATCACCAATCCATGCCGTCAAATCAGTATTAACAGTTGGAAAATCATCGTGCATCGCATAATCTAAGAGTCGCCAAAAAGCATTATCCTTAAATTGAGTAAAATAAATACCATCTTGACAATACAATGTAGTAATTTTTTGCATCCAATCATTAAATATGAGTTCAGCTTCTTGTTTGCTATTGATTGGTTTTAAATATAAAAAATCCAAATCGTAAGGTATGCGATTTTTTATATCAATAAAAAAGTTGCGAGTAACAAAACTGCCTTTTAACATAAAATCTTGATTATTGATAATGGCAGCACGGCGCAAAAAAGCTTCACAAGCGTATAAATTTTTAATATCATATTCTTTAAAATCTGGATAATAAGCTTGATATTTTTCTAATATTTTATTTTTACTATTTTGCTCACTTAAATGAGACCAGCCTTCATCCAATTCAAGTTTATTATCATAAACACAATATTCAGCCTGTGATTTTTCTACAAAAAGTTTAACTTTTTTGTAGCTTTCTTGATTATTTTCTGTAAAAAATATATAGTCTTCAATCTTATTTAAAGCAGTGATAAGATGGTTTACCTTATCCATAAATTCTACATAATCGCCTTTAAATCTTAAAGTAACAAAACGATAATTTTCTTGATTTTTTAAAGCATTATTGGAAACATGAGCATTAAGATTTTGAGCGACTTCTTGAATTTTTTGTAAGGTGTAGTTGTTGTAAAACTTGATTTTTCCATGCCATTCAAAATAGCCATATTTATTATTGGTTGGATGTATTTGATAAAAAAGAGAATGATAATGAGCAGGTATTTCTACTTTTTTACGAATCACCATAAATCCTTTTTGATAAAATTCTTGTTGAATATTATCCATAATGGTTAAAATATCATTTAGATGATTGGCTTTTTTAACTAAAGAAAACATTGGCTGCTGCTGATGTTTTCCTTTGGATAATTCAATTAAGACAGCTTTGCCACCCATGTTTTGGCAAATTGTCTCAAATTCTAAAATTTTAGTATTATCTAGATTATCAACGGTTAGATGGATTTCAAAAACAAAAGGTAACTCTGTCTCTTGATTTTTGGGCAAATCATTGAATATATTTTTAATTTTTTGAAAAATAGTCATGTTAAACCCTTATATGGATTGACAATGATAATAAACCGTCATTAATTTTAAAATAACATTTACCGATAAATCAATCAGCTGTTTATCTTGATAGTCATCTAAATCTTCTTTTTTTATCACAAATGCAAGTTTATACCAATCTTTATCATTCATCATCAAATCATCCATTAACTTATTGATATCAAATTGATAAATCGGCATAAAGTCATCGTATTCGCTGGTTGTATTTTTATAAAAATAAAATCCATCAAAATTTTTTATATCAATTTCATTAAGCCAGTTATGATAATTTTGTAAAGTAGATTTGGAGATTTTGGATTTATAAGCATGCCAATCAAGCTGAATTATAAATCGCTTTTTATTAAGCAAAATACTAACTATAGGCGCATTTTGAATAAAATTTTTATCTTTAAAATAAGCAAAATAATGATTTCTGATTTGCCAACCATTACACCAACTTTCTACATGTGGTTTTGCAATATTATTGGGTAAATTTTGATAAATGGATAAAATAAAATTTTTAAAAATATCCCAAGTAGATTTATGATTTTGTTTTATAGAATCAATATCATCAGGATAATGTAATTTTAATTCTTTTATTTGTGAAAATGGTTTATTTAAAATATCAGCATGTATGGATTTTAGCATAATGATTCTTTAGGTTTTGTATTTTAACCACCAAATGTAATTTTTGCTGGCTTGTTCAGCGTCATTGTCACCGTATTGATAAAAACGAATGTGCTGCATTTCTTTGGGTAGATAGTTTTGTGAACAATAATGGTAGGGGTAGTCATGTGGATACTGATAACCCTGACCAAAACCTTCTGCTTGCATCAGTGAGGTTGCCCCATTTCTAAGATGCAGTGGTACGGCAAACTGATGGGTTTTGGCAAATTCTAAGGCCTGATTGATGGCTTGATAACTGGTATTAGATTTTGGAGAATTTGCCAAATAAATTGCTATTTGCCCCAAAATAATTCGTGCTTCAGGCATACCAATGTTTTTGACTGAACGCAAGGCACTATCAGCAAGTATCAATGCGTTTGGATTGGCAAGCCCAATGTCTTCACTGGCACTGATAACCAGCCGACGAGCAATAAATTCAGGATTTTCACCTGCATTTAACATCAGTGCTAACCAGTACAACGCTGCATCAGCATCACTGCCGCGAATGGATTTTATCATTGCTGAGATGATATCGTGGTGCATTTGACCATCTTTATCGTATTGTAAGATAAGATTTTGAGCGACCTGAGCAAGAAGGTTGTCATCAATAACTCGTACGCCATCACCGTCAGCTTTGGCGGTTTGTACGGCAAGTTCTAAAATATTTAATGCTTTTCTGGCATCACCACAACAAAGCCGATAAATGGTTTTTTGAGCGGTCAAATGAATGGATAATTTGATTAAAATTTCATCATTTTTTAGAGCATGATTTAATAATTCTGTAATGTCTATTTCGGATAAAGGTTCCAGGCGATAGACCTGACAGCGAGACAATAAAGCATTGTTCACACTAAACGATGGGTTTTCGGTGGTTGCTCCAATAAGGGTGATGTTTCCTGTTTCTACCACCTGTAATAGCCCGTCTTGTTGGGCTTTGTTAAAACGATGAATCTCATCAATAAAAATAATTGGCGGTTCAAACAATAAATTATCATGATATTTATCAATTAATTCTCTTAACTCTTTGACAGTTAGCGTCAATGCAGATAATGCATAAAAGTCTCGCCCCATGGTTTTGGCTAAAACTTGTGCTAATGTGGTTTTACCAATACCAGCTTCACCATGCAAAATAATACTGGGAAGATAGCCACCTAAAACCATACGAGCAATTGGCGCATCATCGGCTAATAAGTGTTTTTGCCCAACAATTTGGCTCAGTTTATTGGGGCGCATTCTTTGGGCAAGTGGTGTGTAAGTCATAATTTTTGACGAGCTTTGATGATGTTAGGAATTTTGCCAAGATAAATATCCTCAGCAATTTTGCCTTGTTGTTCAATATTATAATCCCAAAAATTCTTATCAGGGCTATAGTGATAAAAGTAAGGATTGTATTTTTTAAAGGTCAAATAATAAGCACTTTGCAAATAAGCACCATGCAAAAGCACAAAAACACCTTGTTGGTGCTGTAATACATGAGTCATCTCATGGATAAAAACTTGCTGATACACTGGACTTTCAAGTGAATAATCGTCTTTATAATGAATATCACCAACAAAAATTTGTCCATTTGGCGCTATAAAAACCTCTGACCCTTGCCATGGAATATATGGATAATTGATAATATGTACTTTTGTATAATCCAACAAATCACCAAAAACAGTTTTGGCGAGGGCGATTTCCCCAGCTGTTAAATGACGAATGACTGGTTTATTTTTTTGATATTTTTTGATAAACCATGGCATTTTTAGTACAGGTAAAGCAAGTCCAAACATAGTTATTCTTTGGTTGCCATGGTGATGGTGTAGGTTTTGCCTTGCTTGACTTTTTCAGCATTGCCAAAAACTTCGGTAAATGCTCGTTTCATAAATTGGCGTAATCCATTGATGGTTACAACATAAAAACGCCCGCCAGCCGTCATACGCTGATAAGCGTCTAAAAGATACAAGTAATGCTGTTCTTTGCCGACTTTGGCGGGTAGATTGGACATAACAAGGCTAAAGGTTAGATTATTATCCACTTGGTTAAAACCATTAGACAGTTGTACATGGGTATTGGTCAGCTGATTTTTTTCGCAATTTAAGCGAGCATACTCCACTGCTACAAAGTCTTTATCAATCAATAAATGCTGACCATCAGGGCATTCTCTGGCAGCGGTCATACCCAGCACACCATAGCCACAACCTAAATCAATGGAAGTGTCCTCAGATTTAAAATCAATATAATCCAACAACATCAAACTGCCATCGTCTAATTTTTCAGGGCTAAAAATCCCCCAAGTGGTATAAAATTCAAAAGGGCGACCTAACACATCTTGCTTAAAATGAATGTCTTTTCGCCAATACTGGGCTTTGCTTAACAATTCTTCTTGAGTAAATTCACTCATGGTTGCTCCATTATTTGTTCCAAATTCGTTTGTATTTGTCTAAAAGTTCATCATCAGTTTCAGGGCGTTCGTCGTCTTTGATGATGCAGTCAATTGGGCAGACTTTATCGCAGGTGGGTGCATCGTAAAAACCCACACACTCAGTACATAAATCAGGATTGATGATGTAGGTTTTTTGATGTTTGTTGTCATAACTTATCGCTTCGTTGGGGCATTCAGGTTCGCAAATGTCGCAATTGATACAATCGTTTGTGATTTTTAGTGCCATAGATTAACAGTTAAAATAAAGATATTGTAAAACAGTTTTTAAGAAAAAAGTAAAAAATCACTTATTCCACATTGTTAAAATTTTATTAAAAAAATTTAATTTTTGTCATAAGTTTATGCCAAATTAAAAATGGCGTCTTGATGTATTTTTTTGTAATATAGCACCAGACAATACTAAGAGCGTAAGACCATCATTAAAATAACAGGAAAAACCATGACAAATTTGACTTTATATAAACAAATTCATCCTTGCCAATGCCAAAATCTTGCTAAACTTGGCTATAAGAGTCTGGTCAATTTGCGTTTTGATGATGAAGTGGCAGAGCAGCCAAAATCAGCGGATTTGGCAATCAGCGCCAAAAAGGCAGAACTGGTGTATCAGCATATTCCTACGGATATTGACGACATTCATTTGCAACAAGTCAAAAATTTTGCAGACGTTATCAATAAGCTGCCAAAACCTGTGATGGTATTTTGTGGAACAGGCAGCCGTGCCAAACGTTTGTACCAAAGTGCGGTCGTGTGTGGGCTAATTTAGGCTGCCTTAATTTAATTATAGTTAGCGTTTTGCAAACCCTTGTTTTTGTAGGTAATCTAGCATAAATGGACGCACAGGATTACCAAACGTGACGGCGATTTGACCACGCCAATCCAAATCTAATCCGCGACTTTGATAATAATCACGCACAACTTCATTGTAGTTTTCTAAAACGTCCTGACTGGCAACTTGATAGGTATTTTGGCTAACCAAAACATCAAGAGGCAAGCGTGGACGTTGAGATTGATTGACTTTAGCGGTCATATCAGGATAACCTAGACAAAGCCCAAACATTGGCACAACGTGCTGCGGTAATTCAAGCAGGTTGCTGGCTCGTTCAATATCATTACGAAGACTGCCAATATAAACCCCGCCAAGCCCCAAACTCTCAGCTGCTGCCAAAACATTTTGTGCCATTAACGCTCCATCAACCGCCCCAATTAGCATGACTTCTGTCCAGTCATCTTGAATTTTGGTTAATTGTTGGTGGCGATGGGTATCCATGCAAAACACCAAAAATTCTGCCGCTGTTTCGACATAGTGATGGCCTAGACGTTTATTTTCGCTAAGCGCTTGATTGTACTCATCTTCATTCATTTCGCAAGAAATTTGGCGAAAAGCCGTACGTTTTTTAGGGTCAGTAACTCGAATGATGCTTGCCATTTGTAAAAAACTAGACGTTGAAACAGCTCGGCCAGCTTCTAAAATTGCGGTTAAAAGCTCATCAGAAATTGGCTCACCTGTGAATTTACGAATGGAACGATGGTTTAGTAGTGTCTCAAGAGCTGGCTGGCTTTGAAGATTGTGTGGCATAATTTATCTCATGTTAGATTTGGATGTAAGGTAAAATCATCTTATCAAGGATTGCGGTTAAAGGCAATTTGTTTTTGCCTGTTTTGTCGCTTATAATAAAGACCAATAAAATAACAATTTGAGAACTTTATGTCAAAAAAACCAAAAAAAACATCCGCTCAAATTTGCGCCAACAAAAAAGCTCGTCATGAGTATTTTATTGAGGAAACATTTGAAGCGGGTATGGTGCTAGAGGGCTGGGAAGTCAAATCCATCAGAGCTGGAAAGATGGCAATTACCGATGCTTATGTAATTTTTAAAAACAATGAAGCTTTTTTGTTTGGTGGGCATATCCAGCCGCTTTTAACCACATCCACTCACGTCAATCCCGATAATATTCGTACCAGAAAACTGTTATTAAATCGCCGTGAAATTAATAAACTTTTTGGAATGGTTAATCAAAAAGGGTATGCGGTGGTACCATTGTCATGTTATTGGAAAGGGTCGCGCGTCAAATGCCAAATCGCTCTAGCTCGCGGTAAAAAACTTCACGATAAACGTGCCACGTTAAAAGAGCGTGATTGGCAAATGGATAAAAGACGCGGGTTTAAGGCAGATTTACGCTGACCGATTTATCTAGCTAATTTTTTCAAAACGAGCAATGCTTTCTACATGAGCCGTATGACAAAACATATCCATCACACCAGCGTGCGTGAGTGTGTAACCTTGGGCTAATAACAAAGCAGTATCGCGAGCGAGTGTGGCAGGATTACACGAAACGTAAACAATACGTTTGGCGTTAAATCTGCCTAGGTAGGACATAACTTCTGCTGCTCCAGAACGGGGCGGGTCAATCAGCAAAGCATCAAAACTGTTTTCGCCACTTGCCCAATCAGCCGATGAAAAATCCTCGGTTAGGTCTTGGGCATAAAATTTAATGTGATGAATACCATTGGCTTTGGCGTTCATGGTGGCGCGTTCTGTCATTTGAGCACTCCCTTCAACACCAATTACAAAGCCTGTTTCTCCAACGCAGCGTGCCAGTGGTAGGCTAAAATTTCCCAGTCCACAAAATAGGTCAAGTACACGCTCACCCGCTTTTAAATCCAATAAATCACACGCTAATTTGGTCATTTTTTGATTGACTGACAAATTCACTTGCGTAAAATCCATTGGCGAAAATTCAAATGTTACATTAAAATCGGGTAAACGATAAAACAATCCACCTGTTGGGGGGATGGTTAAGCTGTTTTTTGAGATGGTTTCAGCTAAAACACTATTACCATCATGTTTGGCGCCAGTTTCAACATCAACCCGCCAAACGCTATCAGAACCTTTGGGCTGTAAAAATAATTGCCAATTTCTTTGACCAAAAAAAACTTGTAATTTATTTAAATCACCATCTGGCAAATCTTGTAGATGACGTACAATCACAGCAACGGATTTATGACTTTGTGGCACGTCTGCTAGTGTCTCGCCCATGGCAATTTCCAGTTGGGCAATGCTGTCTCGGCTGTCTAATGAACCAATCAGTGTTTTTAGGTTTTCAAGCTCAAATCCAATTCGCTTGTCTAAAATATGGCATTCTGATAAATCTGCCAAAAAATTACTGCTGCGTTCACGAAACCCCACCAGTGTTTTATCTTTTTTGGCAACATAACGCACACCAAGACGCGCTTTTGTGCGATAAGCTAAACGGTCAGCAGTCAAAGGAACTAGCCAATGTTTCGGAGCGGTATTGGCTTGATGATGTAAAAGTTCTGCTAAAACGGATTGTTTAAATTCAATTTGTCCATCTGCTTGCCAATGTTGAAGACTGCAGCCACCACAGACTCCAAAATGTGGACAAGCTGGTTTTTGACGCATGGAATTTGGATTGTCAATTACAGCAAGAGCATCGCCTTCTTCATAGCTTTTTTTAACAGATTTGATTTTAACGCTGACGACTTCATCGGGTAGGGCGTGGCTAATAAAGACCTTTTTACCAACTTTTTCAGCATAATTTTCTTGATGCTCAATCAATTGACCATCATAACTGCTAACTGCCCGTCCATCATGAGCCAGTCCTGTGATTTTAAAAGTAATGGGCGGCGCTTCTGCCAAACGCAGTCGGGCTTTTTTAGTAGGTTTACCAGCTTTTTTTGGAGCGTGAATGATGGTCATATTGTTGCCTGTCAGTTTTTTGATAAATTTTTTTTGTTAAAAATGATGGGTGGTGCATTATAGCAAATTCACTACAGATTTATCATAAAAAAAGGCTATAAAATAGCCTTGATGTAAATAATGACAGGATTGTTTGACTGGATTATTTTTTGGTTGAAATGCCAAGTAAACGGTAAATTGGGCAAAAGTTCATAAAGGCGGTTGCCAGTAAAATAATTCCTAAAAATCCCCAAATTCCAATGATTTTAGCGGCTGCCAGCCCAACCAAAACTGCACCAAGAACAAAGCGTAAAATACGGTCAATTTTTCCAAGATTTGCTTTCATAATAAATCCTCAAAGAGAAATGATAAAATTAAGATGTTTTATTAGTGGCATTCCAAGGCATAAGCATTAAAACTTTTGCCAAACCACAAAATCCTGTTAAGCCAGCCAGCATTAGCCCCATGCCCACAAAACCTGAGATGCCTAAAAACCAAGGGGAGATGGTAATTCCTAAAGTTACCCCCAACAAAACCAAAACGCCAGCAATCAGCTGCACTTGACGCATTAGCTCTAAAGGAGCGTTTGGTTGAGCTTCTATAGGCAATCCTGCTTTTTCCCATGCCATTAAGCCGCCTTGTAAAATATAGGCTTCCTGACAGTTTTTTGAATAATTTTCCAGCAGATTGGCATTTTGCTGGGTTCGCATGCCAGATAGGCAGCCAAAAATAACCACACCATTTTGGGGTAATTGGTTGGTGTTTTTGGCGAGTGTATTCAAAGGTAGTGAAATCGCACCAGTAATGTGTTTGCGCAAATATTCATCTGTATGGCGAATATCAATCAAAACTGCTTTGTGTTTCATTTTTTCAGCAGCTTCTTTTGGGGTCAAGCTTGTTAGGCTCATAATGTTTTCCGCTTATTATCTGTGTTTTGTTATTTGTGTTGATTTGGGCAAAACATTTCTTTTAGCACACTGATTAATTGAATGACTTTGTCGTCGCACAGTGAATAGTACAAAATTTGAGCATCTCTACGGTAATTTACTAAACCTTCATCGCGCATTTTTGCTAAGTGTTGTGATAAAGCTGATTGACTTAAATGAATAAAGGTTAAAATCTGTCCAACGCTCATTTCGCCGTGCTCAATTAATAAGCACAGTACCTGCAAACGATTGGCATTGCCAAGCGTGCGCAAAAATTCAGCTGCTTTTTGTGTTTGCTGTTCAAGTGTATTAGAAGAAATTTGTGGTTGCTGCATAATTTAGTGTCCTCTAATTTAGAATATTCTAATTTAAAAGTCAATCATTTATTAAAAAAAAGATAATAAATTATCAACCCACATCATGATAAATGCATTTTGCGGTTTGATTGTTAATTATTAACTAATTGTTTTGTAAAGAATTTATTATAAATTGTTGCAAAACAGAAGTTATTTGGCTTATGATTGTCATTGTTAGCTAAAATAAACTTGGGAATTTTTATGGCAATTATTTTACCCACTCATGAACCATTTTTGCAAACCAAAGCCCAAGTTTTGGTTTTGCCTGTCAGCGCAGATGGTAATATTTTGCACCCTGTATTGATGCGGTGCAAAAGTTTGTTTGCTGATAATTATCAAATTTATTATAAAAGTGCGATGCAAGGTGAGTTAGGGCTGGGTCAAGCAATGATAAATCGTCTGCAAAAGCAACATACAGGGCTTGGCGTGCAAACGGGTCACACAGAATATATTGTTAATCTTATTACTCAAGAATTTGTATCTCATCGCATCAGTAGCCAAACTCTAAAAACAGCAATTAAAAACCTAAAACCAAAAATCTATGATTTAATGCGGTTTAACGGGATAAGACGATTGGCATTTATTGGTTCGCCGCTATTGATGACTCATCTGGATAAATTACCCAATATCGATGCTGATGACATTGCATCGATATGGCACGATATTTTTTGCGACATAACCAGATTAACCATAGAACTGCATTTTTCAAAAGATACAGTTTTGCCAATCATCAAAAAATCACTTGAAAATGAATGATAAATTGGCTAAAATGCTAACCCTTGCGATTGTGGTGGAATTGGTAGACACGCTATCTTGAGGGGGTAGTGCCTACGGCGTGGGGGTTCAAGTCCCCCCAATCGCACCAAATTTTTTTAAAAGCCCATTTGGGCTTTTTGTATTTAAAATAAATTTTTATAGCTTAAAACCATTAATTTGATTCGTTGCTTTTTGCACATCATTTTTTAGTAATAAATCCAAAGCATCAATACTGCATTCAATGGCTTTATCGATGCTGATTTTATCATCCAAACTTGGTTTAGACAGTACCCAATCGCTTACCTTAGATGTATGGATTGGACGCCCAATACCAATGCGCAAACGGTAAAAATCCGCACCAATATGTGGCACAATGTCTCTAAGTCCGTTATGTCCACCATGTCCGCCCCCTTTTTTTAGGCGAATGTTGCCCGCTGCAATATCCAGCTCATCGTGAGCGATTAAAATCTCATCACTACGGATATTGTAAAACTTTGCCATGGGTGCAACTGCAAGTCCTGAACGGTTCATCAAAGTATTAGGCAAAAGTAGATGAATATCGTGCCCATAGATTGTTCCACGACCCACTTGACCATGAAATTTTTTATCGTCAGCAAGATGGATGTTAAATTTTTCTGTCAATGTTTCTACAAACCAAAAACCAGCATTATGGCGTGTATCTTGATAGGCTGTACCGATATTGCCAAGCCCAATGATAAGTTTAATCATGGTTATTTCCAATAAGATGATTTAAATTGGTGGTTTCATTGAATTCAATAAAAAAGCCAACGATAAACTCATTGGCTTTAGCTGGTATAGCAATGACGCTATCAGCGATTAAGCACGTTGGAAATCCACATGTAATGGAGTGCTTTTTGCTGGATGGCGTTGTAGGGCTTTAATGATAACGGTTTCATTACCGCCTTCTAAAGCTAGCGTGATGTTGCTTGTGAAAAAAGTTTCTTCTTCTAAAGCACGTACAAGCTCATTGTATTTTACACAAATGGCTTTTGGTTCACCTTTGCCATAAACAATTGCTGGCACTAGGTTGTTTTTACGCAGGCGGCGGCTCGCACCTTTACCCTGTTCAGCATCTGTACGGATAACCGCATTTAAAGTAAAGCTCATATAAAAATCCTAACGATTAGGTTGATTAAATGTATCAATTTGAAATAACAAACCATATTGAGCAATTTGCGACCAACTGCCCAAGCCAAAAATTATAACACAGTTTTACGATTTTACAAGTTGGCTTTTTGGTACAAATCTCTTGCCACCGCTGCAATGGTTTGAATGCCGTTTTGTAAAATCTCATCAGATTGGGCAATAGATAAGCGAATGCATTCATGAGCGTGGCGATAATGACTACTATTCATGCCCACAAAAAAGTGCTCACTTGGAATAATGAGTGTCCCTTGTTCTTTAAGTTTTTGGTATAAAATCTGGGTAGAAACGGGTATATTTTCAAACCACACCCACAAAAACATCGCCCCTTCGGGTTTATGGATTTTAACAGGTAAATCTGATAAATACTCTTTTAATAGGCTGACTGCAAAACTGCTTTGACGCTGATAAAATGGTTTAACAACGTCATTGGCAAGATGAATGATTTGGTCATTGTCAAATAAAGGCTTGGCAATCATCGCCCCAATGCGTGTTGGTGATAATCCAATAATAGCGTTCATCGCTGAAATGGCTTTGATGATGGTTGGATTGGCAACAACAATGCCCGTTCTGGCACTGGGCAGACCAATTTTTGATAAACTAAAACACAACACTGTATTTTCATCAAAATTTAAGGTGGTGTTTGAATAAATAATGTTGGGAAATGGCATACCATAAGCGTTGTCCACCAGTAGCGGTATTTGGTAAGTCTTGGCTATTTGACTTAGTTTTGCCATCTCGTCATCGGTCAAAACGTTGCCTGTTGGGTTGGTTGGACGTGAACAGCAAATTGCCCCAATTTCGCCATTTTGTAATTCGGGTAAATTGGTTAATTTATCAAAATCCACGCGATATTTAAAAAATCCATCTTCACCATTGTGAGTAACATTTTCAATTATTGGTGGTACAGCAATAAAATGCGTGCCATCAACATGAGCATCAGCATAACCAATATATTCAGGTGCTAATGGTAAAAGAATTTTTTTACAAGTGCCATTTTGAAATTGACCTGAAAACAAATTAAATAAATAAAAAAAAGCGTTTTGTGAACCATTGGTCAAAGCGATGTTGTCTTTGGTTAAATTCCAATCATAATGACGATTAAAAAAATGAACTAAGCTGTCAATAAAAGCGCTGTCGCCTTGTGGTGTAGAGTAGTTGGTTAGACTTTTTAGTGCGGTATCATCTGCTAGAGCGGTTTGTAGGATTTTTTGATAAGCATCATTGACTTTGGCAATGTTGGCAGGATTGCCACCGCCTAGCATATTAATGGGTTTATCACTATTAAGGGCGTTGCCTAAATCGTCCATTAATTGCAAAATACCGCTATTTTTGGTAAATTTTTGTCCAAATACAGAAAAATCCATATCAAAAATCCTAAAAAATATATGAAAAACAATGAAATTTAATAAAATTAAATGGAAAAAGACGAGCCGCAACCGCAAGTCGTGGTTGCATTTGGGTTATTTACCACAAAGCGAGAACCTTCTAAACCTTCTTGATAATCAATGGTTGAGCCATGCAAATATTGATAACTAAGACTATCTACCACCAATGTTGCATCGCCATTTAAAAAGGTTGCATCGTCTTCATCAAGTTCATCCGCAAAATCAAAACCATAAGAAAACCCAGAACAGCCACCTCCAGTTACATAAACCCGTAACATTAAGTCTTGATTGCCTTCAGCGGCTTTTAAAGCAGTCAGTTTTTTGGCGGCATTGTCGGTGAGTGTCATATTATTATTGCTCATAGGCTACCTATTATTTATATTGTCTAATCTTGTATCATAAAATGGTTGGCTTATTATAACATAAACCATAATCAGCAAACATAAAACAAACATTTTGCACAATGCTTGATTAATAAATGGTCATACAGTTGTTATTTGGTAAGAATTAACTAAGGTTTAACTACTTTTTAAAACTTGACGTTGTTTTAGGTTTTTAGGATACTAACGATAATCTTTTACAATAACTGGGATTTTTATGTTACAAGATTTTATGGTTAAACCATCTAAATTAAAAAGAAATGTATTAAGTAGGGTTCTTGCGATTTCTTTGGGTGTTTTTTCATCAATTTTATATATCATGCCCGCACATTCAGCGGTGATGACGGATTTTTCATCACTGGTAGAAAAAGAGGCAGGCGGGGTGGTGCGAATTAGTATTGTCAAGCCAGTCAGTGATGAAGAATTGGCATTGGCTTATCAAGCTCAAGTATTGCGTCAATTTTTTGGTAATCAAGCTGCCCCTGAAATTCCAACGGTGGAACATGGATATGGTTCGGGATTTTTTGTCAGCTCAGATGGCTATATTTTAACCAATCATCATGTAGTTGCAGGTGCAAAATCCATCACAGTTACACTAAATGACCGTTCTGAATTGGATGCTAAATTGATTGGCTCTGATGAGGCATCTGATATTGCTGTGCTCAAAGTGGTTGGTAAGAATTTTCCTGCCTTAAAAATGGCAAAAGGTGATAATTTAAAAGTTGGTGAACCAGTTTTAGCCATTGGTTCACCATTTGGTTTTGATTATTCGGCATCAGCAGGAATTGTGTCTGCCAAATCACGCAACATCAGCAAAGAAGCTACCGTACCATTTATCCAAACTGATGTGGCATTAAATCCGGGAAATTCAGGTGGGCCATTATTCAATCAAAATGGTGAAGTAGTTGGGGTGAATTCACGAATTTTTAGTGGAACAGGTGGCTACATGGGTTTATCCTTTTCCATTCCAATTGATACAGCTATGGATATTTATCAGCAAATCAAACAAAATGGTAAAGTTGTGCGAGCGTATTTGGGTGTTGGACTGCAAGACATTGACCGCAATTTAGCAGAAGCCTATGGTTTTGATAAACCTAAAGGGGCGATTGTAACTCGTGTGGCTCCAGATAGTCCTGCTCAGCGTTCGGGCTTAAAAGCAGGTGATGTTGTGCTATCATTTAATGGTCAAACCATCACTCAAGCATCAGAATTACTAAATCAGCTGAATCGTGCTAAATCCCAGCAACCTTTTAGTTTGGGTATTTGGCGGGATAAAAAATCACTGACACTGCAAGGGGTTTTTGCAGACAGCCCGCAAGATATGGCAGCTAGCAATATCAATAGTGATAAAGCAAGATTGGGTTTGCGAGTTAAAGAGCTAACCAGTAGCGAAAATGCAATGTTATCAGCTTATGATGTGCGTGGAGGACTTGTAATTAGTTCGATTGAAATGTCAAGTTTGGCAGAAAGGGCAGGACTTCAAGTTGGTGATATTATTGTTAGTTTAAATCAAATGCCTACTTATAACGTTACTGCTTTTAAAAAAGCCGCTCAAAGTTTGCCACAAACGGGTGTGGTAACAGTTGGTATAATTCGTAATGGCACCCCAATAATTCTAGGGATTCGGATGGAATAAAAAACTACAAATTATTATAATAGGCTTTTTGTAAAAAATGGACGTCTATATTGTAGAAATTTTATAACAATAAACTCTTTATAGAATACAAACATTACAAAAAGCCCAATGACATGTTTTTGTCATAATTTAATAATAAAAGGAATTGTATGACTTACAACGAAATTTTCCGCGTCCAAATCCCCGCTGTTTTGCACCTGATGCGCTTGGGCTATGATTATCTTTCGCTCAAAAACGAAAATAACTGGGACAAAAAAACCAACATCTTCCCTGACATCTTTATAGAAAGCCTCTGCCGCATCAATCCTGATTTGTCGCCGGACAATGCACACCGTTTGTTCGCCGACATACATCTAGAGCTAGATAACGAAGACTTAGGGCAAAAATTTTACGAACGCCTCACCAATCAATCCGGTGGCAAGAAACTAATTGACTTCCAAAATTTCAAAAACAACAGCTTCCACGTTGTAACCGAATTGCCCTGCATCAACGGCGATGAAGAATTCCGCCCCGACATTACCCTGCTGATAAACGGCATGCCTTTGGTCTTTATCGAAGTCAAAAAGCCCAACAATAAAGGCGGCATCGGCGAAGAGCGGGAGCGCATGGGCAAACGTGCGAAAAATCCCAAATTCCGCCGTTTTATCAACATCACCCAATTCATGATTTTTTCCAACAACATGGAATACGATGACGGCGCAACCGAACCAGTGCAAGGTGCGTTTTACGCCTCGTCTGCTTACGGCAAGCCCGTGTTTAACTATTTCCGTGAAGAGCATAAATTAAATCTTGCCGAATTATTGAACACGCTTTCAGACGACCTTGAAAACAACGTTCTGCAAGACAACAACCGGCACGTTATCAAACACGAGCGCGAATTTATCAGCAATAAATTGCCCGAAACACCGACCAACCGCATCCTGACTTCGCTGCTTTGTCGCGAGCGCCTCGCCTTTATCCTGCAACACGGGCTGACGTACGTTAAAAGTAAACAAGGCGCGCTGCAAAAACACATCATGCGCTATCCGCAGCTATTTGCCACTCTCGCCATTGAAAAACATTTGGCAAACGGCGGCAAAAAAGGCGTGATTTGGCACACCCAAGGCTCCGGCAAAACCGCGCTTGCTTATTACAACACCCGCTACCTGACACACTATTACGCCAAACAGGGCATCGTGCCGAAATTCTATTTCATTGTGGACAGGCTTGATTTGTTGAAACAAGCGCAGCGGGAATTTACCGCCCGAGACTTAATCGTCCATACCATCGACAGCCGCGAAGCCTTTGCTGCCGACATCAAATCCGCCCAAACTTTACACAACCACGCAGGCAAAGCGGAAATCACCGTCGTTAACATCCAAAAATTCCAAGACGACCCCGATGTCGTCGCCCGTAACGACTACGATCTCGCCATCCAGCGCGTTTATTTTCTTGACGAAGTACACCGCAGCTACAACCCAAAAGGCTCGTTTCTTGCCAATCTCAACCAGTCCGACGTAAACGCCGTTAAAATCGGGCTGACTGGCACGCCGCTTATCGGCGTAACCGCAGGCAACGTCAACACCCGCGAACTCTTCGGCGACTACATCCATAAATACTATTACAATGCCTCCATCGCCGACGGCTACACCCTGCGCCTGATTCGCGAGGTCATCAGCAGCCAATACAAAGCCGAATTGCAGGCTGCATTGGCGCAGCTTGAAGTCGAAAAAGGCAGCTTTGACCGCAAAGAAATCTACGCCCATCCGCACTTCGTCCGCCCGATGCTTGACTATATCTTGGACGACTTCGCCAAATTCAGAAAAACCAACCAAGACGAGAGCCTCGGCGCCATGGTCGTTTGCGACAGCGCAGAACAGGCACGCCAGCTTTTTGAGCATTTTCAGACGACCTCAGACCACAATCTCACCGCCGCGCTGATACTGCACGACGTTGGCACCAAAGACGAACGCGACCAATGGGTCAAAGATTTCAAAGCAGGCAAAATCGACATCTTGTTTGTGTACAACATGCTTTTGACCGGCTTTGACGCGCCGCGCCTGAAAAAGCTCTATTTGGGCAGACTGATAAAAGCCCATAACCTTTTACAAACCCTGACCCGCGTCAACCGCACCTACAAATCTTACCGTTACGGCTATGTCGTCGATTTTGCCGACATCGAGCGCGAATTCGACAAAACCAACCGCGCCTATTGGGACGAACTTTCCAACGAATTGGGCGACGAAATCGGCAGTTACAGCCAGCTTTTCAAAACTGCCGAAGAAATCGAAGAGGAAATTGCTGACATTAAAAACGTCCTGTTTGATTTCGATACCGAAAACGCCGAAGAATTTTGCCGCCAAATTAGCCAAATAGAAGACAAAAAACAGCTTCTCGCCTTAAAAAAAGCCCTGCAAACCGCCAAAGAGCTGTACAACATCCTGCGCCTGCAAGGCAGCCATGAATTTCTCGAACATCTGGATTTTGACAAGCTCAATCTTTTGTACCGCGAAACCGCCGCCCGCTTGGATACCTTAAACCTTGCCGAAAAACTACAGCAAGGCGACACCGCCCATTTGCTCAATGAAGCGCTGGAAGACGTTTACTTCCAATTCGTCAAAATCGGCGAAGCCGAACTCAAACTTGCCGACGATTTAAAAGACATCATGCGCAAAGTCCGCGAAGGGCTGGCGGGCAACTTCGACCAAGACGACCCCGAATACATCAGCCTGCGCGAAGAGCTGGAACGCATCTTCAAGAAAAAGAACCTCGCCGAAGTCGGGCAAGAAGAAATGCAGGCAAACATCGCCATACTCGAAACCGTCTATGCCAAAATCAAAGAGCTGAACCGCCAAAACGACCTCTTACGGCACAAATACGGCGGCGACGCTAAGTATGCCCGCACCCACAAGCGGCTGATGGAAAACGCCGCCTTCTACGGCGACAAACTCAAAGTCTTTAACGCGCTGAACGGTGTAAAAACCGATGCCGACCAAAAAGTGCTGGATATGGAGCAGATTTTGGACAATCAAAATTACTTTGAAAAACAAATGCAGGGCATCGTATTAAAACGGTTTCGAACGGAACAGCAATTTCCCGTTCAGCCTGCCGACATCCAAGCCATCAACCGCCTGTTGGTGCGGGAGTATTTAAAAGAAAGCGGGCGGATTTGAGAAGTAGATTTTCAGGTAGCCTTTACGGGCGTATTGCATACGTTCGAAGTGGACAATAAAAGTGCGGTCGGATTTGGGAATGTTTTTTAGATGACCTTTGATAATTGAACTGGTTGGTTTAGCGTAATTAGTGCCAATCTTTACTAAAAAGAAGTAAATACAATGCAATATGATTTTTATCAAACTTCATTATCTAAATGCCTTAGTTTAATTATTGATTACCGAGGACGAACACCAAAAAAACTGGGTTTGGATTGGTCAGATGATGGTTATAGGGCAATTTCTGCAAATAATGTTAAGTTTTCAGGGTTGACAAAAATTGATGATATTAAATTCGGTAATCAAGAGTTGTATGATTTATGGATGAAAAAAGAGGTTAAAAAAGGCGACTTACTTCTTACTTCAGAAGCGCCATCTGGACAAGTTATGATTTGGGATAGCGACGAAAAAATTATACTTAGTCAAAGATTATATGCTTTACGTGTTAATGATAATTTTGATAATAAATACCTAAAATATTATATTCAGTCAGAAATGGGGCAAAAAGAAATTATTAAAAATAATAGTGGTTCAACCGTATTTGGAATTTCGGCAAAAACTTTTGATAATATTATTGTTTACCACCCAATAAAAGATATTCAAGAAAAAATAGGTAATTTACTTTATACAATAGACAAAAAAATCGCCCTGAACAAACAAATCAACGCGCGCTTGGAACAGATGGCGAAAACCCTGTACGACTACTGGTTCGTGCAGTTCGACTTCCCCGACACAGACGGCAAACCCTACAAATCCTCAGGCGGCGAAATGGTGTTTGATGAAACCTTGAAACGGGAAATTCCGAAGGGGTGGGAGGTGAAGAGTTTGGGGGAAATCGTAAATTTTAAGAATGGTATTAATTATTCATCTGATGATGTTGGAGACTCAGTAAGTTATATTGTTAATGTTAGAGATGTGAGTAATTCTTCTATTTTTATTCATGAGGATGATTTAGATATCGTGAATTTACAAAGTGATAAATTACAAGCATATCAAATAAAAGAAAATACAATATTAGTAGCACGAAGTGGTAATCCTGGTGCAACAAGGTTGCTGATAAATACAAATAAGTTAGTTGTATATTGTGGATTTATTATTGCTGCAGAGCCAAAAGAAAGTAATTTGCTAAATTTATTATTTTGGTTTTTAAAAAATCAAGAGGAGAGAATTTCTGATATTTCTGCAGGAACCGTTTTAAAGAATGTATCTCAAGATGTTTTGAAAAGAGGATGTATTGTTATTCCTGATAAATTCATTCTAAATAAATTTAATGAATTTAATAGAAATATCTTTGCTGAAATAAGTTCTATGATAAAACAAAACCACCGACTAACCCAACTACGCGATTTCCTACTGCCCATGCTAATGAACGGGCAGGTATCCGTGGCGGAATAAGCCAGATTCAAGAATCCGACCGATACAATAAAAAGAACGAGATAAAAAATGACCGAACAACACTTTACCGAACAAACCAAAGCCCTGATTGACAGCTTAAAAACCATTTGCGCCAACTATGGCTTAGGTAACGATGGCAACGAGTTCAAAATCATCAGTCAGGCTTTTTTGTATAAATTCTTAAACGACAAATACGATTTCGAAGTTAAACAAATTCGCAAAGAAAAGCCCGACGAGCCAATCGAGTTCGTCAATATGGATATTGAGGGAAAAACCGCCGTTTTGAAGCCCGAACATTCCATAAAATATCTGTCCGAGCGACAAAACGGCGCAGACTTTGCCAAACTCTTTGACGATACACTCACCGATATTGCCGCGCAGAATGCGGAACTGTTTTCGGTGAAAACCGAAGGCGGGGCGAAAATTGTGTTGTTCGAGCGTATCAGTCAATATATTACCGATGAAGGCCGCCGCGATGATTTCTGCCGCGCGCTGATTTCCAAGCTGGCAGGTTTCAGTTTCGAGGCAATTTTTGCGCAAAAATTCGACTTTTTCGCCACGATTTTTGAATACCTGATTAAAGACTACAACAGTAATTCGGGCGGCAAATATGCCGAATACTACACGCCGCACGCGGTGGCGCGGATTATGGCGGATATTTTGGTGCCGGAGGACGTGCGCGGGAAAATCCGCAGTGTGGACGTTTACGACCCGTCGGCTGGTTCGGGAACGCTGTTGATGAACGTCGCCCATGCCATCGGCGAAGACAAATGTATGATTTATACGCAGGATATTTCGCAAAAATCGTCCAATCTTTTGCGGCTGAATCTGATTTTGAACAATTTGGTGCATTCTTTGAATAATGTGGTTCAAGGCAATACGATTTTGTCGCCCGCCCATAAAGACGCTTCAGGTCGTCTGAAAAAATTTGATTTCATCGTTTCCAATCCGCCGTTTAAATTGGATTTCAGCGATTTTCGCGACCAACTGGAAGGCGAGGAAAACCGCGAACGCTTTTTTGCCGGTATCCCGAAAATCAAGGCAAAAGATACGGATAAGATGGAAATCTACCAGCTTTTTATCCAGCATATCTTGTTTAGCCTGAAAGAAAACGGCAAAGCGGCGATTGTGTTGCCGACGGGCTTTATCACGGCTCAATCGGGTATCGATAAAAAAATTCGCGAATATTTGGTGGAAAACAAAATGCTCGCCGGCGTGGTGTCCATGCCTTCCAATATTTTCGCCACCACGGGAACCAACGTTTCTATTCTGTTTATCGACAAAGCCAATAAAGACGAAGTGGTGTTAATCGACGCATCGGGCTTGGGCGAAAAAATCAAAGACGGCAAAAACCAAAAAACCGTACTCTCCCGCGCAGAAGAACAAAAAATCTGTAATACCTTCACGCACAAACAGGCTGTGGAAGATTTCAGCGTGGTGGTCAGCTACGATGAAATTAAAGCCAAAAACTACAGCCTGTCGGCGGGGCAGTATTTCGAGGTAAAGATAGATTATGTGGATATTTCCGCCGATGAATTTTCGCAGAAAATGGCGGGATTTTCGGCGGATTTGGACAAACTCTTTTTAGAATCTGCCGAATTGGAAAAAGAGATTAAAGAAAAGCTGCAAACGCTGAAATTTAATGAATCGGTAATAAATAGTAGCAAATGATTTTCGCTACCAAATTTTACCCCCTAAGCGCAATAAAAATGTGATAAACTAACATCCGTTTAAATTAGAGCAATCACATTAGGTGGATTATGACAACGTATGATGCGATTAAAGCAAGGCTTAAAGGCTCAATTACGGCATTGGTTACGCCCATGACCCAAACAGGAGAAGTGGATTACCCAGCATTAGAAAAATTAATTGATTGGCAAATCCAAGAAGGCACGGATGCTTTGGTGGCGGTGGGTACAACGGGCGAAGCAGCAACACTATCCATGGAAGAACATTGTAAAGTGATTGAATTTTTTGTGCAAAAAGTAGCAGGGAGAGTGCCTGTGATTGCAGGAACTGGCGCTAATAATACTGCTGAAGCGATTGAACTGACTTCGTTTGCCAAAAAAGTTGGAGCAGATTGCGCACTGCTAGTTGTTCCGTATTACAACAAACCCACCCAAGAGGGTATTTATCAGCATTACAAGGCGATTGCTGAGGCGGTGGATATGCCACAAATGCTTTATAATGTCCCAGGTCGTACGGTGGTGGACATGACCCAAGAAACCGTTGAGCGCTTGATGACGATTGAAAACATTGTTGCCATTAAAGATGCAACGGGCGATTTGGCTCGTGGTGAAAAACTTATCAATGCCGTTAAAGACCATTTGGTTGTACTGTCTGGCGATGATGCAACCGCCATTGAGCTGGTGAGATTGGGCGCAAAGGGTAATATTTCGGTTACTTCTAATGTTGCTCCAAAAGCAATGAGCCAGATTTTCAAATTGGCGCTTGTAGGAGATTTTGACGCTGCCAACCAATTAAATGATACCATCAAGCATTTACATCAAGATTTATTTTGCGAATCCAGTCCTCAGCCTGCCAAGTACGCTTTATACAAAATGGGCAAAATTGATACGGGCATTCGTTTACCGCTTGTGTGGTTATCCAAAGCCAATCAAGCGCGGATGGATGACGCTTTACAAAAAGCTCAATTATTATAAGGGGATTTTATGAAGATGATAAAAATAACAACCATTTTTTTAGCTACTGCCGTGGTTTTGTCGGGCTGCTTTGGCGTTAAAGGCGTGTTAAATAAACGCAATAATGGCACATTAAACTATCAAAAAAGCCATCAATTAGACCCGATTAAATTACCTAAAAATCAAGCCAGTAGTGATTTTATGCCACTATACCCTGTCATCCCAACCAAATCGCAAAATACTTTAGAGCTGTCCAACGCTCAAGGCACACAGTATCAGCTTCCTAGACCACCAAGCGTAACTCCTTAAATTAAAAGAGAGAATTTTTATGCAAAAACAAAATCTACTTTATACGGGCAAAGCCAAATCCGTTTATGAAACGGATAATTTAGATTATCTAATTTTACATTTTCGCAACGATGCTTCAGCGTTTAATGGTGAAAAAATTGCTCAGTTAGACCGCAAGGGAAAAGTAAACAATCGTTTTAATACTTTTATTATGCAAAAACTGCAAGAAGCAGGTGTAGAAACTCATTTTGAGCGTCAATTATCCGATGATGAAGTATTGGTTAAACGCTTAAAAATGATTCCTGTGGAATGCGTGGTGCGCAATTATGCTGCAGGCGGATTGGTAAAGCGTTTGGGCTTAACCGAAGGTCAGCCTTTGGTTCCGCCAACGTATGAGCTGTTTTATAAAGACGATAAATTGGGCGACCCCATGCTATCTGAATCAACCGCTATTGCTTTGGGTTATGCCAGTGCCGATGAACTTGCTCAAATGCACGCACTGACTCATAAAGTCAATGAAGTCTTAAGCCAAATTTTTGACAAAGCAGATTTAATGCTGGTAGATTTTAAATTGGAATTTGGTTTATTTCATGGCCGGGTTGTGCTTGGTGATGAGTTTTCACCCGATGGCTGCCGTTTATGGGACAAACAAACTAAGAAAAAACTGGATAAAGACCGTTTTCGTCAAGGTTTGGGTGATGTGGTGGAAGGCTACGAAGAAGTCGCCCGCCGTATCGGTGTACCATTGGATTAATGAATTTATTTTCTTCAAAACCAGTCTATCAGACTGGTTTTGTCTTTTGAAAAATATGGCGATATTAAGCCAAAAATGCTAAAATATATCCCTAACCCGCCAATTGGTCTTGGATTGATAAGCCTTGCTTTTAGTCCATAGATTGCAACTTTATTATTTCCAGCATAGGATTTTGTCATGTCATATATGGCTGTTTTTTCAGGCAACGCCAATCCCCAGCTTGCCCAAACCGTTGCCAATCATCTTCACATTCCTTTAAGTAAAGCTGTTATTCAGCGTTTTTCTGATGGTGAAATTGCTGTTGAAGTCAAAGAAAATGTTCGCGGAAAAGACGTATTTATCATACAGCCGACCTGTGCGCCGACCAATGATAATGTGATGGAAGTGGTGCTGCTTGCTGATGCACTTCGCCGTTCTAGCGCAGGACGCATCACTGCGGTGATTCCTTATTTTGGTTATGCTCGTCAAGACCGCCGCAGCCGTTCTGCTCGCGTGCCAATCTCTGCTCGCGTGGTAGCTGACATGCTGTCCATCGGCGGAATTGACCGAGTAACCGTGGTGGATTTACACGCCGACCAAATCCAAGGCTTTTTTGATGTACCTGTAGATAATTTATATGGTACGCCTGTTTTATTGAATGACTTAAGACAACAACATTACGAAAATTTGATGGTAGTTTCACCTGATGTTGGCGGTGTGGTGCGTGCTCGTGCTATGGCAAAATCACTAGGGGATGCAGACCTTGCGATTATTGATAAACGCCGCGCTAAAGCCAACGAATCAGAGGTAATGCATATTATTGGCGATGTCAAAGATAGAGATTGTGTGATTGTTGATGATATTGTAGATACCGCAGGCACATTGTGTAAAGCCGCCAAAGCCTTAAAAGATAAAGGCGCACGCCGTGTTGTTGGTTATATCACCCACCCTGTATTATCGGGTAATGCCATCTCAACCATTAGTGATTCAGCCCTTGATGAAATTGTGGTAACCGATACCATTCCTTTAACAGAAAAAGCAAAAAATTGCCCAAAAATTCGCCAAGTTTCCATTGCTCCAATGATTGCTGAAAGCTTGCGTCGTATCAATAATGAAGAATCCATCAGTGCTATGTTTGATTACGACGTTTAATTGCAAAAATTTTTAAACAAATGTTTTAAATCAGCACCAAAAAACAAAACCCACATCATGTGGGTTTTGTATTATTTTAGAATGATTAGCCAAGCATCTTTTTCATCAGTTCATTTACTGCTGATGGGTTGGCTTTGCCTTTACTGGCTTTCATAACCTGACCGACTAGCCCATTAAAGGCTTTTTCTTTACCAGATTTATATTCTTCCACCATTTTTGGGTTATTATCAAGCACTTCTTTAATGATGGTCTCAATTGCACCAGTATCTGTTTCTTGTTTTAGACCGTGTTCAGCAATGATTTGGTCGGCTGTTTTATCATTATTTTCCCACATCAAATGAAAAACTTGTTTGGCGATTTTGCCGCTGATGGTATTGTCGTTAATGCGATTAATAAGACCTGCAAGGCGTTCGGCACTAATAGGGGATTTATTGATGGTTAAATCGGCTTTATTTAAGGCCCCAGATAGTTCGCCCATCACCCAGTTTGCACCAACTTTTGCATTATTTTTACCAATTAAATCAATTACTTGTAAAAAATAATCTGATAACTCACGCCCGCCATTGAGTACATTGGCATCGTAAGTAGAAAGACCAAATTCGCTGACAAAACGCGCTTTGCGAGAGCTGGGAAGTTCTGGCATATCTGCCTTAACGTTTGCCAAGGTTTCATCTGAAATCATGACAGGAAGTAGGTCGGGGCAGGGAAAATAACGGTAATCGTTGGCTTCTTCTTTGGTGCGCATAGCGCGAGTTTCATCTTTTTCTGGGTCATACAAACGAGTAGCTTGGATGATTTTTCCACCATCTTCAAGCACGTCAATTTGTCGCTCAATTTCTGATTTGATTGCACGCTCAATAAAGCGAAACGAATTTAGGTTTTTTAATTCACAACGAGTGCCAAATGGTGTATTTGGTTTATGTACAGAAACGTTAATATCAGCACGAAACGACCCTTCAGCCATGACCGCATCACTAATACCAAGCCAAGTAACCAATTCATGAATGGTCTTGACGTAAGCGACCGCTTCAGCGACCGAACGTATATCTGGTTCAGAGACAATCTCAATTAAAGGCGTGCCTGCGCGGTTTAAATCTACGCCTGTCATTTGGGGTACAGCGTCATGAACGGATTTGCCTGCGTCTTCTTCTAAATGGGCACGGGTAATGCCAATTCTTTTGGTGTATTCGTTTTTTTCGCCAGCATTGACCAAAATATCAATATAACCTTCACCAACAATTGGGTTTGCCATTTGGGTGGTTTGGTAGCCCTTTGGTAAATCTGGATAAAAATAGTTTTTGCGGTCAAAGGTGTTATAAAGCCCAAGTTTAGCATTGACACCCAAGCCAAACTTTAACGCACGTTCAATCACGCCTTCATTCAGAACGGGCAATGCTCCTGGAAATCCCAAATCCACGATGGTGGCTTGAGTATTGGCTTCGGCTCCAAAATCGGTTGGTGTATTTGAGAAAATTTTGCTTTGGGTGTTGAGTTGGCAGTGGATTTCAATACCAATAATTACTTCATAACCATCAATTAATGGGGCTTGTTGGGTCATAATTTCTTCCTAAAATTTAAGTTTTTAAAAAAACTAAACTTATGCAATCATAAAATTCTTTACTGTTTATCAATGCGCAACTACGCATCGCGATTGTTATCAAGTTTTCTATAAAGCTGGCATGCTAAGATGATAATCACTGTTTGCTTGAAATATATGGGCAGTTTTTAAAAGTTCACTTTCTGCCCAGTGATTGCCAATCAGTTGCAATCCAACTGGCAAGCCATTTGCCATACCTACAGGATGTGATAACGCTGGCAGCCCTGCTAGGTTGACACCAATGGTATAAACATCACCTAAATAAATACTAGCAGGGTCTAAGTCTTCACCTAATTTATAAGCAGTAGTTGGAGCGGTAGGGCTTGCTATGATATCGCATTTTGAGAAAGCCTGTTTAAAATCATTTAAGATAATGCGACGCACTTTTTGGGCTTTGGTGTAATAAGCGTCAAAGTAGCCTGCTGAAAGCGCATAAGTTCCCATGATGATACGGCGTTTGACTTCTTCGCCAAAACCTTCAGAGCGGCTTCGGGTGTATAAATCTTGCAAATCTGTTGGGTTTTCACAGCGGTAACCAAATCGCACACCATCATATCTGGATAAATTAGATGACGCTTCGGCGGGGGCTAATAGATAGTAAGTTGCTAAAGTAATTGCAGGGTCGGTAATATCTACTTCCACAATACTTGCTCCAAGCTCTTCATAAGTGGCAAGAGCTTTACGGATTTGATTTTCTACTTCAGCATTTAAACCTTGTCCAAAGTAGGCTTTAGCAATGCCAATGCGCAAACCTTTTAACGGTTGATTGTCGGTTGGAGCCGCTTTAATTTCTTTAACAAAATCAGGAACTTCAATTTTAATACTGGTAGCATCTTTGGGGTCATAGCCTGACATAGCATGAAGTAAGTAGGCACAGTCTAATGCAGACTTACCAAACGAACCAGCTTGGTCAAGACTGGATGCGTAGGCAATCACACCATAACGAGACACTCGTCCATAAGTGGGCTTAATACCTGTAACCCCACAAAAACTAGCGGGCTGACGGATTGAGCCGCCTGTATCTGAACCAGTTGCTACAGGCACAAACCCTGCCGAAACTGCTGCTGCACTGCCACCTGATGACCCACCTGGCACACGTTGTAAATCCCAAGGGTTGTGTACTGCGCCATAGTAGGATTTTTCGTTATCTGAACCCATGGCAAATTCATCCATGTTGAGTTTACCAAGGTTGATAAAACCAGCATTGGCAATATTTTCTACCAAGGTAGCATCGTAGGGTGATTTAAAATTGTATAAAATCTTTGAACCTGCGGTCGTTAGTACGCCTTTTGTACACATATTGTCTTTGTGTGCTACAGGAACACCAAGCAAAGGGCGGTTATCACCATTGGCTCGTAAACTATCAGCAAGTTTGGCGTTTTCTTGTGCAATATCAGCAGTTAATGTAATAAAGCTGTTAATATTTTTGTCATGACTTTGAATGCGCTCAAGTAAACAGTTGGTCAGCTCAAGACTAGAAAATTCTTTTTTGGCAAGACCTAAAACAATTTCATCAACAGATAGAGTATGTAAATTTGACATAATAAGACACTTAAATAAAATAATATTGTAAATACAATGACGAAATCAAACCGTCCATTCGCCGTTAATAATAGCAATTAGATAATAACTGCTTTAATAATCTTTAAAAACCAGTCGCAACAGTCGCCAAGCCATATAATCGCATTTTTGCGAACCGCTATCAAGAAAAATCCACAGTGCCCCAATACGCTTTAGCGCTATCATCAAAATGATTACTAAGTTTTTGAGTGTGTTTTATGTGAATGGTTGGGTTTTTTAATGTATCAGCATGCACCCAAGTATCTAGATAATTTGCTAAAGAAGTTACTAAATAATCACCAGAACCGTCTTTTTGTCCCCAAGTAAAGCGAATTTTGGATTCTACCAAATATCTATTAAAATCTTTTTGGTTAAATACTTTGTTGGTATCTGAAAAACGGCGAACGTACTGGTTGGAGGTGGTGTAAGCATACATCATAAAACCCACCCTTTGGGTTGGGTGAATATGAACGTTTAGTTTGCTGTACTGTTTACTGGCTAAAATACGATAGATTTTTTGAGCCTGATGAAGCGGTTGTTTGTCATTTTGGGTTTGGTGTGTCAATGGTTTAATAAGCATATTAAAATCAGCACAAGCAAGATGACAGCCCATTACCATACCTAATAATAAAACCTTCAGACAAGATAACCAATTCATGACCAATAACTTATTTTATTATTCAATCACCTGCGGAACTAAATACAAGCCATCTTGTACACTTGGAGCTATGGCTTGATAAGCATCTCGGTCAATTTGAGCATCAGCAACATCAGGGCGTAACGGCTGACAGCTTTCGTGAATGTTGGCAAGTGGTGCAACATTGTCCGTATCTATCGAAGACAATACGCTCATCATGGTTAAAATTTTTTGTAAATCGCTTGCGTAGTTTTGTGCGGTATCCATATCAATACAAAGACGAGATAAACGAGCGCATGTCAAAATATCATCAGTGGTTAAAGTTGTCATAAATAATCCTAAAGATTTAAAATAAGGGATTAATTTGGCAATTTTACCATATTTACATTTACCATTTTTACAAAATTTTATTTAAATAATTTGTAAAACAAACTCACTGAAAATAAACGTTTAGTGAATATTTGTAATTTGCGGATTTTATAAAATTTGTAACATTGAGTAAAAAATCAATGTTTTATCTGACCAAATTCTATCTTTTGACAAATTTTATTGCAAATTGATGATTTTTTTAGTAAATCATTATGATTTTTTTGGTCTAAATCAGGTATAATTTAGCACCATTTCTTAACCTTTTTAGAATTTGTATAATTTTTGGGCAATTTTATTGTTTTAATTATCGCAAATTTGTTGTTTTAGTAAAAAAATTTGGAAATAAACCATGAACTTACTCGGATTTTTATCCACAAATATCGCGATTGACTTAGGTACTGCCAATACTTTAATTTTTTCCCCAGGTAAGGGCGTGGTACTTGATGAACCAACGGTCGTTGCATTGCGAGCAAATCGCACCCAAAACCCAACAGTTGCCGCTGTTGGCGTTGATGCTAAACAAATGTTGGGGCGTACCCCTGATAATATTACTGCAATTCGCCCCTTAAAAGATGGGGTGATTGCTGATTTTGAAGTTACCCAAAAAATGCTGAAGCATTTTATGTACAAGGTTAAAGCCAAACGCTTTTTGGCTGACCCTAATGTTGTGGTTTGTGTACCTTGTAAATCCACTTTGGTTGAGCGCCGTGCTATTGAGGAAGCGGTACGTTCAGCAGGTGCAAACAGCGTGCATCTACTAGAAGAGCCAATGGCGGCAGCAATTGGGGCAGGACTTCCTGTGCATGATGCTAGTGGTTCCATGGTGGTGGATATTGGTGGTGGTACAACAGAAATTGCCGTAATTGCTTTATCAGGTTGTGTATATTCAGATTCTATTCGTGTGGGTGGCGATTTGTTTGATGAATCCATCATCAATTATGTAAGAAAAGCCCACGGCTGCATTATTGGCGAAACCACTGCTGAGCGTATTAAAGTGGAAGTGGGTACAGCAGTTTATGAAGATAAAGATAATTTGGAAGTAGAAGTACGCGGACGTAGCATGGCAGAAGGTGTGCCCAAGACATTTACAGTGACTTCACGTGAAATTCAAGAAGCGTTAGCTGAGCCTTTAGCATCTATCGTAACAGGTGTAAAAGAAGCGCTTGAACAAACCCCACCTGAATTGTCATCAGATATTGCTGAACGCGGAATTGTGTTAACTGGTGGTGGAGCGCTGCTGCGCAATTTGGATAAATTGCTATCACGTGAAACTGGATTGCCTGTTTTTGTTGCTGAAGACCCTTTAACTTGTGTAAGCCGTGGTGGTGGTAAAGCATTAGACTTTATTCATGATAAGTCATTGAATCTTATCTTTGTTTAGTAATAAAAACAGCATTTGCTGTTTTTATTGATGATTATTTGATTTTATACTGATAAAGGTTTGGCAATGTTGCCGAGTATTTTTTCCCAAAAACCATTATATATCCGTATGACACTTGGATTTTTGGTGTTGGCATTGGTTTTGATGTTGTTAGACAGCCAAAATTCACATTGGTTTGCTCCTTTTCGCAGTGCCAGTCATGCGTCAATGCAACCAATTTACCAAGTGTCTGTTATTCCATCTTATATGATGGAATACGCTCAGAGTACTGCATATTCAAAAGAAGCCTTGCGTCGTGAAAATATTCGTTTACAAACTGAATTATTACAAGCGCGTGCTAGGCTGCAAGTGCAAGATACCTTAATTGCACAAAATGCTCGATTAAATGGTGTTTTAAATACAACGTTATCCAACACCCATCATTTAATGCTTGCCAAAGTCATTGGCACTGATAGCAATCCTTTAAAACAGGTGGTTATTTTAAATAAAGGTAAAAAAGACGGTGTGGAAATTGGTCAAACGGTAATTGATGAAAATGGTATTTTAGGACAGATTATCAATTCTTATGATGACACCAGTCGTCTGCTATTGATAACTGACGAGCAGCAATCCGTGGCGGTGGTGGTGGCACGTACTGGTCAAAAAGCCATGGTTTCTGGTGGCGGCATGCCAGACAGTTTAAGTTTGGATTATATTTTTAAAACTGCTGATGTCAAAGTTGGCGATGAACTGATTTCATCGGGACTTGGTGGACGTATGCCAGCAGGTTATAAGGTGGGTAAGGTCGCTGCAATTGACACCACTCACACTGATAATTTTGCTGATATTCGTGTTACGCCAGCAGCTAATTTTTTGCGCAGCGATTTTGTGCTTATTCTTCAACCTAAAGATGACACTAAAAATCAGTCAGCTGCTCACACCCAGCGTGCTAACGCATCATGAATTCAAGTTCTAAGACCATTTTGATTGTAGGTATGGTAGCCAGTTTTGTAGTGGCTTCCATGCTCAATGTTTATCCACTAAAATACACTTTTGGCATTCGCCCCATGTTTTTGGTGATGGTACTGGCTTTTTGGGTTATGTATCGTTCAAGCATGATGTCGGTTTGGGCGGTGTTTTTGGTGGGATTAAGTTGCGATTTGTTATTAGGAACACATTTGGGGCATCAGGCGTTTTGTGCGGTTGCAATGGCATTTGCGCTGCGATTTATGCTGTTATACACTAAGGAATTAACATTAATCCAAGCATGGGTTCTTGCGGCAATTGGGCTTGGGATTTATCAAACTTTATTGTGGATATTACAAGCATTTTCCCATCATGTATTTACTTGGATAGGTTTTGGGTCTTTGATGAGCAGTATTACACTATTTCCTTTGTTTTGGTTTCCTTTATATTGGATTAATGGTCAGCACAAAGATAGAGCTTATTGATAAATGTTACTTAATAAAGATTATCAAATGGAAACTATCTAATGAAACTTGTTTTAGCCTCCACATCGCCAAGACGCATTGATTTATTAACTCAAGCAGGTGTTTGCTTTGATACACTGAGTGCAGAAATTGATGAACAGTTAAATCCAAATGAAACCCCTCAAACATATAGCCAGCGCATGGTTTTATCAAAAGCTCAAAAGGCCTGTACATTACTGAACCATGAATTGACAATGTTAATAACGGCCGATACCATTGCGATTGCACCAACAGGTGAGATTTTAGGTAAGCCTAAAAATCAAGCCGATGCTTTTTTGATGTGGGATAAACTATCAGGAAAAACCCATACAATTTTAACCGCTGTTTGTGCTAGTGTAGTCAAAAATCGGCAAATTATTGCTCAAAAAATCATTAAATCACAAACAGAAGTTACATTTATCACCTTAACGGATGCTCAAAAGCAGTGGTATTGGCAAACAGGTGAGCCAAAGGATAAAGCAGGGGCTTATGCCATTCAGGGAATTGGCGGAGCTTGGGTGGAAAAAATTAATGGTAGTTACACAGCAGTTGTAGGCTTACCACTCGCGCAAACTTTGGCATTAATCAATCAAATGACAAAAGATTATGTCTAGACAAATCTTAATTAGTCAAATCTTAACCCAGACCCGTATGGTGTATTTAAACAATCAGACGGTTGAAAAATTATCATTGCAATATGCTGATGATATTCATTTGGGTGATATCTACCTTGGTGTCATCTCTCGAATTTTGCCTGATTTGCAAGCCATTTTTGTGGATATTGGTTTAGCGAAAATGGCCTTTTTAGAAATAGCTGAATCGACCGATTTGCAGAGATTTTATACAGGTCAGCGAATTTTAGTTCAAGTGCAAAAAGATGCAATATCTAGTAAAAGCATTAAGGTAACGATGCTATTATCATTGACAGGACGTTATTTTTTATATCTACCAAATAATGAAGGTCAGTCTAAAGAACTTATCATAAGATTTTCACATAAAATCACCAAAAAATCGATTAAAAATAATCTAAAACAAAAAATATTGTCATTAAGTAATTTGTCAATAAAAGGCACATTAATTATTCGTACCCAGGCACAAGATGCTAACCAAAAAGATTTAATCAATGAGCTGATTTATTTAAGTGAAATCTGGCAATCCATTTTGCAAAAAAAACCTCAATATAAAAAACCTGCTTTATTATACCAGCAGATACCTATTTTTTTACAAGAGATTCACGAAGTTGAATCAGATGCTAATATTTTTATTGATGACCAGCTAATATATAATCAAGTAATTGATTTTGCCAATAAATTTTTTTATAATTTTGTACCAAATATTCACTACTATCCACATAAAAACTTATTTGAACAATTTGGTGTGGAAAAATATTTTAATCATATTTTAAATCATCGTGTAGATCTACCATCAGGTGGTTTTTTAATGATTGAACAGACCGAAGCAATGACAGTAATTGATGTAAATTCGGGTTCAAAAACCAAAGATATTTTGAATATTTATCAAAAAATTAATATAGAAGCAATTTATACAATTTTTTATGAACTACTTTTAAGAAAAATTGGCGGTATTATTGTCATCGATTTTATTAATATGAAATCAAATAACCATAAAAAAGAGGTTTTGAATTTATTAGAATATAAAGCGACAACAGATAAAATAAATACACAAATCACCTATGTTGAAAAAGCAGACATTGCTATTTTATTGCGCCAAAGACAGCAAGACACATTAAATAATTATTTAAACCAAACTTGCCCTACTTGTCAGGGTAGCGGCAAAGTTAAGAGTGCTAAAACCATTGCTTTTGAAATTATTCAAAAAATATTAGAAAAACCAATGCATGATCAAAATTATCAACAAATAAATATTGATGCTTCTTTAGCTGTGATTCAATATTTGCAAGAAAGTCGGTTGTTAAGCCAGCTTAATCTACAAAGTAAATTATCACCAACGCTACAGGCTAGGGCAGATTATTTGCCTGAACAATACACCTTAAAGTTTTTATAACTTTCAGCTAAAAATTTAGATAAAATAACTTGTTTTTTATCAAAAAACATGTATAATGTCAGCACTTTTAGTTTAGCGTTGTATTTATCCTTTGATATATTTGCCTTCCAAATTAGGTAAATATTAACAACGCCACAGCCGAAGCATCGTTTTTGGCACTTCAAAATCTAAATTTCCTGTTACTAATGAAAGTTAGATTAATAGGAAAGTTTTATTTTGTCTAAAAAAATGCTTTGAAAAAATTGATTAAATAATGACTGAAATCATATTAAGATGGAAGTTAAAATACTTATTAGGAGCTTGTTGGCATGGCTAACCAGAGAATCCGTATCCGACTAAAATCTTTCGACCATCGTCTGATTGATCAGTCGGCACAAGAGATTGTCGATACTGCAAAGCGTACAGGCGCACAAGTTTGTGGACCTGTTCCCTTGCCGACTCGTATTGAGCGGTTCAACGTATTGACATCACCACACGTCAATAAAGACGCTCGTGACCAGTATGAAATTCGCACCCATAAACGCATGATTGACATCGTGCAACCTACTGATAAAACAGTAGATGCTTTGATGAAATTAGATTTGGCAGCTGGTGTTGATGTTCAAATCGCCTTAGGCTAATGAACGCTGGTTTAATATAAACGATTAACAAGTTAAGAGGTCTAAAATGGCGATTGGTTTAGTCGGTAAAAAATGCGGCATGACCCGAATCTTTACTGAAGCAGGTGCATCTATTCCTGTAACAGTAGTTGAGGTTACAGCTAACCGCATTTCACAAATCAAAACAGTAGATACCGATGGTTATAACGCAATCCAAGTAACCACAGGTGAGCGTCGTGAAAGCCGTGTAACTGCTGCACAAAAAGGACACTTTGCTAAAGCTGGTGTTGCCGCTGGTAGAGGTGTTTGGGAATTTCGTGCTGATGAAGCTGACCTAGAAGGTCGTGAAGTTGGTGCAGAAATTTTGGCAGATTTATTTACTGTAGGTCAGTTGGTTGATGTGACTGGTCAAAGCAAAGGTAAAGGTTTCCAAGGTGGTGTGAAGCGTCACAATTTCCGTACTCAAGATGCTTCTCATGGTAACTCAGTATCACACCGTGTTCTTGGTTCAACAGGTCAAAACCAAACACCAGGTAAAGTATTTAAAGGCAAAAAGATGCCAGGTCAAATGGGTAACAAACGTGTTACTGTTCAGGGGCTTGAAATCGTGTCTGTGGATACTGAACGAGGTTTACTAGTCATCAAAGGTGCACTTCCAGGTGCCAACGGTGGCGATGTAATCGTACGTCCGTCAGTCAAAGCCTAGTAAAGGGGATTAACGTGAATTTAAAAACTGTTACAGGTACGGCGGTTGAACTTTCAGAAGTGACCTTTGGTCGTGTGTTCAATGAAGCCTTAGTACACCAAGTGGTAACTGCTTACCTAGCTGGTGCACGCCAAGGTACTCGTGCCCAAAAAACACGTGGTGAAGTTTCTGGCGGTGGCAAAAAGCCATGGCGTCAAAAAGGTACTGGTCGCGCTCGCGCTGGCTCTATTCGTGGACCAATTTGGGTCGGTGGTGGTCGTGCTTTTGCAGCTAAGCCACAAGATTGGTCGCAAAAAGTAAACCGTAAAATGTATCGTGGCGCAATGCAGTGCATTTTGGCTGAATTAGTTCGTCAAGACCGTTTGGTATTAGTTGATAATATCAGTGTTTCTGCGCCTAAAACCAAAGAATTGATTGCAAAATTAGCTGAATTAAATGCTCCACGTGCATTGATTGTTACTCATGAAGTTGATGAAAACTTATATTTGTCAGCACGTAACATTCCACATGTGAATGTGTTAGGTGCTCGCGAAGTTGACCCAGTGAGCTTGGTTTCTTTTGATAAAGTCATCATGACAGTAGAAGCAGCCAAACAATTTGAGGAGGCACTTGCATGAGCAACGCAAGACTATATCAAGTACTAAAAGCCCCTGTTTTTTCTGAAAAATCTCAACGTTTAGGGGATACCCTTGGCGTGCAAGTTTTCAAAGTAGATAGCAGTGCCACCAAACGTGAAATTAAAAAAGCTGTTGAGTTGATGTTTGAAGGTGTTGAAGTTGTAAAAGTAAACACATTAAATATTAAAGGCAAAACAAAACGTTTTGGTCGTGTAGTTGGACGTCGTAGTGACGTTAAAAAAGCGTATGTTACTTTAAAAACAGGTACAGACGTACAAACCGGTGCTGGTGAAGAAGTCACTAGTGAAACAGCGAATAACGAATAAGGATAACAAAAATGCCTATCGTAAAAGCAAAACCTACATCACCAGGTCGCCGCTTTGTTGAGAAAGTTGTGCATCCACACCTATATAAAGGTCGTCCATATGCACCACTTGTTGAATCAAAAGCAAAAACTGGTGGTCGTAACAATAATGGCCGTATTACCACTCGTCATATTGGTGGTGGACACAAGCAGCATTATCGTTTAGTTGATTTTAAACGTAATAAAGACAATATTCCAGCAGTAGTTGAGCGTATTGAATACGATCCAAACCGTACAGCGCATATCGCGTTATTGAAATATGCAGATGGTGAGCGTCGTTATATCATTGCACCAAAAAAATTAGCTGTTGGTGACCAAGTTCAATCAGGTGAGAACTCTCCAATTCGTCCAGGTAACTGTTTGCCCCTAAAAAATATCCCAGTGGGTACCGTTATTCATAACATTGAACTAAAAATTGGCAAAGGTGCTCAGATTGCACGTTCTGCTGGTGCTGCAGTTCAATTACTTGGCCGTGATGGTGTTTATGTGATTGTTCGTCTGCGTTCAGGTGAAACTCGCCGCGTTCATTCAAATTGCCGTGCGGTAATTGGTGAAGTATCAAATACTGAAAACAATCTAAAATCACTAGGTAAAGCTGGTGCAGCACGCTGGCGTGGTGTTCGTCCTACTGTTCGTGGTACAGCAATGAACCCAATTGATCACCCACATGGTGGTGGTGAGGGACGTAACTTTGGTAAACATCCTACCAGTCCTTGGGGTCAGAAAGCTAAGGGTCTGAAGACTCGTTCTAATAAGCGTACTGACAGTATGATTATCCGTCGCCGTCGCGCCAAGAAATAAGGAATAATTCATGCCTCGTTCATTGAAAAAAGGTCCGTTCATTGATGCGCATTTGTGGGCTAAGGTTGAAAATGCTCTTGAAACCAATAGTCGCAAACCAATTAAAACTTGGTCTCGTCGCTCAATGATTTTGCCACAAATGGTAGGGCTAACCATCTCTGTCCATAATGGTCGTACTCACGTGCCTGTGATAGTTAGCGAACAAATGGTTGGTCATAAACTAGGTGAATTCGCTCCGACTCGCAGTTATCGCGGTCATGGCGTTGATAAGAAATCTAAGAGATAAGGTACTACCATGGAAGTAACTGCAAAATTACGTGGTGCCGCTATTTCGGCACAAAAAGTAAGATTGGTTGCGGACGAAGTTCGTGGTAAGCCAATCGAGCGCGCTTTAGATATTTTGACGTTTAGCAATAAAAAAGGTGCTAAATTAGTTAAGAAATGCCTACAGTCTGCTATTGCAAATGCAGAACATAACAATGGTTTAGACATTGATAAGCTACGTGTTTCTACCATCTATGTAGATGAAGGTATCACATTGAAGCGTATTATGCCCCGTGCCAAGGGTCGTGCTGACCGAATCAGCAAGCGCACTTGTCATATCACTGTTAAGGTAGGGGAATAATTATGGGTCAAAAAGTACATCCAATTGGCATCCGTTTGGGCGTAATTAAAAAGCATAATGCTAACTGGTATGCCAATCCAAAGCAGTATAAAGACTACTTACTAAATGATTTTAAAGTGCGTGATTTTTTGCGCAATAAATTAAAAGAAGCTATGGTAAGTAATATCAGTATTGAGCGTCCAACAGGTGCTGCTAAAATCACTATCCATAGTGCCCGTCCCGGCGTGATTATTGGTAAGCAAGGTGCCGACATCGAAGCCTTGCAAAAAGAGTTAACCAAATTGATGGGCGTTCCTGCTCAGGTTAATATTCAAGAAATTACCCAACCTGATTTAGATGCTCGCTTGGTTGCTGTTGGTATCGCAAGCCAGCTTGAGCGCCGTGTTATGTTCCGTCGCGCTATGAAGCGTGCAGTTCAAAACAGTATGCGTGCTGGCGCTCAAGGCATTAAAGTTGAATTATCAGGTCGTTTGGGTGGTGCTGAAATTGCTCGCACAGAATGGTATCGTGAAGGTCGTGTGCCATTGCATACCTTGCGTGCCGATATTGATTATTCAGAAGTTCGTGCAGAAACCACATATGGTACTATTGGTGTTAAAGTTTGGATTTTCCGTGGTGAAATTCTAGATGGCATGAATAGTGTTTATAATCCGGTAACCGAAGATAAGACTCGTGCACCTAAGCGTCGTGGTCGCAATAACGGTCGCCGTAATTCAGACAGAGGTTAAGCTATGTTACAACCAAAACGCACCAAGTTTCGCAAAATGCACAAAGGACGTAACACAGGTCTTGCCCAACGTGGTAGCACAGTTGCCTTTGGTGAAATTGGTCTAAAATCTATTGGTCGTGGTCGTATGACTGCTCGCCAAATTGAAGCGGCCCGTCGTACTATTGCTCGTCGCATTAAACGTGGTGGTAAAATTTGGATTCGTGTTTTCCCAGACAAGCCAATTACCGAAAAACCCTTAGAAGTTCGTATGGGTAAAGGTAAAGGTCCTGTTGAATATTGGGTTGCTGAAATCAAGCCTGGAAAAATGCTTTATGAAATTCAGGGTGTTAGCGAGGAGCTTGCTCGTGAGGCTTTAACACTAGCTTCAGCCAAACTTCCTTTCAAAACCACAATTGTTAAACGGACGGTTATGTAATGAAAACCAGCGAATTGCGTGATAAATCTGTAGAAGAGTTGGCTCAATTGCTTGATGAAAAACAGTTAGATGCGTTTCGTCTGCGTATGGCAAAAGTAACAGGTCAGCTAGGTAATACTCATGAAGTCAAAGCCAATCGTCGTACGATTGCTAAGATTTTGACTTTAATTAATGAAAAACAAAGAGGCGATGCATGAGCGAGAATATCCAAACTCAAGAAGTTGGCGTCGTAACTGGCAAAGTAATCAGCAACAAGATGGATAAGTCCATTGTAGTGTTGGTTGAACGCCAAATTCGCCACCCAATGTATGGCAAGCAAGTTCGCCGCTCAACCAAACTAAAAGCTCATGACGAGAATAATGTTTGTCAAGAAGGCGATATCGTACGTATCAAAGAAACTCGTCCTATTTCAAAGACCAAATCTTGGACTTTGGTGGATGTGATTGAGACTGCAGTAAAAATTTAAGTTATTTGCATTAAAAGCCATTTGCTAGTATAATGTGCATCCTTTAAATTATCCATTTATTGGATTTACGAGATTTAGCAGCAAGTGGTTTTTACTGCTTAAAATTATTATGGAGTTAATGCGATGATTCAGACTGAAACAATGCTGGAAGTTGCAGATAATAGTGGTGCAAGACGTGTACAATGCATCAAGGTATTGGGCGGGTCTCATCGTCGCTATGCGTCTGTTGGTGATATTATCAAAGTAACTGTTAAAGAAGCCATTCCTCGTGGTCGTGTTAAAAAAGGCGATGTAATGAATGCCGTTGTAGTACGTACCAAAAAAGGCGTACGTCGTCCCGATGGTTCTGTATTGCGTTTTGATGACAATGCAGCAGTTATTCTAAACAACAACAAAGCACCGATTGCAACACGTATTTTTGGGCCAGTAACCCGTGAATTACGTACTGAACAATTTATGAAAATTGTTTCACTTGCACCAGAAGTACTGTAACCTTTTTTTAGAGGCATCTTATGGCAAAGTTACGCAAAGGCGATACCGTGGTTGTGATTGCTGGCAAAGACAAAGGCAAGCAAGGCACAATTTTGGCGGTTAAAGCAGACCGTGTAAAAGTGGAAGGTATTAATATTGTAACCAAACATCAAAAACCTAATCAAATGTTGGGTAAAGAGGGCGGCATTATTAAGCAAGAAGCATTTTTACATATTTCAAATGTTACAATTTATAATGCAACAACCCAAAAAGCAGACCGTATTGCTTACCAGGTGAATGCAGATGGCAAAAAAGTGCGCATCTATCGTTCTACTGGTGAAGTAGTGGCGACTGCGTAATTTATAAAGGGTAATTCACTAATGGCAAGATTAAAATCATTATACAATGACCAGCTAAAGCAAAAAATCAAAGACGAGCTTGGCTTGGAAAACGTCATGCAAGTACCAAAAATCACCAAAATCACTTTAAATATGGGTGTGGGTGGTGCAGCACAAGATAAAAAGTTATTGGAAGGTGCGCTTGCAGATATGACTGTAATTGCAGGTCAAAAGCCTGTTGTAACAAAAGCTCGTAAATCTGTTGCTGGTTTCAAAATTCGTGAAGAATGGCCAATTGGTTGTAAAGTTACACTTCGTGGCGAGCAAATGTACGAATTTTTAGATCGATTAATCTCTATTGCGATTCCACGTATTCGTGATTTCCGTGGTTTTTCAGCTAAGGCTTTTGATGGACGTGGCAATTATTCACTTGGCATCAAAGAGCAGATTGTTTTTCCTGAAGTGGACTTTGATAAAATTGATCGTATTCGTGGTTTAGATATTACTATTACAACTACGGCAGCAAATGACGATCAGGGTCGTGCTCTATTAAAGGCATTTGGCTTCCCATTCAGATAAGGTAAAACGTTATGGCTAAAAAAAGCATGGTTAATCGCGAGTTGAAACGCGAAAAGATGGTTGCTAAGTACGCCGAAAAGCGTGCAAAGCTAAAGGAAGTGATTAGTAATAGCAGTGCAACTGATGAAGAGCGTCTAGATGCGATGTTGGCTTTACAAGCTTTGCCACGTAATTCATCTCCAGTACGTTTGCGTAATCGCTGTGGTTTGACAGGTCGTCCACATGGTTACTTCCGTAAATTTGGTCTTTCACGTAATAAATTACGTGAACGTGTAATGCAAGGCGATGTGCCTGGTGTTCGTAAAGCAAGCTGGTAAGGAGTTAAGGCTATGAGTATGCAAGATCCTGTTGCTGATATGCTGACCCGTATCCGCAATGCCCAATCAAGAAATAAACCAACTGTATCAATGCCTGCATCTAAACTGCGCAAATCAATTGCTGATTTGTTAGTTGCAGAAGGATACCTGACCAGTGCACAGGTTGATGATATTGAAAATGGTAAAAAGGTTTTAACCATTGAGTTAAAATACTATCAGGGTAAAGGCGTTATTGAAGAACTGAAACGCTTTAGCCGTCCTGGACTTCGTCAATATCGTTCAAAAGATGAATTGCCAAGCGTTAAAAGAGGTTTGGGTGTAGCTATAATCTCTACCAGTAAAGGTATTATGAGCGACCGTGAAGCACGTTCTTTAGGTGTTGGCGGTGAAGTTATTGCATTGGTTGCTTAAAATATTATTGTAGTTTAATTTTGGATTTACTTTCAAATTTAAATGTGGTAAACTAACAGGTTCTATAATCTGTTAGTTTTTTCTTGCCGTCAAGTATTTGATGGTATTTTGAATTAAAGGAAATTTCTATGTCTCGTGTGGCTAAAGCCCCAGTAACGTTGCCAGCTGGTACCAGCGTTACTTTGAACGATCGGCAGGTAGAAGTTAAAGGCAAAAATGGTTCTTTGTCTTTACACCTGCATGAATTGGTCGAGCTTAAACAAGAAGAAAATACTGTTACCCTTGCTCCTGTGAAAGATACAAAGGAAGCTTGGATGCACACTGGTACAATTCGTGCATTATTAAATAATATGGTCAATGGTGTTACTAATGGCTTTGAGCGTCGCCTTCAGTTAGTTGGTGTTGGTTATCGTGCTCAAGTTGCTGGCAATAAAGTAAATTTGAGTTTAGGTTATTCGCATCCAATCGAATATGTATTGCCTGAAGGTGTAACTGCTGAAAGCCCAAGTCAAACTGAAATCGTTTTGAAATCAAGTGATAAACAAAAATTGGGTCAAGCAGCAGCCGATATTCGCGCCTTCCGTTCTCCAGAGCCTTATAAAGGTAAAGGTGTTCGTTATAGTGATGAAGTGGTTCTGCGTAAAGAAGCTAAGAAGAAATAAGTAAGGTGAGCAAAAATGTTCGATAAAAAAGCAGCTCGTCTTCGTCGAGCTAAGAAGACCCGTGCCCATATTCGTCAATTGGGTGTAAATCGTTTGACTGTAACGCGTACTCCGCGCCATATCTATGCACAAGTTATTTCACCCACTGGTGGTGTCGTGGTTGCCCAAGCATCCACTCTTGATGCGAGTTTGCGTTCAGGTGTGACAGGTAATGTTGAAGCTGCAAAAGCAGTGGGCGCTTTGATTGCTGAGCGTGCAAAAGCAGCTGGTATTACTAAAGTTGCTTTTGATCGTAGTGGTTTTAAATATCATGGCCGCGTTAAAGCTTTGGCTGACGCTGCGCGCGAAAATGGATTGGAGTTCTAATCATGGCAAAAGTTGAACAAACTGACGGTTTGGTAGAGCGTTTAGTCGCTGTTGACCGCGTGGCAAAAGTTGTTAAAGGTGGTCGCATTTTTTCTTTTACTGCACTTACCGTTGTAGGTGATGGTAATGGTCGTGTTGGTTTTGGTCGCGGTAAGGCTCGTGAAGTGCCGGCTGCAATTCAAAAAGCATTGGAAGCAGCAAAGCGCAATATGATTAAGGTGGAATTGGCTGGACATACTCTACAGCATCCCATTAATGCTCGTCATGGTGCTTCAAAAGTATATATGCAACCCGCTTCTGAAGGTACTGGTGTTATTGCCGGCGGTGCAATGCGTGCAGTGTTAGAAGTGGCTGGTGTACAAAATGTATTAGCAAAATGTTATGGCTCAACCAATGCTGCAAATGTGGTGCAAGCAACATTTAAAGGCTTGCGTGACATGGTTTCTCCAGAATTTATCGCTCAAAAACGTGGTAAGTCTGTTGAAGAAATTTTGGGTTAATTTAGGTGGGTTGTAATGAAGAAAATAAAAGTTACTCAAGTTAAATCAAGTGCCCATCGCTTAGCAAGCCATAAAGCTTGCTTAAAAGGTTTGGGACTACGTCGCATTGGTCATACTGTTGAGGTTGAAGACTCTCCATCTACTCGTGGCATGGTGAATCGTGTTAACTACTTGGTTAAAGTGGAGGAAGCCTAATGGGTCTTAAATTAAACGAACTGGCACCAGCTTTAGGTGCAAAAAAGGTTGCTCAACGTCGTGGTCGCGGCATTGGCTCAGGTCTTGGTAAGACTGGTGGTCGTGGTATCAAGGGTCAAACCTCACGTTCTGGATCTAGTATTCCAGCAGGTTTTGAAGGCGGTCAAATGCCAATTTACCGTCGCTTACCAAAGTTTGGTTTTACTAGTAAATTAGCAATGGTTACAGCTGAAGTACGTCTTTCTGAACTAAATAAGGTGGAAGGCGATGTTGTTAGTTTAGAAACCTTAAAATCTGCCAATATTATTCGTGGCGATATGAAGCGCGCCCGTATTATTTTGTCTGGCGAAATTACCCGTGCTTTAACTTTTAAAGGTGTTAAAGTGACTAGAGGTGCTAAACAAGCTATCGAAGCTGCTGGTGGTAGCGTCGAGGAGTAAAATCGTGTCAAAACAATCAACGACAAATTCTAATCTTTCACTAAATCCCATTGCTTTTATAAGAAAATATGATGAGCTTTGGAATCGCATGTTATTTTTGATTGGAGCGTTGATTGTTTATCGTTTGGGTTCTCATATACCTGTACCTGGCATAAACCCTGTTGCATTAGCAGACTTTTTTAATCCAGAAAACAATCCCTTTTTAGGAATGTTTAATGTTTTTTCTGGTGGCGCCTTAGAACGTATGTCAATTATGGCATTGGGGATTATGCCTTATATTTCGGCATCTATTGTTGTGCAGATGATGTCAGTAGTTATACCTTCTCTAGAGGCTTTAAAGAAAGAAGGTGAGGCAGGTAGACGTACTCTAAGCAAATACACACGTCAAGGTACTTTGGCATTAGCTTTTGTGGAAGCGATTGCTATGTCTACGGGACTTATCGTGCAAGGTATGACCTTGACAACCGGCTTGCAGTTTTATTTGCCCGCTGTAACTTCTTTGGTTGCTGGTTCAATGTTCTTGATGTGGCTTGGTGAGCAAATTACGGAAAGAGGCATTGGTAATGGTATTTCAATGCTAATTTTTGCTAGCATTATTGCCAGTATGCCAACTATGATTTCAGCAGCTTCTAGTAGACTTGATAATCCGTTAGTAGTGCCAATTTTTATCGTTTTAGGTATCGCTGTAACTGCAGCAATCGTTTTTGTAGAGCGCGCACAGCGCCGTATTCCAGTTAATTACGCTCAAAAACAACAAGAAGGACGTAAGGTCTACGCACAACAGCAGTCTCATTTACCTTTAAAGTTGAATATGGCGGGAGTAATACCTGCAATTTTTGCCAGTTCCTTATTAATGTTGCCAGCAAGTTTAGGGCAATGGGCTGGTTCAAATGCAAATCCAACAGCATTTCAGACGGTGTTACAAAATATTTCTTTGGCACTGCATCCGGGAAATCCTTTGTATTTGTTGATTTTTTCTGTTCTGATTATATTTTTCTGTTATTTCTATACCGCTTTGATGTTCAATCCAAAAGAAGTGGCAGAAAATTTAAAGCGTAGTGGCGCCTACATTCCAGGTATTCGCCCAGGGCAACAAACTAAAAGATATTTGGATTTCGTCTTGAATCGCCTAACCTTTATTGGAGCGATGTACATGACAGTGATTTGTTTAATGCCTATGATTATGCAGTCATCATTTCATGTGCATATTCCGTTGGGTGGCACATCTCTATTAATCACTGTTGTGGTGTTGATGGATTTTATTGCACAGGTTCAGGCTCATCTTATGACACACCAATATCACGACCAAAAACTAATTAAATCATCGCAATAATGATCATCAGTAGGAGCATGAAATGAAAGTTCAAGCATCAGTCAAAAGAATTTGTGGTAGTTGCAAAATTGTTCGCCGTAAAGGCAAAGTTTTAGTAATTTGCAGTTCAGAACCACGTCATAAACAACGTCAAGGTTAATTTTTTTTAAATTAATACTTGAAATTTAGTAGCGGGTGTTGTATTATCCGCTACTTGCCGTGCTACCTTCTTGGTAGTAGAGTGAGTTTGGGCAAGCATAACTTTGTGCTTGCATCATAATGGAGAAAGTTAATGGCTCGTATTGCCGGTGTAAATATTCCGGATAACAAGCATGCTGTTATTTCATTGACTTATATTTTTGGTATTGGTCGTACTACTGCTAAACAAATCTTGGCTGCAGTAGGAATTCAAGAAACCACTAAAATTGGTCAGTTAGATGATGTGCAGTTAGATGCTGTCCGTGCAGAAGTTGCAAATTACACTACAGAGGGTGACCTTCGTCGTGAAATTTCAATGAATATTAAGCGTTTAGTTGATTTAGGTTGCTACCGTGGTCTTCGTCACCGTCGTGGTTTGCCTGTTAATGGTCAACGTACAAAAACAAATGCGCGTACCCGCAAAGGTCCACGCAAAGCAATTAAAAAGTAACAACTTAGGAAGCTAAAAGATGGCAAAAGACACTCGTAGCCGCAAAAAAGTGGCTCGTCGCTCGGTATCTGAAGGTATCGCCCACATTCATGCGTCTTTTAATAACACCATTGTAACGATCACTGATCGTCAAGGTAATGCATTGGCTTGGGCCACATCAGGTGGACAAGGCTTCCGTGGTTCACGTAAATCAACACCATTTGCTGCGCAGGTTGCTGCTGAAGTTGCTGGTAAAGCTGCTCAGGAAACCTATGGTGTAAAAAATGTTGATGTCTTGGTTAAAGGTCCAGGACCAGGTCGTGAGTCTGCGGTTAGAGCATTAGGTGCATTGGGTTATAAAATTAACAGCATCAGTGACGTAACCCCAATTCCACACAACGGTTGCCGCCCACCTAAAAAACGTCGAGTTTAAGGAGAAAGACACATGGCCCGTTATATTGGTCCAAAATTAAAATTGTCACGTCGTGAAGGTACTGACTTGCAGTTAAAGTCAGGTGTTAAACCTTATGATGTTAAGACAAAAAAAGCAGGTCGTGTACCTGGTCAGCATGGCAATAGCCAAAATAAAGCGTCTGAATATGCTTCACAGCTTCGTGAAAAGCAAAAAGTAAAACGTATGTATGGTGTACTTGAGCGTCAATTCTCAAATTATTATAAAGAAGCAGCACGCATGCGTGGCGCAACAGGTGAAAACTTGTTAGTGATGCTAGAACGCCGTTTGGATAATGTTGTATATCGTATGGGGTTTGGTGCAACTCGTGCAGAGGCGCGTCAATTAGTTAGCCATCGTGCTATTTTGCTAAAAAAAGCAGGTCGTGATGAGTTTGTGCGCGTTAATATCCCATCAATTCAAGTGCAAGATGGCGATGTAATTGCTGTGCATGAAAAGTCAAAAGAGCAACTGCGCATCAAAAATGCGGTTGAGTTGGCGACTCAACGTGGTATTCCAGAATGGCTTGAAGTTGACCATAGCAAATTACAAGGTACTTTCAAAACTGCACCAGAGCGTAGTGAATTACCTGCTGAAATCAATGAAAACTTGATTGTTGAGCTATACTCTAAATAATTATTGAACTATCGAGGTGACACTATGACAAGTGCAAATGAGTTTCTAACACCCAGTACCATTATCGTGGATGCGGTTAATGAAACAACTGCTAAGGTCACGCTCGAGCCGTTAGAACGTGGTTTTGGGCATACTCTAGGGAATGCCCTACGCCGTATTTTGCTTTCCTCATTGTCAGGCGCGGCTGTAATTGAGGCTGAGATTGAGGGTGTGGATCACGAATACTCAACACTTGAGGGTTTGCAAGAAGATGTACTAGAATTGCTTCTAAACTTAAAAGGTTTGGCAATTATTTTACATGACCAACATGAGGCTTATTTAACTTTGGATAAGAAGGGTCCAGGCATTATTACTGCTGCGGATTTAGATTTGCCACACAATGTTGAAATTGCTAATCCAAGTTTGGTATTAGGTACTCTTAGCGAACGCGGGCATTTAAAAATGCGCTTACGTGTCGCAACAGGGCGCGGCTATGAGCCAGCGAATCAGCGTCGTGAAGATGCAAATGCAAAAATGATTGGTCATTTAAAACTAGACGCAAGTTTTAGCCCGATTTTACGAGTGGCATATGAAGTTGAAAATGCGCGTGTTGAACAACGTACAGATTTGGACAAGTTGATTATTGAGCTTGAAACCAATGGTACTATTGACCCTGAAGAAGCAATTCGTAAGGCAGCAACCATTTTACAGCAGCAGATTGCAATTTTTGTAGATTTGGAAGCTGAAGATGTGCCTGAAACCAGCGGTAAAGATAAACCAGATGAGATTGATCCTGTACTATTACGTCCAGTGGATGATCTTGAACTAACGGTTCGTTCAGCAAATTGCTTAAAAGCCGAAAACATTTATTACATTGGCGATTTGGTGCAGCGCTCAGAAACTGAGTTATTAAAAACACCAAATTTGGGTAAGAAATCATTAACTGAAATTAAGGACGTGTTAGCGTCTAAAGGTTTAGAGCTGGGTATGCGTTTAGATAATTGGCCACCTAGCAACCTGCGTGTTGATGACCGTTTTTCTTATCGTAGCCGTTAATTTAAAGGATATGTGACCATGCGACATCGTAATAGCGGAGTCAAGCTGGGTCGTACCAGCAGCCATCGTAAGGCAATGTTCCAAAACATGACTAACTCTCTGTTTGAACATGAACTAATCAAGACCACTTTAGTAAAAGCTAAAGAATTGCGTCGTGTAGCAGAGCCATTAATTACTTTGGCAAAAGAAGATAGCGTAGCTAATCGTCGTCTAGCTTTTAACCGTACTCGCAGTAAAGTAATTGTGGGTAAACTGTTCAATGAGCTTGGACCTCGTTATAAAACCAGACCAGGTGGTTATTTGCGCATCATCAAATGTGGCTATCGTGATGGTGACAATGCACCGATGGCTTATGTTGAGCTAGTAGACCGCCCATAATAGGCGGTAATAAAACCAAGGTGTCAAAACCTTGGTTTTCTTTTTTTGATTATTTTTTTTATTGTATTTAATTGCCTGTTTATTAAGAGTAAAATAACGCTACAAGTGTACTAAAAATAAACTTTATGATAGAATAACTACCTTTTTAGTTGTTCTATTTTACATTTATTTAATAATTGCGATTGCTTATGATTGCCACTCATCAAAGCCCCAAAATGTATACCAAGGCACAAATTGCTCAACTGTTTGATTTGCCATTTATGGATTTAATCATGCGGGCACAAACCGTTCACCGTCAAAATTTTGTTGCCAACGAAGTACAAATTAGTACACTATTATCTATCAAAACGGGCAATTGCCCTGAAGATTGTGGTTATTGTTCACAGTCTGGACATTATAGAAAAAAAACAGGACTGTCTTCAGAAAAATTATTGCAAATTCAAAAGGTTGTTAATGCTGCCAAGCAAGCAAAAGCATCGGGCTCATCACGTTTTTGTATGGGGGCTGCATGGAAGCATCCAAGCGATAAAGACATGCCTTATCTGGTTGAGCTGATTGAACAAGTTAAAGCCTTAGGATTGGAGACTTGCATGACGCTGGGGATGTTGGATGAAAATAAGGCAAATATTTTGGCGAAGGCAGGGCTTGATTATTATAATCATAATCTAGACACGTCACGAGAATATTACAGTCAAGTTACCAGTACACGAAGCTATGATGATAGGCTGCAAACGTTGGATTATGTAAGAAATGCTGGCATTAATGTATGTTCAGGCTCAATTGTCGGAATGGGAGAAAGTCGTGAAGACCGTGTAAACTGGGTATATGAATTGACGCAAATGCCTTTACCGCCAGAGTCCATCCCTGTAAACTTACTTGTGCCTATCAAGGGTACGCCTTTAGGTGATAAAGTATTGGCAGAAGGAAGATTGTCTGTGCTTGAATGGATTAAAACCATTGCCGTAGTTAGAATTTGCTGCCCTAATAGTTATGTTCGGCTGTCAGCAGGGCGTGAAAGCTTAACAGATGGTGAACAGGCGCTTGCATTTATGGCTGGGGCAAATTCTTTTTTTTATGGGGATAAACTTTTAACGACAAGCAATCAGTCGCAAGCCAATGATGACCGCTTGATGTCAGAACTTGGGCTTTTTTGTCAAAAACCAAAGCCACGCCCAAAAATTATTGATGCCATGACAGGTAAACCTGAAACCTCTTGTCCTTTGATTTAGTTTGTAGAAGTTTAATATGTTTTTATACATTAAGGCATTGCATATTATTGCCATGGTTTGCTGGTTTGCTGGTATTTTTTATTTACCACGTTTATTTGTATATCATGCCATGAGTGAGGATAAGTTAAGCCAAGAGCGTTTTGCACTCATGGAGCGTAAGTTGTATCGTGGCATCATGAATCCATCTATGATGGTAACTTGGATGCTTGGGCTGAGTATGGTGATGATGAATTGGCAAATTTACAAAGTTCAAGTTTGGCTGCATATTAAACTAACTTTAGTAATTTTATTAACCATATATCATCTATTATGTGGACGTTTTCGCCTAAAATTAATACAAAATCCTCATTATAAAACCCATGTCTATTGGCGATGGTTTAATGAATTACCTGTATTTATTCTTATTTTTGTAGTGATATTGGCAATTGTAAAACCATTTTGACAATATCACTATAATCTAATTTATCACTATAATCTAATTTAAAATTTGATTTATTAAAATCAGTGGCGCTTACGTTTGGCGACGACTTTCTTAACTTTTTCGCGAGCTCTATCTTGTTTTAGGCGTGATAAATAATCAACAAACATAATGCCATTTAAATGGTCAAGTTCATGTTGAATGCAAACTGCCAAAAGCCCATCTGCTTCCATTTCAAATGCCTGACCATTGGCATCTTGTGCTTCAATACGTACTTTGCCGGGACGTTTAATTTCATCATAAACTTCCGGAATGGATAAACACCCCTCTTGATAGGGAACACATTCATCTGTTAAAGGTGTAACCTTGGGGTTGATGAATACTTGTGGTTGTTTTTCTTCATCTTCTTTTGTCAAATCCATCACAACAACTTGTAAATGCCTATCCACTTGTGTTGCAGCAAGTCCAATACCGCGAGCTTCATACATGGTCTCAAACATATCTGCAATTAAGGTTTTAATAGTGTCATCAAAGTTTTCTACAGGCTTGGCAATTGTGCGTAAACGAGGGTCGGGGTAGGTTAAAATGGGTAATAATGCCATAATTATCTCAAAATATTATTAAACTTTCCATTATAAACGAAAGCTCTTCAAAGGAAAAGAAATTTATTACTTGCTGATTATAAGGGTTAATGCGATAATAAACGGTTAATCCTTTTATTTTTTATTGTTTGTAATAGTGAATGTATGGCACAGTATATTTACACCATGAACAAGGTGTCAAAAATTGTTCCCCCAAAACGTGAAATTTTAAAAGATATTAGTTTATCTTTTTTCCCTGGCGCAAAAATTGGCGTGCTTGGTTTAAATGGCGCTGGTAAATCCACTTTGCTACGCATTATGGCGGGCGTTGATAAGGATTTTAATGGTGAAGCTCGCGCCCAGGCAGGCATTAAAGTTGGATATTTGCCCCAAGAACCTCAGCTTAATCCCAATAAAGATGTGCGTGGCAATGTAGAGGATGGTGTACGTGAAGCACTGGATGCGCTTGACCGTCTAAATCAAATCTACGCTGAATACGCTGAGCCAGATGCTGATTTTGACAAATTAGCAGCTGAACAGGGTAAAATGGAAGACATCATTCAAGCGTGGGATGCTCATAACTTAAACACCCAACTTGAAAAAGCAGCGGACGCATTACGCCTACCACCTTGGGATGCTGATGTGGGTAAATTATCAGGGGGTGAAAAACGTCGCGTAGCTTTGTGTCGCTTACTCCTTTCTAAGCCTGATATGCTTCTGCTTGACGAACCAACCAACCATTTAGACGCAGAATCTGTGGCGTGGCTTGAGCGTTTCTTAAAAGATTATTCTGGTACAATTGTTGCTATCACCCACGACCGTTATTTCCTTGATAATGTCGCTGAGTGGATTTTAGAGCTTGACCGTGGTTATGGTTACCCTTATAAAGGCAATTATACCGAATGGCTTGAGCAAAAAAATAAACGTCTAGAACAAGAGCAAAAACAAGAAGAAGCCTTTGCTAAAGCCTTAAAGCAAGAATTGGAATGGGTGCGTAAGAACCAGAAAGGTCAGCAAGCCAAATCAAAATCTCGTTTAGAACGTTTTGAAGAGATGAATTCTAAAGAGTTCCAACAACGCAATGAAACTGCTGAGATTTATATTCCACCAGGACCCAGACTTGGCAATAAAGTCATTGAGGTGAATAATATTTCTAAATCATTTGGCGACCGTTTGTTGTATGAAAATTTAACATTCACTGTGCCACCAATGGCAATTGTGGGGATTGTTGGACCAAATGGTGCGGGTAAAACCACACTATTTAATATGATTACAGGTAAAGACAAACCAGATACGGGTTCGGTGGAAATTGGCGAAAGTGTCAAAGTTGCTTATGTTGGTCAGGTGCGTGATGAACTTGATGATAATAAAACCGTTTGGGAAGAGGTTTCAGATGGTTTGGATATGATTACAGTAGGCGAATACACAACTCCAAGTCGCGCTTATATTGGACGTTTTAATTTTAAAGGTCAAGACCAGCAAAAACGAGTAGGCAGCTTGTCGGGGGGTGAGCGTAATCGTCTGCAACTTGCCAAGACTTTAAAGCAAGGGGCAAACGTAATTTTACTGGATGAACCATCAAACGACCTTGATGTGGAAACTTTGCGCGCCTTAGAAGACGCAGTGGAAGTTTTCCCGGGCACAGTCATGGTGGTGTCACACGACCGCTGGTTCTTGGACCGCATTTGTACGCATATTTTATCATTTGAAAATGAAACGCCAGAATTTTTTGACGGCAACTATACCGAATACGAAAAATGGCGCAAACAAAGATTGGGAGCAGACGCCACGCCTAAGCGTATGAAGTATAAGAAGATTGGCGGTTGATAATTTAAAGTAAACTCATTGTCTAAAATTAAGATAGTGGGTTTATTTTTTTTAAGATAAAAAAAGGGGGTATAGTGTGATAATTAGTGACTATAAACAGGGCGATGTATTTAGCAATCAGGATTTGATGGATACCTTTAACGTATCAAATGCTGGTGGTATGCGTCGTAGTTTGGTAAATAATCGTTTGGTCTTAATAAACAAAAGTGACTCCGTGTATCAAGATAGATGGGAAAATGATGTGATATATTACACGGGTATGGGTTTACAGGGTGATCAATCTATTCATGTTGCGCAAAACAAAACCTTAGCTAATAGTCGTAGTAATGGTATACAAATATTGTTTTTTAATAGCACAAAAGTAAATGAATATATTTATATAGGTGAGGTTGAATTGGTGGATGAGCCATTTTATGAAATTCAAACAGATACACAAGGCAAACAAAGAAGAGTGGTTATTTTCCCATTGAAATTAAAGTAACTAGGAAAAATAAACCTTAAATAAAAGAGATTTAATTGAATAACCATAAGGCTTTATATAGGTTTGTATGCTTTGAGAAGATAGTGAATTTTCAGTAATAGTATTATTGTACAACCACTCATTTTAAGTCCATCTATGCTCATTTTATTATATAAACATAAAACGCTGGATTTTTAATGGTGGTTTTATACAAATACAAAAAATGGGTAAAAAGTTAAAAATAAGCGTTATGTTTGATCTTTTTTATAAATTTTTTTTTCAAAAAACATTTGACAAATAATAAAAAATCTATATAATACGCACCACAACAAGATGTGATTCTTGGGTGGTTAGCTCAGTTGGTAGAGCGTCTGCCTTACAAGCAGAGGGTCAGCGGTTCGAATCCGTTACCACCCACCAGTTTTGATTGACCTTGCAGCGGTAGTTCAGTTGGTCAGAATACCGGCCTGTCACGCCGGGGGTCGCGGGTTCGAGCCCCGTTCGCTGCGCCATTTTTGACTGGGTTTTCCAGTTCCACCCCAAATCTCCCCTGATTTGGGGATTTTTTATGCCATTAAAAAATGCCATCTTTTCAGATGGCATTGACAAAATAGCAGGTTTATTTGTGTTTGTTGTGCAATTTACTTGCTAGGTCGCTGGCTTTCTCAGCATATGGCTTAACCTTATCAAGATACGGTTTGGCATTTTGTAATTGGGTTTTGGCTTGGTCTAAATAAGGTTTAGCTTGATTTAGATAACCTTTGTATTCTTCAGGTAATTTTGCTGCGTGTTTGGCAATGCTAGCCAGCCAAAGCAACAATTTATAATCACCTGTAATTGTAATATCGCCATCTTGAATTGCACTCATAAATGTCGCAATATCGCCCTTGGTAAGAATTTTAACGCCCGTCATCGAATCTTTAAATTCAATGGTTAAATCAGACGTTTTTGCTTTGCCAATGGCTTGACCAAAATGTCCATCTACAAAGCGATAATAACGAGCCACATCATCGCTTAAAAATTGAATGGCAACTTCTTTGCCTTTAATCAAATTATTATAAGTTTCATCGGTGCCATGCTTGGTTAGATGAGCCAAACGCAAACCCAAGGCGTACAATAGCGCGTCCAATGGGTCAAATTTTACATCAATAACAGGTACAGTAAACATAAATCCGCCTTAATCAAGTAGGGGTAAATCTAAACTTTGTCAAAACGATGACCAAGCGCATAAAGCACGCCTTCAAGTCCGGTGATATTCACAGCAGCATCTGCTTTAGCGGCAACGATGGGCTTGGCTTTGTAAGCAATGCCCGTGCCACTAACTGCCATCATGGGTAAGTCATTGGCGCCATCGCCTACACACACCACCTCATCTAGGCTAATGCCCATGCGGTTTGCTGTGCGCTCTACAATCAGTGCTTTTTGTTTGCCATCTAAAATATTTGAATCAGTCAGCCCTATTAGTTTGCCATCGGCAACGAGTAATGGATTTGCATGAAATTCATCCATTCCCAGTGTCTGAGCAACGTGTTGGGCAAAAGGTTCAAAACCACCAGAAACCAGTACGGTAGTTGCGCCTAAGGTTTTTAAGGCACGAATCACCGCAAAAGCTCCTGGCTGAATGGTGATGTGTTTTTGAATAATTTCACCAACAACACTTTCAGGTACATTCTCTAATAATGCCACACGTTTGGCAAAACTTTCAGCAAAATCAATCTCTCCACGCATCGCGCTTTCTGTGATTTCAGAAACTTTATCTGCCAGACCACACATACGAGCTAATTCAACGATGACTTCTTGCTCAATTAGTGTGGAATCCATATCAAAACATACCAGTTTTGGTGCAGTTAGAACCTGGTTGATGTTTAGGATGTGAACATCAACAACATCTTTACCATCATCAGAACTAAAACATTGTTTAAGATGATGGGTAAGTTGTTCATCAATAATGCGAGCCGCTGCTTCTTGTTTGCTTTTGGTCATTTGTTCTGGGTCATTTGGCAGCAACAAATAACGAGAAACAACCACATCGGCAAGTGTCATGCCAGCAACGATTTTATCAGCAGCTTGTTTGGCAGCTTCATCATCATAAACCATTTGTAGATGCCATTTTGATAAATTTACCATATAGCGGTTCATGGCCTCATCTAACAGTTCAATACCTGAATTTTCAGATGATAATACTGAACGGTTTACCACCACAGTAATGGCAAAAATCGGCAAATCCTTTAACATGGTGTGATGGACATCAGACAATAAATGGGCAACTTTAAATAATGCATCGTGCCAAGCTTGACTATTTTTAGGAAGCGCGTAAGTGGTTGTATTCATTAAATATTCCTTATAAACACGACTTACTCATGTGGTAACATCATGGTTGTTTGAAAATTCAGCTAAAATTTAAGCCATTTTAAGGAAATCAAACAACAAATCAACAGCTTTTTATCTAAAGATAAAAGAAAAATATCCCTATCATAACATAAATTTTAATAAAAATTCCATGAAAAAACCGTTTGCTTTTTGTGCGAAGATTCTTTGTGTTTTTGGGTGAAAATGATAGAATTAGTAGTTTATCACTAATACGTACTATCATGACCTATTTTGCCCCACGTCAAGGCTTATTTGCCATTGTCATGTTTATCAGTTTAAGTTTGCAATTGCTTGCTTTTGTTGTCGCACAAGAATATCGGATTAATCAGCAAAATCAAGACAGTGTAAAACATGACACGATTTTGATTGCTGAAGAAATGTCAATACCGCTAAATGCCAATGACCGCGTAAGTTTATCCGTGATTGCTGAACATTTTATTAAAGATGATTCCATTGATTTTGTTGGTGTGTACAACAATGAAAATCAGTTGCTTGTGTCAGTGGGCAAAGAATCTGAATCTGGTTTTACAGCTAAAGAAACCATCACACACAAAGACCAAATGTTAGGTGTTGTGGCTTTGCACACCAAATCGGTTAATCGGGCAGATATTTTTCGCCATCACTGGATATATTTGGTGATGATTGCCTTTTTACATGTGGTTGTTTTTTTAATTTATGGTTACATTGCTAGACCAAGTGGTAATATGATTGCCAAAATTAGAGATGACTTGCGTCGTCAGCTTTTGGCTTCTGATATTTTACAAGAAGAAACTTTAGCAGCTGATCATCATAAAATGTTTGAGCCTGCATCTGATGATGCAAAACAAGATACAAACAAACCTAAAGACGTAACAGATTTAGACCAAAAAATACCTACTAAACCTGCAGATGATAAAACATCACAATTATCTGCTTTACAGTCAGAAAAATCATTGACTCAAGGTGAAGAACACACCAAAAAAGAATATGTTTTGGTGCAAATTCGCTTTGATGATAGCAATAATTTAATGACAACGGTTAGTCATCATACCAAATCTGCTTATTTTGCATTGTGCGACCAATTGCTTGTCAAATCAGTCGATGAGCTTTTAAAATTAAGAGTTTTATCGGGTGTAAAATTAGTAGGGATTGATGATTATAACGAAGAGGGAGCAAAGGTTGTTTTGCAAGCTGAAAATCGTCATGCAAAAGTCGCCACAGCAGGTATGATGCTTGCAAGATTATCTGTAATACTTGGGCAGATTGTATATGATAAACATCGTGAATTAAAACGCTTTTGTTTGCCAGTACACGCTATGGTTAGTGATATTGAGCATCAAGAAGACATGATTGCTATTTGTAAACGCCACCGAGAGCGTGTGTTGATTTTGCTGCCAGATTCCTCACTAAATGAACTTAATACTTATACAGTTTTAGATAAACTTCTTAAACCTACCAGTGTTGCTGAAAGAAATTGCCGTTGGCTGAAAGCAGTGAGTGAAACTACCGCAGAAAGATTGCAACAAGTTTGTAATTTGGTATTATTAACCGAATAAAGCTCTTGACAAACCAAATGGCTTTTTATAAAGTCTTAAATTAAGTTGAAGATTAATTTGTGGTAATTTTTAGGAAAGCTCTATGAGTGATATTAATGACGATTTTGACGACGACAATTTCGATGAAGATGCTGATGCCCAGCTTGCAGATGATAGCAAGGCTAAACCCCTAGAAAAACGTCTAAAAATTGATGCATTATTAGAAGAACAACGTTTAAATCGCTTAAAACGCGCTTTAGAAGACGACGATGATTTTGCTGAGTTTGACGACTTTGACGACGATTTTGACGATGAATAGTCATTTTGGTTGGTCTTGTAACAACATTTTGAGATAATTATGACAAAAGATGAATTATTTCGTTATTTAGATTCCGATGAAAATGTTTTTGGATTAGATAGCATTGCCGCCCATGGTTTTTTGACAGCAACAGTAGTGGGCAAACCTTTACCAAATTGGCTTGATTGCTTTTTTGAAGGCAATCACACTCAAGTTGCTCCTAAGATTAAAGATGCCATCAAAAGTTGGCAAAAAGAGCTTTATGACACCCTAAAAGCTGAAGAGTCAATCGAGCTGCCTTTTGATGCCAGTGATGATTCTATTGACTTTAGCGAAGAAAGTGATTTGACGGCGTGGGCAATCGGTTTTGTTGATGCGATGTATGCCGATGAGAATGTAGATTGGTTTGATGACCCACAAACCGAAGAAGATGTGGCAATGCTGACATTACCAATGGTGATGTTGTCAGGCATTGATGAGGAAATGGGTGATGTGCGCGATGAAGAAACATTGGTGCAAATGGCAAATGCTTTAGAAGATAATATTACTGAATTATTTTTGCTGTTTCACACTGAAGATTGAGTTTATGCTCTTTTAAATTGGTCGTTTTATATCAAAATAGATTTTTACATTAAAAGTGAGAAAAGTCATGTTTAAAAACTTTGCATCTGATGCCTTGGGTTTGAGTGATATTGGTAAAATTATTCCACCATCACAGTTTCATCAAACTGACATTGACGATTATATTTTTCATGAGGATGGTGAAAAGATTTATTTTGTGATTAAATCCAAATCGGATGAATACTGTTTTACGAATTTGGCATTTTTGCATCTGGATGGACAAAGCGCCATGAGTAAAAAGCGAGTATTAAAGCGTTATCCTTACCGTTATTTCACTCCTTCAAACGTACTTATTGAAACCGCAGGCACAATCGATTTGGATGCAGAATTAAAATTTGTATTGCTTGGTACAGGTGATTCAGACAGTTTAAATAAAACACAAGGTAAAACTTTTAGTATTGATATTGATAAAAATCAAATTGAGCAAATTCGTGATATTTACAAAGCATTAACCAGCATTGCTGAAAAATGCCATCACATTTATCATCAAGAAAGAATTTTAGAAAAGGCGTTTGATAAGGCAACGAGCATGGTGGATTTAAAACAGTTGCCTGATAGTGTGATTTTGCAGCTGCCTGATATTATCAATCAAACCATGGACCAAATAGAAAACCATTATCAAAAACGCTTGGAAAAAATTCGCCGTTATGATTTTGGGGATGTATTTGAGCATTATTTGAGACAGTAGTCTAGCAACAAACCAATTCAAGACGATTGTTTAAGAAAACAACCGTGATGATGGGTGGTAAGGTTTAAATAATACAGATGCTAAATTTTCTTTAGCTTGTTTTTCTGATTTTTGATAAAAATAATCAGTCAAGAATAATGGTGATTTTTGATAAAAGTGGTATAAAATAAAATGGCGTTTTGGATAATAAATCCAAGAACTTACCCATTGATACTCTTTGCGAATTTGTGCATTATATTCTAAAAATCGCTTTTTATTTTGTGCTAAAATTGCTAAATCAATATCCAAAAGATAATTTAAATCATCAAAATTTTTATCAGTTAGATAGTTTTGATGATTTTTAGTTGCTAAAATATATTGGTAAATTATAGATAAACCATCATCTGGTATTTTATTTTTTAGCTGATTTTTAGCAAAGTTGGCGCTGTTTAATTCATTATCATTATTTTTACTATCATAAATAATATCATGATAAAACAAAGCCAATGCCACCAAATTTGGCTTATTTAATAGGTGTTTAATTTCATCAAACAAAATAAAACATTCATATAAATGATGAAGATTGTGATAAAAACGGTCTTTTTGTTGATAATGAAAAACAATGTTTTGCCACAATGTTATCTCATTTTGACCAAAAAGCTGTTCTGAGATATTTTGCCATTGATGTTCTAAAAAAATTATCTCATTCATAAAAAACCACTTAATTAAATTAAGTGGTTTTATTATATCATGAGTCAGTTAGCTAAATCATTTTAAGACTTCAGCAAAGCTGTTAGCAACATAATCAATGTTTTTGTTATTCAAACCAGCAAGACACATACGACCATTGCTGACCATATAAATGGCAAATTCTTTTTGCAGACGTTCTACCTGTTTGGCAGTTAAGCCTGTAAAACTAAACATGCCACGTTGTTTGGTAAAGTAACTAAAATCGCGCTCAGGTAATTTTTGGCTTAGAATATCTTGTAATTTTTGACGCATAAGACGGATTCTGTCACGCATCTCATAAACTTCACCAACCCATTGATTGTATAGTGCTTCATCATTCATCACGATGTCAACTACATGGTTGCCATGTGATGCTGGACTAGAATAAATCCGACGAATGGTAAATTTTAGCTGACCATGAACAGTTTGAGCTTCTTCTTTGGTTGGGGCGACCACCGATAAACCGCCAACACGTTCGCCATACAAAGATAGGTTTTTAGAAAATGAATTAGAAACAAACAGAGGTAGACCCATTTGCGCAGCTTTATTGATGGCGTAGGTGTCGCCGGTCATATCGTCACCAAAACCTTGGTAAGCAATGTCCATAAAAGCAATGAGTTTTTTATCTTTGATGATTTGTAAAACGCTATCCCACTGTTCTTTTGTTAAATCTACGCCTGTTGGGTTGTGACAGCAAGGGTGTAACAAAACTACATCATTTTCATTTAACCCATTAAAAAATTCGCACATTTCATCAAATTTTACCCCAATGGTTTTTGGGTCGTAGTAGGGGTATTTACCAACTTTAAAGCCTGCTCCTTCAAAGATGCTGATGTGGTTACCCCAAGTTGGGTCGGAAACATAGCACTTAGCATCCGGAAACCATTCGTGAATAAAATCTGCACCAACCTTTAAAGCGCCACTTCCGCCAAGTGTTGCAACGGTTGCAACCTGTCCTTCTTTGACGATAGGATTGTCTTGACCAAATAATAAATTTTGACAGGCTTTACGATAACCAGGTAAACCGTCCATTGGCAGATAACCACGTGGTTTTGGTGGGTTGGCAATTTGGTTTTCAGCGGTTTTTACGCACTCAAGCACAGGCAATTTGCCATCTTCGGTATAATAAACGCCCACACCAAGATTGACTTTGATGTCTGTGCGTGGGTCGTTAGCAAATTTATCCATTAAACCCAAAATCGGGTCGCCAGCATAAGGGGTAACGTGTTCAAACATAAATAATCCTTAGGGATTGCACAATAAATTTGTCGAAATTTAATCTAAAACTAGCCTTAGTATAACCAAAATCAAACGCTCTGTCAGTAAAAAAATCAAAAAATTCACCTTAAATTGTGGTCGGTTTACTGACCAAAAATTCATGGGCATTATTAAGTAAAAATTCCTTGAATGCCAATGCTGCAGGTGATAATGAACGATTTTTATGCGTATAAAGTAAAAATTTTCGTTCCACGACAGGTTCGGTAATTGGGCGCATGGTTAAGCCATTTTGTTCAACCCATTCAGCAGCGTATAACAGACACAAGGTTACCCCAAGTCCCATGCGCGTCATACCAAGAGCGGTGGATAAAAAGTTAATTTCAAAGTCAGGATTAAAAATTCGGCTAGAAATTTGCACAGGCAGTTCGTTTTGCAAGCCCTTAATAAAAGGACCATTTAAGGTAATTAAGCGTTCATTTAATAAATCTGACCAGTGCAATTGATTTTTTTTAGCAAAAGGATGGCTTGTTGGGAGTACTAAATAAAATGGTGAACTAAATAAAATATCAGCGTGCAAGTCATCTGAATAACTGCGTTCGGGTGCAACGCCTAAATCTGCTTCTAAATTTTCAATGTGCTCAACCACTTGGTCAATTGAGCAATCGGTTAACGTAACTTCGATATTAGGGTGCAGTTCGCAAAATTTAGCAATAAATTTTGGCATGGTGCTTGCTGATAATTGCTGAGATACTGCTAGATGAATATGTCCTTGGTGTAATGATTTTAAATTGGCAACTTTTTCATTAAGCACACTCATTTCATTGAGTACACGTTTGGCTTGAGGCAGTAGCCTACCGCCTGCGTCGGATAGGTGAAGTTTTCTTGTGGTGCGGTCAAAAAGTTTGACGTCTAAATTTTGCTCAAGCTCTTTAATTAAGCCGCTTAATGCCGATTGGGTTAGACATAAGGCTTCGGCAGCTTTGGTAAAACTGTTTTGTTCAGCAACCAACACAAAGGCTTTTAATTGACGTAACGTGGTGCTCATATTAGTCCTATTGATAATATCATTAGCTATTATTATAAATGATAAATTAATAGATACAATATGATTGATGAGTAATGCTCATAAAAAGTTGCTCAATCCATCAAGAAACTTATGCTAGAATAGTCAGTTTGTTATAAATTATTTGACTGATTGTCAAAAAAATATTAGGAAAATTATTTTATATGCTTGTGTCTTTAACTTTGGATAATCTGGCACTGATTGAGCATCATCAGATTGAATTTGATAAGCGTTTTAATGTCATTACTGGTGAAACAGGTGCTGGTAAATCTTTGATTTTAGATGCATTATCGCTTTGTGTAGGCGGTCGTGCCGATGCGTCTTTGGTGCGACATGGTGCAGATGAAGCCTTAATATTTGGTGAGTTTGATGTATCGGATAATGATGCGGTGAAAGCATGGTTTGATGAATGCGAGCGTGAATTTGAAGATGTGCTGTTGATTCGCCGAAAAATTAGCCATCAAGGTCGTTCTAAATCATGGATAAATGGCGTACCTGCAAGCATTGGCGAGCTTAAATCATTGGGTGATATTTTGGTAAACATCCATTCACAGCATGCGGGGCTTGAGCTGTTAAAGCCACAATTTGTGATGGATTGGTTGGATGAGATTGGGCAGCTAAACGCTCTAAAAATTGCCACTAAAGATGCCTATCAGGCATGGAAAAACGCACAAGTTTTAGCCAAAAATGCCAAACAAGAAGAAGCAGGGCGAGCTGACCGCATGGCATTATTAAATGCTAAATTGATGGATGTTCAACCGCTTTTAGGAATTAATTTTGCTCAAATTGAAAGCGAATATGACGAATTATCCAATCTAGAAAGTTTGATGCAAGATGCTTTAGCGGCAAAAATGGCTTTGGAAAATGATGATGATGCGCCAAGCGTACTTAGTTTGTTATCACGAGCCATTAAAATTTGCGATAGTCAAAGCGATAAAGGTAAAGTATTTAGCCAGTGCAGTCAGCTGCTTAATCTAGCTCAAGAACACATCAGTGAATCAGCTTCTGTACTTGCCGATTATGCCGAGCAGTCTTTGCCTGACGAAGAAAGACTTAATGAGCTAAACAATTTATTGGGACTGGCACATCGATTGGCAAACAAGTATCATACACCCATTGATGAGCTTTTAAATCAAACAGATAGCTGGCAACGTGAGCTTGAAACTTTGATGGCAATTCCAGACAATCAAACTTTAGAAAAAGAAGTTGCCAAAGCTTTTGACATTTATATTGATAACGCTCAAAAACTGGATAAAGCACGCCAGGAAATTGCTCCAAAAATTACTCAAACTTTAGCAGAGTATTTAAAAACCTTGGCATTACCTAATGCAAGTTGTGAATTTGCATTTTACCCCAAAGAGCTTGATGATTACACCATGCATGGCACCAAAGAGATTGCTTTATTATTTAGTGCTAATGTTGGCATGCCAAAACAGCCTTTACACAAAGTGGCTTCTGGGGGTGAATTATCCAGAATTGCGTTAGTAATGCAGGTCATGAATGCCGACCAACAAACTCAAATTCGCCCAACGCTTGTATTTGATGAGGTAGATGTAGGAATTAGTGGGGCAACCGCTCAGGTGGTGGGTGAGCTTTTACGCAAGTTAGGCGACCACCAGCAATTACTTGCCATCACTCATCAGGCTCAAGTCGCCGCCGCCGCCCATCAGCATATTTTAGTCGCAAAAAAACATGGTGAAAAAACAACCAGTCATTTAAAAGTAATTACTAAAGACGAACAAATTGGTGAGTTGGCACGTATGTCAGGAGGTGTTAATATTACTGAGGCTACCAAAGCTCATGTAAAAAGTTTGCTAGCGGACATTGTTAAAACTGATAAAAAATCTAATAAATAGATTGGTGAACATTGGTTTTTACATGAATTTTAAAACACATAAGATTGATTTATGACCCAGATATCCCAAGCCGCAGTATTGCCCAAAAGCTTAATTCATCATTTTTTGATTCCCAGTCAAACAATCAATGATGACCGTTTTGTGGACGCATTAATTTATATATGTCGCCACCAAAGCCAAGAAGGGGCTTTTGGATTTATTATTAATAAACCGTTGTCATTCTTATCAGTTGGTTCGGTTTTATCGGAAATGAATTTGCCAGCGTCTCAAGTGCTCATGAATACAAATGCGGTGCTTGGCGGTTTTTTGCATGACCAAGCAGGGTTTGTTTTGCATACTGGTTTGCCTGTATTTGCATCATCTTTTGCGGTTGGTGAAAATGTTTGTTTGACCACCAGTAAAGATGTGTTAAAAAATATCGCTTTAGATAAACTGTCGCATTTTTTACTGTGTATGGGATTTTGTCGTTGGTCAAAAGGGCAGTTAGAGCAAGAAATTTTAAATAAAAAATGGTTGGTTTGCCCTGCAGATTTGTCTATTTTATTTGGGGCAGATTTTGAAAAACGCCTGTTACTCGCCAAAACAAAGTTGGGAATTTTACCAGATTTAGAGCAGATTGTTGGATACGCTTAACAACAGCTGAATGATAGAACACAATATAAGTAAGGATAATTTTATGACTCAACAAAGCAGTCCTCAATACACTATGTACCATCTCAATGGTTTTGTAGCTCTTGCCATTTTTATCATTATTATACTTGCTATTGTGTTTGTTTTACCTGATAAAACTCTAGTACCCATCTTTGTGGTGCCAGTGGTACTATTGGCAAGATTTAAAATCATTCAACCAAATACCGCTTTAGTCAGTACATTATTTGGACATTATTCGGGGGTGCTGAGTAAACAGGGTTTTTATTGGATTGTGCCTTTTTATTCAGTGCAAAGTGTTTCTTTAAAAACTACCAATTACGTAACCCCAATTTTAAAAGTCAATGATATTTCAGGAACGCCCATTGATGTAGCGGCAGCAATTGTCTACCGAATTGATAATCCGGCAGCCGCAGTATTTGATGTTGAAGATGTGCATGGTTTTATGAAAACCCAAAGTGAAAGCGCCTTACGCACACTCGTTTCACATTATCCTTATGCTAATCAAGATGGTAAAGAAAGCCTAGGCGGGCATTCTGCTAAGATTTTACAAGAGTTTCGCGACATGGTGCAAGAACGTGTACAAATGGCAGGCGTGTATATTGAGGAAGCGCGATTTACTCATTTGGCGTATTCGGCTGAAATCGCTCAAGCCATGTTAAGGAAACAGCAGGCTGAATCAGTGCTGATAGCACGTCAAACATTGGTAAAAGGGGCAATTTTAATGGTGGAAAGCACAGTTAGAGCTTTAGAAGCCAGAAAAATTGTTACCATGACCGATAATGAAAAAGCAAAATTGGTAACCAATATGATGACGGTGCTACTTTCAGAAGAAAACGCATCACCCGTGCTTAATGTCAGTGGTGAATAGCTAATAAATTGTTGAGATTATAAAAAAAGAGACGTTATTTTGCTTGAAAATACACCAAAAAATTTACATAACTCACTAGAGCCAATTTTAACGTTGGCTTTGGATTTTGGGGTTAAAAAAATGGGCATGGCGCTTGGCAATAGTCTAACCCAAAATGCTCGCCCCTTTGATGTGCTTGCGATGAATAATGGTCAGCCTGATTGGGAAAATCTGTTGGGTATGATTAATACTTGGAAAATTGGACAGATTTTAGTTGGGTTGCCACTGAATATGGATGGCACAGAATCCATGATAACCTTGCGTGCTAAAAAATTTGCTCGCAGACTGGCTCATCGGTTGGGTGAAAGGCATTTAAAAGTGCCTGTATTTTTCTATGATGAAAGATTGACTTCTAATGAAGCCCGTAGGCTGGCATGGGAACATGGACTGATTAAACGTCAAACTGACCCCATTGATGATGTAGCAGCGTGTATTTTATTAGACAGTTATTATCATGCGCCTGATTTAGCGGTTTACATTGCCAATTTTCATGACCAAACAGCCCAAGACCAATCATGATTGAACATTCCATTATTAAACAACACATCAAAACCGCCATCAAAACCGCAACATTGAGTACATATTTGGGATTTTTGGCAATTTTGGTGTTTTGTGTATTTGGCACCTTAGCCAGTATGGCAAAATTTAAAGACAGTATATTGATTTATTACGCGTTTCATTTTTTACCATATGTGCTGATTTCGCTGTCAATACCATTGAGTTTGCACCATTTATTTTTGTTGTGGCGTTATCGCATCATTCAGCTTGGCATTATTATGATTTTGCTCATCATTGGTTTGGGGTCGTTGTTAATTACAGTGATTTTGGGAATAATTCAAGGAGCTGGTGTGGCGTTTTTTATGAGTTTATTTTTAACCATGATATCGTGGTTTGGTATGCCATTTTTATTTAAAGTAAACTTTAAAAAATTTTTGGCATTTTTAAATCAATAACATCAAATCAACAAAATTGGAAAAAATTATGACAAAAATTAACCATGTTTTAGATACCCAAGGATTAAATTGCCCTGAACCAATCATGCTTTTGCATAAAATCATTCGTCAAGCTAAGGCAGGAGAGAGTATTGAAATTTTGGCAACTGACCCTGCAACCACGCGCGATATTCCCAATTTTTGTCGGCATTTAGGTCATCATTTGGTTGAACAAGAGGTTTTATCGGACAATCAATATCGCTACGTGGTTATTAAAAAATCAAATCAAGATTGAGTGGATTGGTCATCTTTTTCATTTAAAGCCTGAACAGATTTTTCATTTTTCTCATCAGGCTTTTTGGCATTGAGTGGCAAGATGACTAAAAAGCGAGTTTTCCCCCGCCAAGTATCTGTACTAATTTGCCCATTGTGAGCTTCTACAATTTGTGACACCAAAGACAATCCAAGTCCTGACCCTTTTTTCTCTTGTTTTAAACGCACAAACGGGCTAAAGATGTCTTCACGTTTATCTACGCTGATACCTTCGCCTTGGTCAATCACTGCAATCACCGCAAAATTTGCTTGCTCTTCTTCTGATTTTTTGTCTTTTCGTGTAAGTTTTCGTAAAAAGCTGTTTTTGGGTTTTTCTTCGCTAAATTCTTCAGTATTTTGATGTTCAGCACCGTATTTGTCAATTATCGCATCTTCGCCAAAATACTGACCATCTAAATCAAGTAGGGCTGCTGGTATACTGTAAGCATCTTCAGTAGTAATGGCGGTGTACAGATACACTTCAATAGGTGGTATACCATGAATCATGGCGTTATTAAGAAGGTTTCGTACTAAATGCGTTAGTAATTTGGGTTGAGCCGGCATCGATACTGGCAAGGCAAACAGTGTTGCTTCAGAATAATGCTGACATTCATTTTTTACCAGCTCATATAAATCAACCATTTCAGTATTTTGTAGGGCGTGCCCAGCATCTAAGCGGCTGACTAACAAGATACTTTCAACCAAATCATTTAAGCCAGTTAAATCACGATTGATTGCTGCAGCTCTTTTATCAAATTTGGCTTTGCTGGCTTCATCAAGGCGATTGGCAAGCATGTCCATCATTTCAATTTGTAAGCGAATGCGTGTAATGGGTGTGCGAAATTCGTGCGATGCATGAGCTAAAAGTAGACTATTGGCGTTAATGAGCCGTTCAATTTTTTGAGTGGACTGATTAAAGCCATGTGCTAAAAAGGCGATTTCGTCGTTGCCGTCTTCACTCACACGCACGCTAAAATCGCCATCACCTAATTTTGCCATTTGTCGGCTCATTTGATTGATGCGCCATGTTATTGAATGGGCAATCCACCATAAAACTGCGGTCATGATAATCATTAATAACATCGTGCCAGTAAATAAGTTGAACATGCCTAAAAATGGCGATTCTTTTGGCGGATTGCGATTTTCATACCATAAGATATATCCTGTATTGCTAACTACGGTTACATAAGGGCGACTATCGCCAATCAAAGTTGGTACAATACTTGACACCCAAGAAGTTTCTAACAATAACTTTTGAGGAAGTTCAGAATTTTCAGTTTGTACCAAAAGCCGTCTTGAAGGGTCGTATAAACCAATTTTAGCGTTTAAACTTTCATCAAAAATATCAAAACTTTTTTTAACAATTGCCAGTACAAAACGCGTCTGTACACGTCTGCCTTCATGGCTGTGTTTGTCAATTTCAACAAGCAATGGGTCTAATTGATGAAGAATTTGACCTGCAATAACCTTAGAACGAATGCTGTCTGAATTGTTATGAGTAAGCTGAGCAAGTAACACCATAGCAATAGCAAAGATAATCAATGCTAAAAACACACTGATAAATAGCCGCGCAAATAAAGAATGAATACCAAAATCGGGTTCTGTTTGTGCGTTAGAAGTCGGGTCTTTCATGGGAAATCATCAGTAAACAAAAAGACTTCAAGTCAAAAACCACCAGCAAGCTGATGGTTTTGATAAAAAGGTTTGATTATACTTGGTCAGTGGCAAATTGATAGCCAACACCACGAACAGTGATAATTCGTTTGGGTTGGCGTGGGTTATCTTCAATCAAGGCGCGCAAGCGAGAGATGTGTACATCAATAGCACGGTCAATATTTTCAGAACTGTCATCGTTTGGCATGGCTTGCCACAGTTGTTCACGATTTAACACTTTGCCTGCATGTGTGGCAAAATAATGTAAAAGTTGGAATTGATGTGTGGTTAGACGAACGATTTTATCATCAATGGTAACTTCATGACTGTCTGGAAATACGGTCAAACGTCCAAAAGTCAAACTACCAGAATTGGTATCGGCTTGATTTGGGGTTTCATGTCGGCGCAATACCGCACGAATGCGTGCTAAAAGCTCACGTGGCTCAAAAGGTTTGGAGATGTAATCATCAGCGCCCATTTCAAGTCCTAACACTCGGTCAGTGGTATCGCCTTTGGCGGTCAACATGATGATGGGTACTTTGTTGATTTGTGTGTTTTTAGAGGCGCGAACTTTTTGGCAAACCTGCATACCATCCATATCAGGTAGCATTAAATCCAGCACAACTAGGTTAATATCACGCTCTTTGGTGTCCAAAATATCCAAACCTTCCTGAGCGGTTGGCGCATGATGAATTTCGTAGTAATTCATGGATAAGTATTCACTGATAAGTTCCGCCAAATCAGGGTCATCTTCAATTAATAAAATTTGTTTGCTCATATTTTAACCTTATTTGTTGTAAAATGTGTAAAATTATCCTGTAATGCACGGTTATTTTGGGTGCGATACGGTTGAATCTAGGGCGTTACTGTGCAAATACACAAACTAAGCCTGTAAATAAACAGCTGTTGTATCTTGCCAATCTTTGATGTATTTAGCAAGGGGCAATCCGCCGATACTACAAAAAAAGAACGTTTTTTTAATGTTTCAAGTAGGTTTTTGATAAATCCGATATAAATTGTAAATAAACGTTACTGCTTGTTGTCTGGTTATAAAAGTATTTTGGGTTTATAAACTTAAAAACCCTCCAGCTTTACCAATTTGTTTTGAGCATTTTTGGGTAAGTCCGCTAGTACAATCAGTCCGGTTAAAGTAACTCCTGAAACCAAATATTGATCGCTTTTTGGTCGATATTCAATCACATCAACCGGGGCAAGAGTTATATAACCATCTTGACCAACTTCCCAAACATAGGCATGCAACGGGGTGATGGGTTTGTAGGGAGGTTTTTTTAGTGTATTTAGACCAAAAGGCGATTGAGCGTTGTCAAAAACGGCAAAAGCAGGCACTAAAACTCCTGTAGTCAGTTGCCCATATTCTACAGAACCGCTAACTTTATCACCAATATGTAATTTGGCTTTTTCAGCTTCGTCTTTGGGAATCAAGATGTGGATTTGAATGCCGCTAAATCCAAAATTTGCCAAATTTTGTACAGATTTATCAATTTTGTTGATTTGACCAATAAACTTACGACCATCTTTTGTGGTAAAATTGACTAATTTTTCATCATTGATAAAACGTTTGTATGACTTTGGTAACGCGCTAACTAGTTTGAATTGGCTATCATCGCCGATAAGCGCTACAGGTGTCGATTTTTTGTAGTTATTTTGCGGATATCTTGTAAATATCTTTGCGATAAAACCAAAAGTTGGAGCGATTATTGCAATATTTCTGGTGCTGGTTTCGGTTAAAGATTCTAAAGTTTTATCTGTTTGCTCTTTGATGTTGGTTGTTTTGTTAGAATCATTTGATTGATTATCCAAATAATTATTATCAATTAAATCAATAATGGGTGTTGGTTGAACAAAAGTGGCGATGACATCACCGGGGCTAACGCGCTGACCAATTTTAACTTGAATGGTGCTTAGTTTGCCATCATCAGGCAGATGTAAAGTGATGTATTGATGGGCATCTACAACGCCTTCTAAACGAAAACTAGGTTGATACAGTTCGGTTTTTATCTCAGCAAGATGAGTTTTGGTTAGGGTGATGGTGCGGGCGTCAATATGAATTTTGGCATTGTCAGCAGCACTGGGTTTTGGGGTTTTATGAACGTCAAAAAATAAAGTGTGATTATTATGATAAGAAACTTCAAAAGCAAATAAACTGACTATTACAGCTAATATGGTACTTATAAGCAGTACAGCGAGATAAGCATTCATTTAAATATATTTAATTGATGATGCTGCATAATAACATATTTGTTTAAGATTAAAAAGGTTTGTTTTTAACCAAAATATTTCATAATTGTGTATTATTTATACATAATTTGTACAATAATAAATTGTTGATAATTCATTGATAATAAAGTATTTAAAGCCACTGATATTTCTAAATTTTTACTTTTTTGTAATTAAACCTTCATATTATTAAAAAGTGCTAGAAAATTTTTATTAAATGTGATAAAAATGTTATTCTGGTTATTTATTGGCATTATTTCAGCGCCGATGAATTATTTTAAAGATTTTGATTATTTGTTTAATATTTTTTGGTGTTATTTCACCAAATAAGGAAAATGCCCCATGAGTAATTTCGCTGGCTTAAAAGTAATGATTATTGACGACTCAAAAACCATCAGACGCACAGCTGAAGCCCTATTACAAAAAGAAGGTTGCGAAGTCATTACTGCTGTCGATGGTTTTGATGCATTGTCTAAAATCGTTGAAACTAACCCCGATATTATTTTTGTGGATATTATGATGCCTCGTTTGGACGGCTATCAGACGTGTACTATGATTAAAAATCACCCAGAGTATTCATCTAAACCTGTAATCATGTTATCATCAAAGGATGGTTTGTTTGACAAGGCTCGTGGTCGCATTGTAGGTTCAAATGAATATCTCACCAAGCCTTTTAGTAAAGAAGATTTATTTGCAACCATCAGCCGTTACCGTTAAACTTGCCATTTCACTTAATAACCTAGTCAACCTGGAGATTTGTGATGGCAAAAATATTGGTCGTAGATGATTCCCCGCTAGAAATGGCAAGATTTCGGGAAATTTTGGGTAAACATAACTTTGAAGTAATAGAAGCATTTAATGGCGAAGAAGGTTGCACAAAAGCTTTAGAGTATCAGCCAGATGCAATTTTGATGGATATTGTGATGCCTGAGATGAATGGTTTTCAGGCAACCCGTAAAATTACCCGTGACGCTGCCACATCACATATTCCTGTGATTATTGTCAGTACCAAAGACCAAGAAACTGACCGCGTATGGGGAAAACGTCAAGGTGCTAAAGAGTATTTGGTAAAACCAATTAAAGAAGACGAACTTATTAACGTCATTCATTCAGTATTGGGGTAAATGTGGCTTCTGTAGGTTTTATTGAATTACTTCGTCTTGCTGACTTGGCTAAAGCGCGTACGACAGGTCGTCATGATAATGATACGCACCAGTGGACGGGCATCGCTTTTGAAGTAGCAGGACAAAAATTAGTCGCACCAATGGGTGAAATTTCTGAGATTTTGGCACTACCTGATGTGGTGCCAATCCCCCTAACCAAACCTTGGTTAATGGGTGTCGCGAATGTACGCGGTCGGCTTTTACCGTTAGTGGATTTTGCTAAATTTTTAGGACTTCAAAGCCATGAACGTCTAAAAAGCCGTAAAGTTTTGGTAATAGATGAAGAAGGCGTATTTTCAGGAATTTTGGTAGACCAGGTATTAGGAATTTTACAATTTTCAGAAAGTCATTATCAGGCAAGAGCGATTAATGAAGATTCGCCTTTTGCACCCTACAATCATGGGGTCTTTGTGAAAGACAATAAAGAATGGTTTGTTATGATGCCATCTTTATTGTGTGCCAGTGCAGATTATTTAAATGCAGCGGCAAGTTAAACTAAGCTGACTAAAAAAATAAATTCGCCTAATAAATAAAAAATGCATTTTTTAATGTGTTTGGGGTCTTTTGTCTGTAATTTTGTATAGTATTTATTATTTAGAGGGAAAGTATCATGAGCGATACTGAATCAGTCTTGGTTGCGCCCATTACAGTGAATGAAAAAAAATGGTGGGTGGCATTGGTTGTTTGTGGTGCAATTTCAGTCATTAGTTTTATCTGGCTGATTTATTCTCTATCTCGAATTACAGATTATTTGGGCGATGTTAGTCGTTTAGAAGTTAGTGCAACCAATATTGTACGTGATGTTAATGATGCAACATTTTCCAAAGATTATGAGCTTAGTAGTCAAGCTTATACTAGATTGGCTAATGATGTTCAATCTTATGAAACTACATTAGCACATTTACAAAAAAACAGTTTAATTGGGCATCAGTCTTTATTTAATGAATTAAGTGAAAATTGGCAAGCTAAAAAACAAAGCGCCACTTATGTGATTGAGCATCAAAATGACATCAATGCATTGCAAGACTTACAAAAACAAGTGAAAGACGCCACCACTCAGATGCAGTCTTTATATATGCAGTTGTCAGAACAAGCCATAACATCAGGTATGCCAGCCAATACGGTGCGTGATATTCAGTTGCAAATCATCGCGCTTGAGCGTATTGGCGAATCCATGACAGGACTGGTGAGTACGGTCAGCACAAGCCCAGAAACATTTAAACAATTAGTGAGTGATTTTGGTACTCGCTTAGCAAACCAGCAAACCAGCTATCCGCAAGCTGCTCAAGAATTACAAAACATTCATGCCATTCATGAACGCATGATTTTACCTGTGGTATCAAGCATCAATAATCTTAGCAGTCCTGCAATCCAAGCTCGTCAATCCGCTCAAGATTTGAATGATTTGGCGGCAACCACGCAAGAAAAATTGTTGAGTGTAGAACGTGGTATTGTTTCACAAAAAACCATTTCAGTTCCTGCAATTTTAGCAATTTTAACATTGCTTTTAGCAATGTATGCACTGGTACAATTATTTAAAAATCGTAGCCGTACCGAACGTATGGTGCTTGAAAAAGAAGCAATGCGCCAGCGTCAAGCAATGGAAACTGAAGCCGAACTTGCTCGCTTAGAATCTGACCGTGTCCAGCGCATGGAAATACAGCAAAAAAATTCACAAGCGGCGATTTTGCGTTTGCTGGATGAATTGGGTGATTTGGCGGAAGGGGATTTGACCGTTAGTGCTACAGTAACTGAAGAATTTACAGGAGCAATCGCCGACTCAGTAAACTTTGCCATTGACCAATTGCGAAAACTGGTGCTTGCCATTAATGATACTTCAGACCGTATCGCTCAATCGTCCCAGCAGACCCAGATGACCGCTGTAGAGCTTGCTGATGCATCAGAGCAGCAAGCCCAAGAAATTGCTGGTGTATCTGCAGCAATCAGTCAAATGGCGGTATCTATTGACCAAGTTTCTAGTAACGCCTTAGAATCTGCCAACGTTGCCCAGCGTTCGGTTGCGATTGCTCACAATGGAGCAGAAGCGGTACACCGTTCTATTGAGGGTATGAATATTATTCGCGACCAAATTCAAGAAACATCAAAACGTATTAAACGTTTGGGCGAATCATCACAAGAGATTGGTAATATCGTAAACTTGATTAATGACATTGCTGAACAAACCAATATTTTGGCACTAAATGCTGCTATTCAGGCATCGATGGCAGGCGAGGCTGGTCGTGGTTTTGCGGTGGTTGCTGATGAGGTTCAGCGCTTGGCGGAGCGTTCAGCGGCTGCAACACGTCAGATTGAACTTTTGGTAAAAACCATTCAGGCAGATACCAATGAAGCGGTTTCATCTATGGAGTCAACCACATCTGAAGTGGTAAAAGGAGCAAAACTTGCCAAAGACGCAGGGGAGGCTCTTGATGAAGTGCAAAACGTATCGCATACATTGGCTGATTTGATTGAAAATATTTCTAACGCTGCCCGTCAGCAAGCAACTTCAGCTAGCCACATTTCAAATACCATGGGTGTGATTCAAGACATTACTTCTCAAACATCATCTGGAACAATGGCAACTGCTCGTTCAGTGGGTCGTCTAAATGAAATGGCAGCCGAATTACAAAAATCAGTATCAGGTTTTAAATTATCTAATGATGAGGAAATTGCAACTCTTACATTGTAATTGAGATGGTTAGCCAACCAAGTCTTTGACTTGGTTTGGCTTTTTTGTTTTTGAAAATGTTTTTAGATTGGCTTATGGGTATAGTTTTTGCACCAGTCTAAATCAACATGTAAAATTATCAATGAGAAAAGTTTGATATTTTTTTATTTTGTCAAGCATTATTTGTGAATGCTCAGTACAAAAATTTTATCTAGACCCCCTAAAAATTTGCAGAATAACCTGTTATTATGACCGCAATTTACACAATTGGGTATTTGACAAAATAAAAAAGATACGATATTTTGCACGATTTATCTGTCAAGATATATTTTAATAAATATATTTACAAAATGTATTGAAAAGTAATTCGATTTTATACGCTAACTTGGCATTTTGCCATGCGAGAACAATATGCATATCACACAGTCCAATAATTTAACTACCTTGGAGTGGTTGAACGCACCACTAAGTCAGCAGCTGAACGCAATATATGACTATTCCTTTACTGACGTCAATGAATATTTGCTGTACATTAGTGCTGAGTACAAAAATATCCGCCGTGTGTTTACAATTGCAAAAGTTCCAGAGTTTGAGCGGTTAGCGGCAACCATCTCGTTTGTGGCAGAACAGGTCGCTAATAAAGAAGTAGCCACTTTGTTTTTACCTGTGGTTTTGCACGCCAGTAAGCTTTTACAATATGAATTTAATCACTTTATTAAATCTGGATATTTGCGTTACAACTTACTAAATTTACGTGCGCATTATTTGCAGCTGGTTATGGTGCAGATGGGTATCGATGTTCCGCCAGAAAATATTTGGCAGGCAGCCCGAGATATAAAATTTAGCGAGCAAGTAGAATTTGATGATTTAACCGCATCTGATTCATTAACTGATGGCGAATTTGAAAGATTAAATAATGATTGGCATGCATTGGCAGAAAAACTATTAGACCATCAGCAAAACATTACACTGATTTTGACAGGTTTGCGAACAATTACGCTGCGTCTAACCCAGGTAAGTTCTGGAATCTTGAAAAAATTATGGCTATTTTCACTGATTTTAATTGATAATATTGCTAATAATTTAAGTGCTAATACAAACGTTAATGATGCAACAACAGGCACATTGCGTGAAGATGACCGATATATTTTGCTAAAACTTGAACGAGCATTTCATTTGGATTTTAGTCAAGATTTGCCAATTTTAGATGTATTATGGTTGGAAAATGCGTTTATTGATTTGTATATCAATTTAGCAAGCTTACCCAAAAAAGACAAAGCTGCTCAAAAATTACTAAACAACATTGATGATGGAGTGATTTTAGAGCAGACGTTGTTTACTTATGCGGTTGATTCATTACAACAAACAATTAAAGCGCTTGATGAAGACAGAATTTGCTTTGACATTCTAAATAAATTACACAAGCGTCTAGAAAGTCGCGGTTGGACTTTTTATGCTCGTGAATTAGAAGATGTGATAGATTATGCAACAGGCGCTAATATCAGCGAAGAAAGTTTTGACGTTATCAAAGAAAATCTTGTTCAAAGAATTACCAAACTGATTGGTACCATTGAAAAAACACATCAGGCTATCCAAACCAATGGCTTTAATGAGGTGAATTCAGACAGTTCTTTGGGCATGGTTTCTATTGCTTTGGAAGAAATTAAAAACAGCTTTATTACCTATCTTGATACCAAAAACTTAAATGACTTACCCGATAACGATAGCTTAGAGCAGCTAAATTACTATTTTGAAGAAATGAAATTAACCAAAGTGGCGGAAGTAAGCCGTCATTTGGGTAATATGTTTTCAACACTAGCTCAAAAAGCTCCCACACGTATTAGCTGGCAGCTTGCTCATGACATTGCTGATGGGCTGGCTTTGTTTGAGATGTTTTTGGATAATTTATCCAGGCAGGTTTTTGATGATGCACTACTAATTAAAACCCAAGAAAGCATAGATGCATCATTTGCGATCATTAATGACTTAGAAGACAAAAATGAGGATGTATTAGAACTGTTTGACATTTATGTTAAACTGCTTAAATCCCACGAAAATACTATCTTATATGACGATAACGGTGAAAAACAGCCAGTATCGGGCGAAGTGATACATACTTACACTCTAAATCCAGGCAGTTATAGAGATACTGATGATGTTGAAGATGTAATTTTTGTTGAATCTAAGCCCAAACCTATGATTCAAAAATTCATACATTCAGGCGATTCAGCTATTACCAGCATTACCACAGTTCCACATTTTCAAACCAATTATCAACCTGAGATTAAAACCGCCAGTGATACACTACTAAATGATGAAAGCAAAAGCCACGATATTTTGCTAACAGATATTTTATCTTTACCAAGCATCAGTTTGTCAGATGGTGATAATAACAATAATCACTTGGCAAATGACGCTGTCAAAGCCATGAATTTGGTTGGGTCAGATGATACAAAGAACAACACGTCAGAATCACCAAATTCGTCCGTTTCTAACAGTCAAAATCTGCTTTATGATACCATCAAAGCAAATATAAAAGCTGATGATTTTAGTTTTGATGCAGAATTTAGAGAAATCTTTGTAGAAGAAGCGGACGAAGTTATTGATGAAATTCACGTTCATTTGGCTACCCTAAATAAAAAGGGTGTCAACGATTTGCCATCTTTAAAAGAAATTCGTCGTGGCTACCATACCTTAAAAGGTTCGGGGCGTATGGTGGGTGCTTACAATGTTGGTGAAACAGCTTGGTCTATTGAAAATATGCTCAATCGAGTATTAGACCACAGCATCAACTCCAGTCAGGAAATGGTTGGTTTGGTGGTGGATGCAACCGATATTATGCCAATAATGGTGCAGGATTTTGCCGCTGGAAACCCGCCCAGTGTTGATAACCTTGCTATCATTGCCCAAGCTCAAAACCTGCTTAAAGGCCGTCCTTTAAAAGAAGGGTTGCCAACAAAACAGTCTCTTAATCAGCCAGCCATCCAGGTAGAAGTGGATACTGAAGTTTTAGTGAGTAATGACTTCACTAAAGATGCGGTGACCGTTGTGGCAGATACCATAGCCGAAGAATTATTGACAACCAAAGAAAATGTCAAAAGTGCTGCACCTGATGAGCAGCTTGACGACAACAACTTAACTACCAATGATTTAGATATTCAAAAAAATACATTGGATGAGAATACCACATCAGATACCGTACTTGAAGCAGACTTTGACGCGGCAATTTTTGATATACAAACCTTAAGCGCCGAAGATGAAGCTTTAATAAACACAGATTTGCCAATACAAGAAGATATTAAACAAACAGATGATTTGTCAGCCAATGACGATGAGGTCGGCTTACGAAACAACCAAACTCAATCTGACATTTTACTTGATGAATTTTCTGAAACAGCAGATTTGATGGATGAAAATCTTGGCGCTGAAAATTTAATCACTATATCAGAAAAACCTTCTGATACTTCTCCAGATATTGCCAATAAATCTGACCAAAACGAAAGTGGCGATTTAGGCGTACTATTGCCATTTATGGAAGAGGCTCAAAAACCTTTGGTATCAACGCTGGGTGATGTTGACGATGATATTAAAGAAATTTTCATTGAGGAAGCTCATGAAGTTTTAGATGATATTGTTCCAATGTTTAAATCGTATCTGGCTGACCGCAGTCAAGCCCGACTTTTGATGGATGTACGCCGAGGCTTTCATACCTTAAAAGGTTCTGGACGCATGGTTGGCGCAATGGAACTAGGAGAGCTGGCTTGGGCGGTTGAAAATATGATGAACCGCATCTTAGATGAGACAATCACGCTTAATGAAGGCATGTGCACCCTGATTTATGAAGTTTTAGCTGAATTTTCAGGGTTAGTTGCAATTTTTGAACACCATAAAGATTCTTATCCAGAAAAAATGCTTTTATGGCGTGCAGCTTGCCATGCTTACAGCAAAGGACTTGCCAATAAATTTGACTATAGAGTGTTTGCTAATGCCGATTATGTGATTGCTGATTGGCAGCTTGATGATGGTTTTGAAAAACCCGAAATTGCCGAACTTAGAACCAAATCCAGTTTACAAGCACTTAGTTCTTTACAGCAAATAGGTGAGCTTATCCAAAACGCCCCTGCAGGCAGTGCCGAAAGTGAAGAAGAAGAAATGCTTTGTGGCATCTTTATTGAAGAAGGTAAAGAACTTTTAGCGCAGGTCAAAGCATTTTTAGAGGAAAATAAAAATGCCGTTAGTGTGCCAGTTAATGATAAGATTGTGCGAGTGTTCCATACTTTACGCGGGGCTTCTGGGTTAGTACCTTTGACGGGTGTGGGCGAAGTTGGAGCAATCATTGAGCGAGTATTGCAAGATTTGCAGCAGCACGAAACGCCAATGACCCAAACTCATCTATCAGCGCTGCATGAGGCGGTTTTGCTTATCGAGGCGCATTTGGCGGCTTATGAAAACCCCGAAGAAGACCAGTCACATCAGCAAATGGAAGAAGATAAACAGCTTTTACAACTGTTACTGCCTAAGGATGACCAAAAAGAACTTGGCGTTAGTGAGTTAATTCAAGGAATTGATACACTGATTGATGCTGAAATTGACCTAAAATCATCCATTGCAACCGATAGTGATATTGTGGTGTATGCCAATCAGCAGCTTGCCGAAATTGAGGTTTTGTCAGCGCGAACTCAAAATCGTCGCAAATTTCAACGTGTGCTATCTGCGTTAAGAGAAACCTATCAACTTGCACAACAATACCCAGCATGTATGCACGATGAATTTGTGGAGCAGCTATTAAATGTGCATCATCAATTAATTGGATTGTTTGACTCATTGGCGGGCAGTATGTCGCTGCATTTGGATGATGAGGTGCTTCAGGCGCTCAATGATAATGTTGTAAAACATACGGTCGATTATCATCGTCAAGAACATTTAAAAGAAACGGCTCAATTAGAAAACCAAGTTTCAGAGATTTTGGATAAACCGCAACAAACCGAAGAAACGCTAATTTTTGAAAATATTTATACGGATGATGAGTTACTGCAAATTTTCTTAGATGAAGCTTTGTCTTTAGATGAGTCAATGACCCAAGTAGTTGTTGATTGGCATCAAAATCCTAAGAATAATCAGTATGTTCAATCATTGTATCGCTATGTACATACCATCCAAGGCGGTGCAAGACTCGCTGGCATTATGAGTGTGGGTGATTTGGCAGATGAGATTGAAGCAGTTTTTCAAAAATTGCTGGATAAAAAAATCATTGCCAGCGCAGGTTGGGTTACAATCATTAGTCAATTGATGGATGTGTTGTCGTTACAACTTGAAATGATTAATAGTAAAAAACAGTCATTTTTTGCTGAGCGCACCATCAGTGAACTACATCAATATTTATCCATGGTGGCAGTCCCAGATGATGCAGCGGTTTATGCACCTGTCATTGAAGAAACTGACGAATCGGAAGAAGATGAATTCATTGATGACGATCAAACAGGTAATGAAGCTACCCAAAGTCAGCCTGCTTTGGTTGATGTTAAAAAATTAATTGAAGATTCATGGCAGGGTAATGTACCTGACATGGATATTTTGGAAGTATTTTTAGAAGAAGCAAAAGACCTAGCAGAAAGCAGCAGTGAAGAGTTTGGAGTATTTCGCAATGATACCACCGATAGCCAAACACTGCATTCGCTTCAGCGCAAACTGCATACCATCAAAGGTGGTGCTAGAATGGTATCTGCCAATGGCATGGCGGACTTGGCGCATGAAATGGAAACCATCTATGAAGATTTGGGTCATGGACGCAAACCTGTTACACCGATGATAACCCAGCTTCTGTATGCTTGCCATGACTGGATTAGTGCCGCTGTTGGGCTTTTGGAACAGCAATACAATCCACCACGGCCAACAGAACTGATTGAGGCGCTGCATCAATTTATCCAAAATCCTGACAGTTTAACCCATGTTCCACAAGTTTCATTAGAGCGTGATTTAGAAACTTTAACAGCCAAACCTGTTTTAGATGTAGATTATCAGGCAGAAGAAGAGGAATCTTCCTACAGCATTGAAAAAATGCCACCAATGAAAGGTGTGTTTGGTGAGCAAACTGAAAGTACGACTGCTGCTGAGATGATTCGTATTTCAGCACCTTTAATGGAAGAGATGATTAACTTGTCTGGTGAAGCAGCAATCAACCGTGCTCGTATTGAGATGAACATGGTGAGCTTGACAGGTAACATTGAAGAGATGGGGGCAACCGCTCAACGTTTGTCTGACCAACTTCGCCGTATGGATATTGAACTTGAAGCTCAAATCATTGCTCAGCTGGATGAGCAAGAATTGGACGCAGGTTTTGACCCGTTGGAGATGGACCAATATTCTTCTCTAAATCAATTATCCAAATCGCTTGCAGAATCTGCATCGGACATTTTGGATATTAAAACAACATTGCTTGAAAAAACTCGCGACAGTGAAAATTTGTTATTACAATTAGCACGCACCCAAGCAAAATTGCAAGACAATTTGATGAATTCGCGTATGGTGCCGTTTTCTCGACTGACCCCACGTCTACAACGCATTGTTCGTCAAACGGCGGGCGAACTTGGTAAGAATGTGGAATTAACCGTTATTAACGCAGACGATGAAATGGATAGAAATATCCTAGACCGCATTACTTCACCACTAGAACATATGTTACGAAACGCGATAGACCACGGTATTGAATATCCCGATTATCGCAGTGAGATTGGTAAATCAGCAACAGGTCAGGTGGTTTTAGAAGTTCAACGCGAAGGCAATGAAGTGGTGATTTTATTGTCAGATGATGGTGCGGGCGTTGATGTGGAAGCGGTTCGTAAAAAAGCAATCGCTCAAGGACTGATTCGTCCAGATGAACGTTTGAGCGATAACGACATCATGCAGTACATTTTCAATGCCGGCTTATCTACAACCAATAAAGTTACTCAGATTTCAGGTCGTGGCGTTGGTATGGATGTGGTACGCGCCCAAGTACGTGAACTTGGTGGTACAGTTGCTATTGAATCAGAGCGTGGCAAAGGTTCTAAATTTATTATCCGTGTGCCTTTGACAGTGGCGATGTCAGATACTTTGGTTGTTCGTGTTGGCGACCGTCAATATGCCATTCCTTTGATTCAGATTGATAGAGTGGTACAAGTAGACCTTCAAGAATTAAAAACCTATTATCGCTGGAATAAAGACGCGATTATAATTGAAGATAAACCATATCGATTGCGTTATCTTGATGAAATTTTAAATAATAATGATTTTAGCAACGATTCAGAGTCTAGTTTGCCAGTTATTATCATTAAAAACCGTGTTGGTCAGCATCTGGCTTTACAGGTTGATGAGATTGTTGGCTCACGCACCGAAGTAGTGGTTAAGCCCTTAGGTCGTCAGTTATCGCATTTATCAGGGATTTCGGCAGCAACCATCATGGGCGATGGTTCAGTAATGTTGATTCTAGATTTATTAGCACTAATGCGAGTATCACGTCAACGTCGAGATATCAGCAAAAAAGTTGTTAAAGCTAGCCATAGAGACCTGATTATGGTGGTGGATGATTCGGTTACAGTGCGTAAAGTAACTTCTCGCTTCTTAGAGCGTCATGGCTTTGATGTGGTGGTTGCTAAAGATGGTGTGGATGCGGTGGAAAAACTCCAAGACACCTTGCCTGATTTGATGCTTTTGGATATTGAAATGCCGCGTATGGATGGCTTTGAGGTGGCAACCCAAATTAGAAACAGTGACCGCCTAAAAAATCTACCCATTGTCATGATTACATCAAGAACTGGCGAAAAACATCGAGAACGTGCGTTTGATATTGGTGTGAATGACTATATGGGCAAACCTTTCCAAGAGGCGGACTTGCTGGCACGTATTCATCATATTTTAGACTTGCAAGACGATGCGGATTGATTAAATGCTCGATGCTTCTAGCAAAAACAGACCTTTGGTTGTGGTGGTGTGCGATGACCGAAGTCAGTTTTTTGCTTTTGATGATACACTGCATGAATTTGGTTTAAAATTGCTCGGCTGTTTTAGTGCCGAGCAGGTATTAAACGGGAAAACTGCCAATCTGCCCAAACATTTAATTTGGCTGATTGATGTGCATTTTGATGGTGAGTTACAAGATGCAGTTGATAGTAATCAGCCGTATTTGGTCTTGGTGGGATTTACTCCTGCGCCCAGTTTAAGTAATCTTCAAGCCTATCAAAAATGGCAAAACGCACTGATTCGCCAGTTGCGTCAGCGTCTTAATTTGCCCCAGATTCAAAAAATCCAACAAACCACTCCAAAACCATGGCGTTATGTGTTGCTTTTGGGTGCGTCCATGGGCGGAATTTCAGCGTTAAAAGATTTTTTATCACATTTGCCCGCCCAAATGCCTGTAGCAATTGTGGTGGCGTATCATTTTGATGCCAAAATGATTCATACACTGCCAAAAACACTTACCCAAAATAACGATTGGCATTGTCAGGTGATTACAACAAATCAAAGTTTACGTTCTGGCAGCTGCTTAATTGTACCGATTGACCGTAAAATTATCTTTGATAGCAATGGGCGAATTTTTTTACAAAATCAGGATTGGGGTGATGGTTATCAGCCTAATATCAGTGCCATCTTAAAAAATATGAGTGATGTGTACAACAATGAACTTATTAGCATTATTTTTTCGGGCATGGGTGATGATGGCTCAAAATATTTATCTGAAACAAGGTCTAATTCAAGCCATATTTGGGCGCAAAGTCTTGCCAGTAGTAGCTGTATTAGTCAGCCAAAGGCAATCATTGATTCAGGATATTGTCAATTTGTTGGTACACCCATTGAGCTTGCCAATCAAGTTATCACTGTGGTTAATGCATCACATTAAACAAGATTGGATGATAAAATCAATAAAACTTTAGCGTATTATCTGGGGATTTTTATGAAAAATGTTAAAAAACATCAATTTGAAGCGGTTAGTCTATTAACGCCAGAAAATGGCACATTAGAAGTCAGCATAATTCCAACGCTTGGGCAGCCAAATTGGGTTTTGCCAACTTGCTTGATTTTACAAACTTTGCCACAAACTGCAAGAATTGATACTTATACTTGGGTGCATGACGACGTTCGCCAAGATTTGCTAGTGTATCATTTGATTCCGCAAGAAGTTGAGGCGCAGTTTTTAGTTATTTTGGAGGGTAATAGCGATAAACATCGTTTGGCACTTCAGACAACAGGAGAAATTACTACTTTGAGAGTTAAAATTTCCGATGTAAAAGACTGCGAGCTGGATGAAGAGGAGCGAGCTAATATCAAAAATGCCTTGCCAAAGATTTTGGCAAATAAACATGATGATGAAGATTATGTGTATCAAGCAGTAAAGATTGGCGATGAGCTTTTGGTTGTGCCAAATTTGGATTTGATTAGTCATCAGCTTTTTGGCGATGAATGATTGATGGTAAAAATCCATCAAATCAATAATTAATTTATTAAAAACCCTTATAATATGCCAAATTGACCCCATACAAGCAGCGTTATTTTACAGTTTTTAAAAATTTATTCATTAAGGTTAAGGCATAGTCATGACATTTAACACAATCCAAGAAATCATTGACGACATTAAAGCTGGTAAAATGGTTATTTTAATGGATGATGAAGACCGCGAGAATGAAGGTGATATTGTGATGGCAGCAGTTCACGTCAAGCCATCAGATATTAATTTTATGATTACTCATGCGCGTGGCTTGGTGTGTTTGACGTTGTCTGAAGCACGTTGTCAGCAGCTAAATTTGCCGCTGATGAGTGATAAAAATGGAGCGAAGTTTAGCACCAATTTTACTTTATCTATTGAAGCAGCTGAAGGCGTCTCCACAGGCATTTCAGCAGCCGATAGAGCCAGAACTGTTCAGGCGGCAGTTGCGCCTTACGCCAAACCTAGTGATATTGTTCAGCCGGGACATATTTTTCCAATTATGGCAAAAAAAGGTGGTGTGCTGCACAGAGCAGGACACACCGAAGCCGGTTGTGATTTGGCAAGGCTGGCAGGGCTTGAACCTGCCGCGGTGATTTGCGAAATTATCAAAGAAGATGGCGAGATGGCGCGACGTGATGATTTGGAAGTATTTGCCAAAGAACATGGATTAAAAATTGGCACGATTGCTGATTTAATTCATTATCGCATGACTAATGAGCAAACAGTTGAATTGTTGGACTGTTGTGATTTTGACAGTGATTTTGGAACTTTTAAACTGTATCGTTTTCAAGAATATGGCGCCAGTGAAACTCATTTTGCATTAGTCAAAGGTGCACCCAAAGACAATATTGCTACTGTGCGTGTGCACAGTTTAAATCCATTAAAAGATTTGTTTGCCGCAAAAACCGAAAAACAAGGTTGGAGCATCCAATCAGCATTGGCAGAAATTGCTAAAAGTGAACATGGGGTGTTTGTGTGGATAGATAATGGTCAGCCTATTGATTTAAATCGCGCTTTAAGCAAACAAAATACCCAGCCAAACATTCATGACGCAAGTGAACCTTATCGCAGTATTGGCGTGGGCGCCCAAATCTTAAAACTGCTTGATGTTCGTGATATGCGCTTATTATCCAGTCCCGCTAAATTTAATGTATCAGGTTTTGATTTAAATATTATTGAATCAGTGTGTGCGGTATAACTAAATGTTAATTAAATAAAGCCACTTTATTTAGGTGGCTTTTATTATTGATTATACGAATATTTAAATGCGTTTTAATAATTTATTTTGAGTAAAAATATTTATTTACTTAAAAATCCAGTGGTTAAAAGATGAGCAAGGCTTAAAGTTAATAAACCACCAACAACGGTTAAACTAATGTATAAAACCGCCTGATAAATAAGCCCTTGCTGTAAAAATGAAAACGTTTCTATGCCAAAAGCTGAAAAGGTAGTAAAACCACCTAAAACGCCAGTTACCAAAAACGCCCGCCATTCATGGTTTAGCACTCCAGTTTTTTGGTTAATGGCAAGCAATACGCCTGCCAAAAAACAGCCCACTAAATTTGCAATCAAAGTTGCGTAGGGAAACTGCCCTGATGCGGATACAAACAGTAAAGATAGACCAAACCGCGCTACTGCGCCAATTAATCCACCTAAAGCAATTAAAATAAGTTGTGTATTCATTCTTTAGTAATAAATAATAATTAGATATTTTCAATGTTATCGATAATGTGTTTACATATCATAACACTTTGTTACTAGAAGTAACAACAAAAATACCGATAAACTGCAATAAAAGTTTATTTTGCAGTTTTTTAGATTAAAAAATAAACAATAATAATAAAATTTAGTTAAAATTTAACCAACTATTATATCTAATTTACAAATGTCTGCTTTTAATATTTTGAATCCATGGCTAAACTAGCCATTAGATTATGCCAAAATTGATATTTATAATAATTCAATTATTCCATTTTTACCTAATGATTTGTAAAAATGGGCGTTTGATAATGGGTGTTTAGTGTTTATAATGAACTTTTATCTTAAAAAGTGAGATGGTTATGTCTTTTTCATTTGTTGATGATGTTCAGTTTTTAAACACAGTTGGTCAGGTCGCTCAAACAGAATTTACCCCAAAAGTTTTGGAAATTGACCAGGGCTATTATCCTTTGGCCCAAATGCAAAAATTGGGTCAAGTTGGGGTATTTGCTCCGCATCTAAATCAGTATGGCAACCGTTTGGATTTAGCGATTTTAGCAAATGCTGAAGTCGGGCGTGTGTGTGGTACGAGTGCATTTTTGACGTGGTGTCATCAGGTGTGCGGCTTGTATTTAGACCAATCAGATAATGCACTTTTAAAGGGCGAATTTTTAAACAATCACACTCTGGCTAATACATTTGGCGGCACGGCGTTGTCCAATCCAATGAAGTCTTGGGCAAATATTGAGCCCATGATTTTTCGCGCCAAAAAGGACGGTAAAAACTATCAAGTATCAGGCACATTGCCTTGGATTAGCCACATTGCTCCCAATCAATACTGCGGCGCGGTTGCTAGCGTTGAAGGCACAAATGAGCAGGTGTTTTTCTTATTAAAATTTGACCAAGAAAGAGCGAGTAAGTGGCAACTTCATCAGTGTCCAACCTTTTTAGGAATGGAAGGTTCAAGTACATGGCGAATTGAGCTTGAGAATTATCCAGTGGATGTATCCGAAGTAATTGCAAGTCCTTGCAAGGAATTTATTGAACGGATTCGGGGAGCCTTTGTGTTGATGCAAATGGGAATTGGTGCGGGAATTATTTTGGGAGCAATTGATGATATTAAGCAGTCAGCGGCAGTCAGCAACGCATTTTTGGAAGATCAGGCAGGTAATTTAATGCTTGAATTTGATGTGCTGGTCAATAAGGTATTAGGTCTTGCTAAAACACCATTTGCCACTGATAAAGATTTCTTTTTGGATGTTTTGGATGTGCGCACACAAGGAGCAATGCTAGCACTAAGAGCCACACAAGCGGCATTACTACACCAAGGAGCAAAGGGTTATGTAATGACCGCAGCCCCACAAAGACGCCTGCGAGAAGCCCAGTTTGTTGCCATCGTTACCCCTGCAATCAAACATTTGCGTTATTTGTCGCATCAGATAATGGGCGAGCCAGCAGTAAAAAGCGATTTAGAATTTCATATTTAATAAGGCACAATCATGACAATAACAACTAATTTACCAGCTGATGGACGTGGAGCATGGCGCAAATTTATTTGTCGCGCGTGTGGTTATATTTATAATGAAGAAACAGGTGACCCTGAAGATGGCATACCTGCAGGAACACGTTTTGACGATATTGCTGATGATTGGGTTTGCCCACTTTGTGGAGTGAAAAAAAGCGATTTTGAACCTTATGAAGAAGATAAGACAGCATCCGTTGCCAATACAGTTTTTTTTCAGCACAACAAAAAAGGCGTGGTTATCATTGGAGCTGGACTTGCTGGCTGGAGTGTAGTTGATGCCATTCGCGTTTTAGATAAAGAAATTCCTATTACGTTGATTTGTGCTGATAGTGGCGATCGTTATCATAAACCAATGTTGTCAGTTGCTATTAGTCAAAATAAAACACCTGCTGATTTGGTGCGCATCAGTGGTATGCAGTCTGCAATTGATAACAAAGTCAAGCTGATTGCCCACACCTATGTAACTACAATTGATAGTAATGCCAAAAGTGTACATACCACTCGTGGCAATATTGGTTATGATGATTTGGTTTTGGCAATCGGGGCAAATCCTGCCTATCCTGATGTTATCGCTAAAGAGATGGCGTGGCACATCAATCATTTAAGCCGATTTGCAGGCTTGCAAGACTGCCTAACCAATGGTAAGAAAAATATTGCCATCATTGGGGCGGGTATGATTGGTACTGAATTTGCTGAAGATTTGGTTAAAGCTGGACATCATGTAAGTTTAATTGATATACATCCAAGACCATTGGCGAGCTTATTGCCAAAAATTGCAGGTGAAAAAGTTTTGCAAGCAATTACAAAAATTGGTGTGGATTGGTTTGGCTCTAGCATGGTTAAAGAGCTGATTCAGACCAAACAAGGCTACCAAATCAGTTTACTAGATTGCCAAACTCAAACCCTAAACAACCTAATTTTTGACGAGGTGGTTGTCGCAACTGGACTTGTGGTGGATGAAAGATTGCCCGTGCGCGCAGGTGTTGCTTTTAGCAAACATACTGGCATTGCAGTCAATCCAGAAACGTTACAAACCAGCGTTCCGCATATTTACGCGCTTGGTGATTGTATTAGCATCGATGGCGTGCCTTGCCGTTATGTCGCTCCACATCGCGCCCAGGCTTTAGCAATTGCTCACGAAATACTTGGTATGGCTCACGCTGGTTATAAACACACCATTCCAATGATTCGCCTAAAAAATAAAAGTATTAATGTAACCGCCAATGGTAATCCAAAAGCTACTGGTGATTGGCAAGTGGAGAACGAGACAGCGAATGAACTTGTGATGCAAATGCGCCATCATGGCGAAGTGGTTGCTAAGGTAACCATTAAAACAGTTGAAAATTAAAACAGTTGAAAATTTGTTCATTAAAACGTTGTCAAATAAAAAACTTGCTGGCAGTCATTGAATTTTATCCATTTGGCGCATTTTATTGTATTGCTAGCAAACTTTGTGTAATAATGTAAAAATGACCCAATGTGGGTTTGGTGGAGTTAATTGGCTGAAATTTAACAAATTATTGGTCAAAACTACCACAATATGATTGTTAAAATAGAAGTATCGTTATAAGGGTAAAGTTATGCAACTCAAAAAAATTGCCCAAGCCTTTTTGGCTTTGGTTCTGACTGTCAGCGCTCATGCTGAAACGGTGCGCGTAGGCAACGTAGTATGGAATAAATCAGCATCAGGCAGTATTGATGAATTTCGCAACTTAACATATGACAATAGAGCCGGTGGCATGGTGTTTATTCGTCCATCTAGCAACAATCAGCGCGCCAAAGAGTCCAGTACCAATGTCGCTATTGATGACCGTTTTTTGGTAAGTGTTCAAGATGGGCATTATACATCTAGTGCGGTGTGTGCAGGAGCAGTGCAATTAAGTGCGGTTTCAACAGGCATTCATATTAATGATTTGTCTGCTGACCCTGTATTGGTGACAGTGCAGCCTCGACAAGTGTTGTATTTTATGATAAGTACTGACAGCGACTATCGTCCAATCTTGCAACAAGTGGATGCCAATACCGCCCGTAGTCTGCTGCAAAATACATATCGTCAAGGTCATCAAATTAGCCGTGTTGACGTCAACAACTGTCCAGAGCCTGTTATTGCGCCACCACCTGTTTATACGCCACCACCTCAAGTAAATAACCCGCCACCAGTTCGTGAAGAAGTGCCAACATTGCGTTTGGATATCCATTTTGACCATGATAAGCACAATATTAAACCTGAGTTTAAAGGCGAAATTGTCAAAGCAGCTCAATTTTTGGCAAAATACCCGGGTATGGACGCTATCATTGAGGGGCATACCGACAGCAATGGTACTGACCAATATAATATTGGTTTATCTCAACGTCGTGCCAATACTGTTCGTGAGGCACTGATTCGTGACCATGGTGTTAATCCAAGCCGTTTACGTGCGGTCGGTTATGGGGAGAGTCGTCCAATTGCTAATAATGCCACACCAGAAGGGCGTTACACTAACCGCCGTGTTATGGTTGTTATTCCACCACAATAAACCTTGAGGTTGGCTCAAAAAAAACGGCTTTATAAATAATTAAAGCCGTTTTGGTAAAATCAAACCAAGGATTGGTTCAAGAGATAAAGCATTATTTCTTTTCTTCTCGAATCTTTTTAATCAGATAATCCACTACTTGAGTCACTTTTTCATCTTCGCCTTGAACAACGTATTTGCCATGCACCACAATTGCAGGCACGCCGGTTAATTGATAGCGTTTTGCACCTTGTTTGGCACGTTCAATTTTGGTTGTTACGGCAAATGAATTGTATAGGCTGTTAAATTTGGCTTTATCCACACCATATGAGGCATACCAGTCTGCCAAAGTTTCTTGGGATTTGTCTACACGTTTGTTTTCTTTTTGGATTGTGTCAAATAAGGCTTGATGCGTTTTTTCTTCATAGCCCATTAATTGAGCAGCATAAAATCCGCGACCGGGAACTTCCCAAACTGGATTCATTACCGCAGGCGTGCGGAAAAAAGCCACATCTTTGGCTCGGGTTTTTGCCCATTTTTGCATGTGCGATTCTAAATTGTAGCAGTGTGGGCAACCATACCAAAAAAATTCACGCACTACAATCACATCACCGGCGATATTTTCAGGATTGGCAACGACTTTATAATCTTTGCCTTCTACAAAATCGGCTGCAAAAACAGACGAACTCAAACCAACCATCAATGTCAATGTTGCAATTTTAAAAGTGTGTTTCATATAACAATTTCCTAATAAGACGCAAGCGCCAAACTAACAATCTACAAATTGTGTGATTACCATGCAATTTTTATGCATTTTTTGAGCCAAATTTTAAGCAAAGCATAGTTTACCGTATTTTTTTGGTTTTGTGGTAATAGAATTCTTAATAAAGCGTTGTATTATGTAACTTTTTTCTTGCCATAAAAATCATAATGAATTGTTGTTGGTTGGTTTTGGTGGTCAAAAGTTAGTGAAAGTGGTAAGATGGACAAATTTATCAATTTGTAATTCTTGGGATTTTTATGAAAAATCAAACCACCCAAACCGTTCAGGCTGATGATATTGCCTCTGCTGCTAATGCTGATTCTGATGAAATTGGCAAATTTACCCGTTTGGCTGATGAATGGTGGGATAAAAATGGTGCATTTAAGTCATTACATGATATCAATCCATTGCGTTTAGGTTGGATTGAACAAAATATCAGTCATTTTTTTGGCACTACCTTTGCCGATAAAAAAATTGTTGATGTGGGTTGTGGCGGTGGTATTTTATCGCATGCCATGGCAGAAAAAGGGGCATCGGTTTTGGGTGTGGATTTGGGGCTTGAAAATCTCAAAGCAGCTGAAATCTATGCCAAAAAAACAGGACTGGATAAAACACTACAGTTTCGTCATATTCCAATAGAACAGCTGGCAAAAGAACAAGCGGGCAGCTTTGATGTGGTTACATGTATGGAAATGCTTGAGCATGTTCCCAACCCTAATGCAATTATCAAGGCGTGTTTTGAGCTTTTAAAGCCAAACGGCATTTGTGTCATGTCTACTATTAACCGTAATCCAAAATCGTATTTATTTGCCATCATAGGTGCTGAATATGTGTTGAGACTTGTGGATAAAGGTACGCACGATTTTCACAAATTTATCACACCTGCTGAACTGGATAAAATGGCGGTTGACTGTGGGTTTAAACGCATGGATATGACAGGATTGCATTACAACCCTATAACCAAACATTACTGGCTGTCCAATCGTAATGTCGATGTTAATTACATGATGGCATTTCAGAAAACCAATTAATAGATTTGTGGATTTATAGTAAATATGAATACAACTATGTCGCGTAAAATTCAAGCAGTATTATTTGATTTAGATGGCACATTGATTGATACGGCAGCTGATTTTATCCGTATCATTCAATTGATGTGTATAAAGTATAATCATAACTGTCCAACCAATGAAGAGATTCGTAGTCAGGTATCAGCTGGGGCAAGAGCCATGGTCAAACTGATGTTTGGCGAAGAACTTGCCAAAGTCAGTGATGAAGACCCTAAACTTTTAGCCTATCGTCAGGAATTTTTGGATTTATATGAAGCCGATATTTGTGTAGACAGTCGGTTATTTGATGGTTTTGATGAGTTATTAACCACTCTAGAAAATCAAGACATTCCATGGGGAATTGTTACGAATAAACCCAGATATCTGGCACAACAGTTATTATCTAAGTTAAATTTACACACAAGATGCAGTGTACTTGTATGTCCTGATGATGTTAAAAACACCAAGCCTGACCCAGAACCTATGCTACTAGCCAGCCAAAAACTTGGCATTGCTAGCCAAAACTGTCTGTATATAGGCGACCATGTGCGTGATATTATGGCGGGAAATGCGGCAAATATGCAAACGGTTGCTGTGAAATTTGGTTATATTGTTCCTGGTGAAACGATAGAAGATTGGGGTGCTGATTATGTGATTGACACCCCAAAGGAATTAAGTGAGTTTATTTTATCCCAAATTTAATCCAAATTACGACTGTCTTTGTCTCATCGCCTCATAAAGCACCATGCCAGTTGCTACGCTGACGTTAAGGCTTTGAGGGCGGTGCGGATTATCACTCATAGGAATGTAAACCAATACATCACAATGTTCGCGAGTAAGTCGTCGCATACCATCGCCTTCAGAACCCATCACGATGGCAACTTTGCCAGTTAAATCACAGCAATGCAGTGGTTTGGCTGTTTCATCGAGTGCCGTACCAAATATGAACACGCCAGCATCTTTTAATATGCTAAGTGTACGAGCTAAATTAGTGACTGTAATCACATCAATTGCTTCAGAACCACCAACCGATACTTTAGCGACCACAGGCGACAATCCTACGCTTTGATGGCGAGGAATGATGACTGCTGACACTCCTAAAGCCGCTGCTGTTCGTAAGCACGCCCCTAGGTTATGCGGGTCAGTGATTTGGTCTAAAATTAAAAAAAGTACATTATCTTGTTTTAGATACGCTTCTAAATGCTCATCGGTTAAAGTGGCTTTTGTGCGAGCAGACAATACCACACCTTGATGTTGATTGGATGTACAAAGTTCGGTTAATTTATCTTTTTGGGTGTTTTGAATCGCAACCCCCATATTTTTGGCTAAGTCCACAATTTCATCATGGCTTTTTTGCTGATTGTCATGAGCGATTTGGACAAATAAAGTTAAGGCGTCTTGGGGGCGGTTCTCTAAAATGGCTTTGACAGCATGAATGCCATAAAAAAAAGTACCTGATTTATTTTTTTTGGAAGATGGTTTGTGTGTCATGGCTAACTATCATAAAAATTTTACCTATTATAAAGAAAATTTAACCATTTATCTTGAAAATTTGCTTTTAACCTTTATCAAGGTAGGGATTTTAATTTAAAAAAGCTATTATTGGAGAAAACCATGTCAGAGCCAACGCCAAATGAAACGGTCAGCACTCAAAATGAACCTTTGGAGCTAAATGAGCAAACTACAGAAGAAAGCCAATTGCAGGCACTGATTAGTACCATTGAAAAGCTTGAACAAGATGTTAAAGACGCCAAAGAAAGTGCTGCTCGTGCTAACGCTGAAAGCTATAATGCTCAGCGCCGTATGGAGCAAGAAACTGATAAGGCTAAAAAATTTGCGTTACAAAAATTTGCCAAAGAACTTTTGGATGTGGTGGATAACCTGGAGCGTGCTATTGCTAGTATTACTGACGATGCCGCTAAAGAAGGTGTTGAACTTACCCATAAGTCATTACTTGGTGTGTTGGAAAAAAATGGCGTGGTAGCAGTTGGTCAAGTGGGTGACCCCTTTAATCCTGATGTACACGAAGCAGTGGGTATTTTCCCAGATGCTGAAAAAGATGTTATTGGGCAAGTTTTACAAAAAGGCTATACCTTAAACGAACGTACGCTTCGTCCTGCAATGGTGATGGTGGGGGCATAAATGAAAAGACTCGCTTTATTTACGTTTGTTTTGCTGTGTACATCAGTTGATGCCAAACCATCAATTACACAAACTCAGGCTTTACAGATTTTTAAAGCAGGTCAATATACAGGTAAATTTAACCCCAAAAATTTGACCAGCACAAGTTGTGAAATGCTTGATAATGAAAAACATTGCACGGTTGCTCGCATTGAGTTTTATAAAGACATCAATGGCGACGGTAAAAAAGAAGCCTTGATTATTGATGAGGCTCAAACTATCTACGCGTATGGCAATACAGGGCAGGCGTTTACGCTGTTATCTCAAGACAAGTCAGGTTTTCGTGAGATTGCAAGTGAGATTGCCATTCCAAAATTATTAAAAACCAAAGGTAAAAACGGTTATCCCGATATAGAATTGGGCGGTCCAGGTTTTTGTTTTTCGGTACTACGTTACAATGGCAAAATTTATCAGCATCATCGTTTTGAATACGAAGGTAAGGCATGTAAATAAACCCTTGAGGTTTTGTTGTTAAATTTCAAGTGATTGGTATGAATAAAAATTTTTTTAAAAAACTTTAAAAATTCTCTTGAAAAGCACAAAATCACACAAATATAGCAAATAATAAATAATTTAGCTTCACAAATAAATAAATTTGTCAAGTTCTAAATTTACAAACAATTGAACAAACTGGAGAAAGATTATGGGTAAAGTAATTGGTATTGACTTAGGTACAACCAACTCTTGCGTATCTGTACTGGAAAATGGCAATGTTAAAGTAATTGAAAACTCAGAAGGTGCTAGAACCACCCCGTCAATCGTTGCTTTTAAAGATGGTGAGATTTTGGTCGGTCAAGCAGCAAAACGTCAAGCTGTAACCAATCCTCAAAATACGTTATTTGCAGTAAAACGCTTAATTGGTCGCCGTTATGATGAGCAGGCAGTGCAAAAAGACATCGGTCTTGTGCCTTACAAAATTGTTAAAGCTGATAACGGTGATGCGTGGGTTGAAGTAAATGGTAAAAAACAAGCGCCACCGCAAATCTCTGCTGAAGTTTTGAAAAAAATGAAAAAAACTGCAGAAGATTATTTAGGTGAGACAGTGACAGAAGCTGTGGTTACCGTGCCTGCCTACTTCAATGACAGCCAACGTCAAGCTACTAAAGATGCAGGTCGTATTGCAGGTTTGGACGTAAAACGTATCATCAACGAACCAACCGCTGCTGCACTTGCGTTTGGTATGGATAAAAAAGAAGGCGACCGTACCATTGCTGTTTATGACTTAGGTGGCGGTACATTTGACGTATCCATCATTGAGATTGCTGATGTTGATGGTGAGCAACAATTTGAAGTATTATCCACCAATGGTGATACCTTCTTGGGCGGTGAAGATTTTGACATTGCTTTAATTGATTACTTGGTAGAAGAATTCAAAAAAGAACAAGATGTTAATTTAAAAGGCGACCCGCTAGCGATGCAGCGCCTAAAAGAAGCTGCTGAAAAAGCTAAAATTGAGCTGTCATCAGCAACCAGCACTGAGATAAACTTACCTTATATTACCGCAGATGCAACGGGTCCAAAACATTTGGTGATTAATATTAGTCGTGCTAAATTAGAAGCATTGACTGAAGAATTGGTTGCGCGTACCATTGCTCCTTGTAAAATTGCTTTATCAGATGCAGGTTTATCAGCATCTGAAATTGACGATGTGATTTTGGTAGGTGGTCAAAGCCGTATGCCACTTGTCCAACAAAAAGTACAAGAATTCTTTGGCAAAGAGCCAAGAAAAGACGTGAACCCTGATGAAGCTGTTGCAATGGGTGCAGCTATTCAAGGTGCGGTGTTGTCAGGTGATAAAAAAGACGTGCTGTTGCTTGATGTAACGCCACTAACTTTAGGTATTGAAACCATGGGTGGGGTGATGACTGCCATCATTGAGAAAAACACCATGATTCCAACCAAAAAATCTCAGGTGTTCTCAACGGCTGCGGATAACCAACCTGCTGTATCAATTCAGGTGTACCAAGGTGAGCGTAAAATTGCCAACCAAAATAAACTTTTGGGCAACTTTGACTTGACAGATATTCCACCAGCGCCGCGCGGTGTGCCACAGATTGAAGTAACCTTTGATATTAATGCTGATGGCATTATGAATATTTCTGCTAAAGACAAAGGTACGGGTAAGTCACAATCCATTCAAATCAAAGCTGATAGCGGTTTGTCAGATGAAGAGATTGAACAAATGGTGCGTGATGCCGAAGCTAACGCTGAAGCTGATAAGAAATTTGCAGAATTGGCAAATTCGCGCAATGAAGCTGATGGGCGCATCGCAGCAGTACAAAAAGCGTTAAAAGAAAATGATGATAAAGTTACTGAATATGCAAAACAAGCGGTAGAAAATGCCATTAAAGAGCTTGAGCTTGCTACTAAAGAAGATGATGTAGAAGCTATCAAAACTAAACTAGAAGCTTTAGATAATGCATTCTTACCAGTTGCATCTAAGATTTATAGTCAAGAAGGTGCAAACCCTGCTGATTTTGCTGGACAAGCAGGCGCACAAGCAAATACTCAAAAAGCCGATGATGGCGTAGTAGATGCCGAGTTTACTGAAGTAAAAGATGATAAAAATAATCATCAGTGATTAAAAAACACCGCCATTGAGCGGTGTTTTTTTATGTTGATTATTTTATGAGGTTTTTAAACTCAGGTTTGGGATTAACCATGTTTTAATTGACGTGGACGAAATCCCGTTGCCAAAAGCACTATGGCATAAACCGCCGCACCAAGAACGCACAAAGCAGATAATACAGCAATTTTTATCCAAATTGTTCCCGTTTCTGGATAAAAAGGCAATGCAGCGTACAAACTAGCAACCATAGCGGTTGTTGCCGCCGCAAATTGCATCCCCATCTTTCGCCAGTGTCTGCCAAATTGCCAAATATTATTTTTGTGTAAGCAGTAATATAGTAGTCCAGCGTTCACAAAACTGGCAGCCGTTGCTCCAAGTGCTAAACCGCCATGCAAAGGTAAATTTGCCAAATAAAAAACACCAATAAAAATGACACTAAAAATCATATTGGCAAAAACAGCAATAATGCCAATTTTTACAGGTGTTTTGGTGTCTTGACGAGCAAAAAAAGCAGGTGCAAATATTTTAATCAACATAAATCCTAAAATACCGCCCGCCATGCTTTTTAGGGCAAGCCCGCTGTTGATGGCATCAGTATGGCTAAATTCGCCACGTACAAACAAGGCATTCATTAAAACATCTGACAGAACAAACATTGCAAAACTGGCAGGCAGTCCAATAAGAATAATTAATCGAGCCGCCCAATCAAGCGTCTTGGTAAATTCTTGATGGTCAGCTTTGGCGCAGCTGGCTGATAAACTTGGTAGAATGACTGTGCCGATTGCAACGCCAATCAAACCTAAGGGCAGTTCGCTCAAACGTTCGGCCGCGTATAACCATGATACTGAACCATTGACCATTTTACTGGCAAAAATGGTATTTAATAATAGGTTGATTTGGGTAACCGAAACCCCAAAAATTGCGGGCAGCATTAATGTTAAAATGCGTTTTACCCCTTCGTGTTGAAAATTGATTTTTGGAGCAACCAGAAGTTTTTGACGGTATAAATCGGGAAGCTGAATCACCAGCTGTAAAATCCCTGAAACTGCAACCGCATAGCCTAGAGCCATAATAGGCTTATCCAGCATTGGCGCCAAAATCAGCGCTCCAATAATCATTGATATGTTTAGCAAGACAGGCGCAAAGGCAGGCGGTGCAAATTTACCATAGCTTTGTAAAATACTGCCAAAGAATGCCGTCATAGAAATGAAAAATAAATATGGAAAGGTAAGTCGTAAAAGTTCGGTTGCCGCTTCAAATTTTTGGTTATCATCAATAAATCCGGGGGCAAATACTTGTATGACCCAAGGAGCAATGGCAATCACTGCAACTGTTAAAATCAGCAAAATTAAACTTAATACACCTGAAACACAGCTGATTAAAATTTGTACTTGAGCTAGATTTTTGGTTTCTTTATATTGGGATAACACAGGCACAAATGCTTGAGAAAATGCACCTTCAGCAAATAGACGACGCAGAAAATTGGGGATTTTAAAGGCGACCAAAAACGCATCCATCAAGCCGCCTGCACCAAAAACGCTCATCAATACCACATCACGCACCAGACCTAAAATTCGCGACAGCATAGTCATAGCGCTGACAATAAAAGTAGAACGAAAAAGCCGAGATTTAGCCATAAAAAATTCTTAAAAAAATCTTAAAATCAATAAATAATATAAAAATCAATCCATTGGATTGGTGTTTTTGAGTAGTTTATCAATCAATAGACGCAGTTTTTGCCAGTCAAAATATTGTCCCGGGTCAGTTTTGCGAGCTGGAGCAATGTCGCTATGTCCCATTAGGTGTCGATAAGTGGCTGGATATTCTTGATAAATGGCAACAATTGCTAAAGCTAGTGTTTGATACTGGCATTCTTCAAAAGGTGTATAATCATCCCCTTCAAGTTCAATACCAATGGTAAAATCATTGCAATTTTGTCGACCCAAGTAACTGGATTGACCAGCGTGCCATGCTCTATCATTAAAATTAACAAATTGAGTGATATTGCCATCTCTTTCTATGAATAAATGAGCAGATACCTGCAAATCTTTGATGGTTTTAAAATAAGTGTGGTCGTTTGGGTTCAGCTGATTTTGAAAAAAAGCCTTAACATAATGTGTGCCATTTTTATCATTTTGCCCAAATTGACTGGGCGGTAGGCTGATATTATGAATGACGATGCCACTGATTTCTGGTGCGTTATTTTTTGTAGGTCTTTGGTTAAAATTGGGTGAAGCGATGTAGGTTGCTTCAGCTAAGCGACCGTTTTTGATGGTAAAATGTTTCATTGGTCAGTAGATATTGTTTGTATTGTATTGATAAAATGGTGAAATTGATAAAAGATTGTTATTTTATCAAAGCTGGCTTATGTTGCAACCAAAAAAGGAAGATTGATGACTGTTATCACATTTGCTAAAAAACCATTGGCTATTTTGCTGCTGTCTTTGCCTATGTTGACAAATGCTCAACCCACCGCTCATGGTTTAACAGATGGTTTGGCGCTAAATCCTGAAATTTTAAAACTGGCAAAATCAAATCAAATCTTACCACAAAGTCAGATGCAGTTTGGGCTGACCGATAGCCAGCTTGAAAATTTAAGCCAACACATTATTTGGAAACGATTGTTGTTGGCAAACAACGGTCAAAGTAAAATCAAGGATAGCCAATTTTTTTTAGCTAAAGATGGACAACAAAACCCAAAAAACGAATTGATTGCAATGTTAAATGCCATGCAACAAGGTGATGACAAACAGGTCTGTCGTTTTGTTGCTCGAGCACATTTTTTGGATAAGCAGCTTGCTAAGCTGGGCATTGTATCAGGTTTTGATGAAAACCGCTGTAGTGATTTTGTTGCTTGGAAAGACAACTTATCAGGGCGTGGGTTATCACTAATTTTTGCAGAAGAACATCCAAATTCTTTAGGGTCGGCTTTTGCTCACGCTTTTTTAAAATTAGATACCGCCAAAAGCATCACAAGCCAACAAGAAAAAGATGCCATTGCAATTAATTACAGCAGTTTGCGTCCAAATGATACCTCAAATGGCGCAATGATGGCAGTTAAATCGATGTTTGGTAAATATGATAGTGGACTTGAGTTTTTTGATTACCAAACAAAAAAGGATGAATATATTGTCAAAGGAGAGCGCGATATTTGGCAATATCAAATTAAATTAAGCCAAGATGAGCTAGACCAGATTATCCGTCATTTATGGGAAACTAAAGCCATCAAACGCAAATATTTTTTTACTCATGATAATTGTGCTACTGAAATTGTGCGTTTGATTGACGTTGTTCGTGAGGATAAAGACATTGCCAAAGATATGGGAAAAATTGTGGTTCCATCAAAAATTGCTAAAATTTTAGCAAATCATGACATGATTAGCCAAACTATTTTTGTTCCATCAAATGCCACACTACGTCAAGCTAAGCTAAATAATGGCGCTGATTTTGATTTTTATAAATTACAGCCCAATCAAAATAACCCAATAAATGCGGCGCCAACTCATAGAATTTCAGCAATGATTGGTTATGACCACAACAACAATCATGATGGTGCAATTTATGGCGTATCGGTGCGTTCAGCGTATCAGGATTTATTAGATAGCCCCAAGGGCGTGCGTAAATTTTTGGATGTTGAATTGATGAGTTTTGATGCAACTTTTAATGATAAGGATAAGCTGCATTTGGATAAATTAACCATTTTTTCTACACGAAGCTACAATCCAAGTAACAGCGCCAAAAACAACCCAAATCCTAAAAAAAACAATAAACCTGTACCGGCTTGGGGACTGCATTTAAATTTATTGCAAGTTACCGATGCCAGCAGCAAAAATAACGACCATCATTTGGTTTTAAATACCCGTTTAGAAAAGGGCAAATCTTGGACAATTGGACAAGCTTCTGACAATTCAGGTGATTTGGCGGATACTTTGTGTTATACATTTTTAGGAGCAGGCGGGCAGTTTGGAAAATTAAATCAAGGTTATCGCGTTGGTGCTGGTGCAAATTTGGGCTGTGTGCGCTATGTTAATGATAATCTTCGAGTGATTGGGGAGCTTGATTTGCCGTATTGGTATCATTATGATAAAGCAAATAATCGTTCGGGCTATCTTCAGCCGTCGCTTGCTTTAGGTGTGCAGTATGATTTTAATACTAAAAATGCTCTGCGTTTAACCACAAACATTCAAAAAAATCATGATGATAATCAAACCGATGTAAAACTGCATTATATGAAGTATTTTTAATAAAAAAATCCCCCATTTATTTTTTGAATGGGGGAATTTTTGGTTGATTGGATTTATTTTTTAATTAGCGACGTTGAGCCATCCGCATTTTGTACACGACGATACACAGCAGGCTGATTGTCAGAATTATTAGGGCTGTTTTGATTAAGAGACCCCCGAGTAATACTGATAACAGGCTGAACGGTTTTTGTGGTGCTGATGGTGGTGGTTTGGGTACTTGGCATTTCTGGCGCTGCAGATAAATGTACGTTTGCACCATTATTTGGTGCCTTATTTCCCATGATTAAGCGGTAAAATTTTTGTCCAGCACGCCCATCAGCAGGCATACCAATTTTGCGCTGATAGTCCATAATTGCTTTTCGGGTGCCATCGCCAATAATGCCATCGACATTACCAATATCATAGCCAGCATTAATAAGCGCTTGCTGAATTTCTTTGGTTTCACGTCGTCCAATACCCGCATCGTCTGTAGGCCATGGGGTAGCAAAATCAGTATTGGTGCTGTTGGTTTCTAATAACGTGGATAGATGAGCAATGGCAAGCGCATAGCTTTCGGATGCATTATAAGAATAAAACGTATCAAAATTTTTCCCTACCAAAAAAGCAGGTCCATGTTTGCCTGCTGGTAATAGCAGTCCAGCTTGAGACATATTGCTTGGCAGGCGACTGCCATCGGGTAGGGTAATGCCCATATTTCGCCAGTAATCTATAGTTTTTTTGTTTGTACGACCACTTGCGCCACTGTAGCCATTTAATTTAACTTCATAACCCCAAGGTTCCCCAGATTTATAACCGCTTTTGACTAAAAAGTTAGCGGTGCTAGCCAAAGCGTCTGCTTTGCTGTTGACTAAATCTTTGCGACCATCGCCATCAAAATCAACCGCCAAACGTAAAAAAGTGCTTGGCATAAACTGGGTTTGACCAAAAGCACCCGCCCATGAACCTGTCATATCTTGGGGGCGAATATCGCCATTTTGAACGATTTTTAAGGCGGCAGCATATTCACTGCGAAAATAAGATTGGCGACGGTCAAAGCAAGATAAAGTTGCCAAGCTATCAAATAGATTTTTTTTGCCTAAAGTTTGACCAAAATTAGATTCAACTCCCCAAACGCCTAAAACGTGTTCAGGTTTTACGCCAAAATGAGCTTCAATGCGACGCAAGACTTCGGCTTGTTCGGCTTTAGCTTTTAGACCATCAGCGACACGCTCACTATCCACTAAAGATGCGTGATAGTCCCAAACGGCTTTTTTAAATTCTGGCTGATAATTGAGTGAACGAATCACCGTTGGGTCGGGCTGACTTGGGCGATATTGTTCAAACATTGAGCTTGATACCCCTTTAAAGGTGGCAGAGTTTTTTAGTCCCGTCAAACAAGATTGGAAATGACTGTTTGATAAATTTGGTAAATCATCCGCTAAAGCAGGTGTAGAAAGACTAATCAATAGTAAACTAAGAAATTTAGAGGTATTTTTCATCATCATCAACATAAATTATAAGATTAAAAACTAATGGTACAAAATTCTTGGATAATTACAAGGCGAAAACGTGAAAAACTACATTTATGTAAGAATTTGGTAAGATTATTTCAAATGGCTTTTTCCAAAATAAGATAAAAAATGTTAAAATGCCGCTTTTGTTAAAATACCATGAAACCCGATATTTTATTTACTACCCCCTTGGATAAAGATGCTCGCTTTTCGTTTGATGAACAAGTGGTGGCATGTTTTCCTGATATGATTCGCCGTAGTGTTCCCGGTTATGGTCAAGTTTTATCGATGTTGCCAATTTTTGCTCGTCGCCATTTGGGATTTCGTCAAATGCTTGGTGATAAAAAGGTAAGCAGAATTTATGATTTGGGAACGTCTTTGGGGGCAGTGCTGTTTAGTTTAGCGGCTGAATTTTGTCCTGATGATTTGGATTTGATTGGTGTGGATATTTCTAAACCAATGACCAATAAAGCGCGTGCACTGTTAAAAGAACATTATCCACATCATCACATTACCATCATAGAACAAGACATCAATCAAGTGCAATTGCAAGAATGTGATATGATTGTACTGAATTTAACCTTGCAATTTTTACCGCCTGATACTCGACTTGAGTTATTGCAAAAATGCCATCAATCACTGGCAAAAGGTGGCATTTTAATTCTAACAGAAAAAATACATTTGCAAAACGAAGAAGATGATGCTTGGCAAGTTGAGCGTTACTATGATTTTAAACGCGCCAATGGCTACAGTGAATTGGAAATTAGTGGCAAAAGAAACGCTTTAGAAAATGTACTGATTACTGATACCAAAGATACTCATTATCAAAGATTACATCAAGCAGGGTTTGAACGTGTTTTATCATGGTTTAGTTTTTTAAATTTTACGTCAATGATTGCATTTAAATAGTGTTTAATTCCCAATATTTATTTGATACCATGAAAAATAATACCATCCATCAAGCCGAAACCGCTGTCTATTTATACTTATTACAGCTTGCCAAACATCAATCAAATGCCAATTTGTGGCTTGAAAAATTGCCATCTTGGCTGCTTGCCATTAAAGATAAAAGCCGTTATGCGCATGCGCCATTTTATGCCTCTATAATTGAAAAACTGCCCAGACTGCAAACTGTTAAAGTAAATTTTATAGACAAGGTAGAAATCATAGGCGATTGGCAGGATAGCGATTTTAAAAAAGCTCAAAACTTACTAAAAAATCTAATGCCGTGGCGAAAGGGTCCTTTTTTTATTGGCGATGGTATAGACAAACACATGCATATAGATACTGAATGGCGCAGTGATTTTAAGTGGAATAGAGTATCAGCTCATTTGGATTTGGTAGGTAAACGAATTTTGGATGTTGGTGGCGGTTCGGGTTATCACGGTTTTCGCATGATGGGGGCGGGCGCAAAATCGGTGGTAGTTATTGACCCGTCCTGCTTATTCTATCATCAATTTATGGCAATCAAACATTTCTCTGGTGAACAAAATATCCATTTTTTACCAGTAGCACTTGAGCAGCTTCCTGCATCAGAATTTTTTGATACAGTGTTTAGTATGGGAGTTTTGTATCACCGAATGTCGCCTTTTGAGCATTTAGAACAGCTAAAAAGCCAGTTAAAAAAAGGCGGAACTTTGGTTCTTGAGACTTTGGTAGTGGATGGTGATAATAACACTGTGCTTGTGCCACAAAATCGCTACGCTCAAATGAATAATGTTTATTTTTTGCCATCTGTATCAGCACTTAAAATCTGGCTAAAAAAGACAGGATTTTATGAGATAACATGCGTGGATATTGACCAAACAAGCATCAAAGAGCAACGCGCAACCGATTGGATGACTTATCATTCTTTGGCGGATTTTTTAGACAAAAAAGACCCTAACTTAACTGTAGAAGGTCATCCTGCCCCAAAACGAGCGGTCATCCTCGCAAAAAAATAAACACGATTTAATTTGAAAGTTATTTTAAAAACCACTCAATGGCAACCTCAATCAATCCTTTTGCCAAAAACCCTACACAGCCAGTTCCTAGCGCCACAAAAATCCAAAAAGTTCCTGCCTTACCTGCTTTGGATTTTTTGGCGATATCCCACATAATAAAAAATAAAAAACCAATAAATAGCGGTAACAATCCATAAAGACCAATTTTTACAATCATGGCTTCAGAAATGGCAAAAATCATAATTATCCCCAAAATCTGTGTGGCTTCTTTTTATTTACATTGATTATTACAAAACTTTATTTAGATTATAACAGATTTGTTTATCAAAAATATAAAAAACCAATACAGCCAATCAATATTTGGCGATATTGCAACATTAAAAAGTTTAGTTACTGATTATTCACTGAATTGATATTTTAATGTTGAATTCAAATAAATTGTTTAATCTAGTAAGAATAATGATAATAACAGTTATTTTACTACTGAATAATTAATGAAAAAGCCCATAAAAGCTGATACAATTAAACACCTTACTCTTTTAAAAGATATAATATGAATGCTTCAAATTTGCAACAAATTGACTCACAGTTATCCGATTTATGTCAATTATTTGACACTGCTATCCACTCATTAAAACAAAAAGGCGTGCTGGCTGAAGATTTTATTGTTCCAGTTCAATTAACACGAACCAAAGATCCTGCTCACGGTGATTTTGCGTGCAATATCGCATTGATGGGCGCAAAAAAAGTTGGCAAAAACCCCAGAGAGCTGGCTCAGGTGATTTTAGATGCTCTACCTAAAAGTGGATTGATAGAAAGAGCGGAAGTAGCAGGTGCTGGATTTATTAATGTTTTTTTAAATAAACAAATTAAATTTGCTGTTTTAGATGAAATTTTGCAAAAAAAGCAGAATTTTGGCACATCAGACACCCACAAAGGTAAAAGGGTTCAGGTAGAATTTGTTTCGGCTAATCCAACATCAAGCCTACATGTTGGTCATGGTCGTGGCGCAGCGTATGGTATGAGCGTTGCTAATTTATTAGAAGCAACGGGGTTTGATGTGTGCCGCGAATATTACGTCAATGACGCAGGTCGGCAAATGGACATTTTAGCGACATCAACGTATTTACGTTATTTGGAAAAATGTGGCGAACCCATCGTATTTCCCGTTAATGCCTATCAGGGCGATTATGTGGCAGACTTTGGTCAGGCATTGTTGGATGAATTTGGTGAAAAATACCGTCATAGTTTTGAAGAAGTCATCAAAAATGTACCAGATGACGCTGTATTTACTGAACAAAACGGCGAAAAAATTCAGCTTTCAGGCGATAAAGAAGCCCATATTGATGGTTTGATTGCTAATTCCAAACGTTTATTAGGTAAAGATTATGATGTGTTTTTGCAATTTGCTCTAAATAATATTTTAGATGATATTAAAGAAGATTTGGCAGAATTTGGCGTTACGTTTGAAAATTGGTATTCTGAAAAATCACTGGGCGACAAAATAGAAAATGCTTTGGCAGTTTTGGATAAAAATGGTTATCTATACGAAAAAGAAGGTAATATTTGGTTTAAATCCACTTTGTTTGGTGATGAAAAAGACCGTGTTGTTAAACGTGCTAATGGGCTTTTAACCTATTTTGCATCGGATATTGCTTATCATAAAGATAAGTTTGAACGTGGATTTGATACAGTGATTAATGTATGGGGAGCAGACCATCACGGTTACATTCCCCGTGTCAAAGCAGGACTTTCGGCATTAGGTATTGACCCAAATCGCTTGGAAGTGATGTTGGTGCAGTTTGTGGCATTGTATCGTGGTGATGAAAAAGTGCAAATGTCTAGCCGTTCTGGTCAATTTGTAACCTTGCGTCAGCTGCGCGAAGAAGTGGGTAATGATGCGGCACGTTTTTATTATGTAGCACGCACGCCAAACATTCATATGGATTTTGATTTAAATCTTGCTAAATCTCAAAGCAAAGATAATGCTGTTTATTACATTCAATATGCCTATGCTCGAATCTGTCGTGTTTTGGAAAAATTATCAGAGTTTGGTTTGTTGGTAAATTTAGAGATTGGCAAACAAAATGAAGATAAATTTGATGCCAAAGAAAGCGAACTTATTAAAGTGCTATCCGCTTATCCTGACGTGATTTTGCGTGCGGCAAATGCTCGTGAACCGCATATTTTAACCAATTATCTAAAAGACCTAGCAGCGCAGTTTCATGGTTGGTATGATACCAGTCGCATTCTACCCAAAGGCTTGACAGATAATACCGCAACAGATGAAGAGCTTGCCATCATGCAGGTGCGCCTACGTCTGTCTTTGGCAGTAAAGCAAGTTTTAGCTAATGGTTTGACGTTACTAGGTTTGTCCACACCAGACGCCATGTAAGGGGTTATGATGTCTAAAGAGTATAAACAACCAATCAGTCGCAAAGTCAAAGAGCGCACCAATACAGGTGTGATGAGTCTTTTGTGGATGTTTATTGGGGCAATCATTGCGGTGATGATAGGGGTGTTTTTATATTTATCACCGCTGTTTGAAGGCTACCGTAAAGTTGATGTTAATCCTGAAGTAAAAGTTGAACCAATAGCCAATGACTCAGATGCTAAAGCTGGTAAGGATTATGAATTTTATGACATCTTACCCAAAAGAAAATTTCAAGGTAGTGAATCGGGTTTAGGTGATGAACCTGAAGAGCTTGAAGTGCAACCCAGACCTGCTCAGAAATCATCACCTGATGTGGTTGTTTCAGCAAAAAAATCAGCAGAAGATGCCGATATTACAATCGTTGAGGGCGATGATACTTACGACGGTGATAATGGTGATGAGAGAGTAGTGGCTCAAAAAACACGTTCTAAAACCAGTAAAACAGAAGATGCCGATAAAGAAATTGATAAAATTCAAATAAGTGCTAATAAAGTTTCTTATATTTTGCAAATTCGCAGTTATAAAAATGCTGAAGAAGCAGACAAAAAACGTGCTGAGGTTTTGATGGCTGGGATAGAAGCCCAAGTAATTCGGACTAAAGACCCATCAGGTGTTGAATTGTATCGGGTAATTTCTACACCTATGAATAGTCGTGCCGCTGCTATTGAGGCAGAGCGTCAGTTAAGTGAAAGCGGTATCGATGCATTGATAGTAGAGCAAAGGTACTAATGTAAATTTTATAAAAATACCGCCATTGGCGGTATTTTTTTAGCATTGACCCAATCGGCTGATTAATGTATAAATTTTGAATGTATAAATTATTCAGCTTTTTTAGTATCTTCGGCTTTTTTGTCTTCAGTCTCTTTATCATCAGTTTTGGTTTCTTTAGCTTTGGCAGCCGCTTCCTCAGTTTTTTTATCGTCAGCTTTTGCTTCAGCGGTATTTTCTGTTTTTTCTTCTGATTTTTTATCATCAGTCTGTGCTTTTTCATCAGCTTTAGCGTCAGCAGCATTATCAGTTTTTTCTTCTGATTTTGCTTGGTCGTTGGCTTTAGCATCGCTAGTTGCAGCAGGTTTTGGGTTGGTTCCACCAACACCACCAATGGTTTCAGCACCATGGTCAGCAAATTTGACTTCTTCTGCTTGTGGTGCTTTGGCTTTGGCGGCAGCTTCTGCTTCAGCTACTTTATCAACAGCGTGTGGGTGTTCTTCGTGACCACCGCAAGCGGTTAGGGCAAAGGCGATGCTAGCAACAGCTAGGCTTAAAGATAATTTTTTCATTAAAAATCCTTAATGGTTAAAATGCCACCTTTTTATAGGGCGGTATAATCCAAGTTTGTTGGGAATAACCCCAAAACCAGCAAAATTTAATAAAGTTATTATATCATTATTAATTTAACTGTTCACTGGTTTATTCATCTAAGCTTTCAAGGCGAATACGAATGACAGGTTCAACCACTGCTGAAAGCGCTTCAATTTGGGAAATGGCAGTATTCATCTGTTTTTCTAAAACAGGTAGAGTTAGGATGATAATAGGCACAAGTCCTGATTTATGAGCATCTCGTTGCATGATGGCATCAATATTAATGCCGTTATCGCTTAAAATGCGTGTGGTATCTGCCAAAACGCCCAATTCATCTTTTACAGTTAAACGCAGATAATAACCTGAGGTCATTTCATCACTAGATAGTACTTTGGTATCAGATAACTCTTCAGGAATAAAGGCAAGATGGGGAACATCACTTGGGGTGGTTGCTTTAATAACATAAATCAAATCCATTACATCTGCCATTACAGCAGATGCTGTTGCACCGCCACCTGCACCATCACCATAATACAAAGATTGTCCTAATGGGTGAGCATCTACCATAACCGCATTTTTTACCCCATTGACGTTGGCAAGTAAGGTGCTGTTTGGGATTAAGGTTGGGTGTACACGAAGCTCAAATCCAGTTTCACGGCGAAATGCAAAACCCAAATGTTTGATAGTATACCCCAATTCTTTGGCATAAATCACATCTTGTAAGCTGATTTTGGTAATGCCTTCACAGTAGACTTTATCAAATTGTAATGGAATGCCAAAAGCAATGGAAGCAAGCAAAGATAGTTTATGAGCGGCATCAATACCTTCAACATCAAATGTTGGGTCAGCTTCGGCATAGCCTAGCGCCTGGGCTTCTGCTAATACGTCACCAAATTTGCGATTTTTAGACTGCATTTCAGATAGGATAAAATTACCCGTACCATTAATAATTCCTGCTATCCAGTCAATTTTATTGGCAGCAAGAGCCTCACGAATGATTTTAATGATTGGAATCCCGCCTGCAACCGCGGCTTCATAACGCACCTGCACACCATATTCATCCGCTAATGCAAAAATTTCATTACCATGTTTGGCAAGTAGGGCTTTATTGGCGGTAACAACGTGTTTTTTGTGTTTGATGGCGTGAATAATAACATCTTTGGCAATGTCTGTTCCGCCAATCACTTCAATGACAATATCAACATTATCAGCTTGAGCGATGGCAAATAAATCATCGCTTTGTTTGATATTTTGGTCAATGTCATTTCTATGACGCCTTGTGCCAACGTGTGTGATATTAATATCATAACCACTGCGGCGAGAAAGTTCTTTGGCATTATCTTTTAGCAGATTGACGATGCCCGTGCCAACAGTACCTAACCCCAAAATGGCAAGATTGATGGATTGATTCACAAAATTCCCCATAAATAATTGTCTATTATTAAATTAAACTATTTAAAAAAATATGAACCGACTAAATTAGCATAGTTTTTATGACAAAACCAGATGATTTGTCGGCTAAATCGTGTCAAGTTATTGCTTGTTAGCAATTGCCATTTTTGCCAGTTCAGCAGGTGGTAGATAGCCACCTAGTTGTACGCCATTTTCAGCAAAAACCGCAGGCGTGCCCGATACACCTAAACTGTAACCTAAGGCTAAGTGCTCTTTGATGGGAGTGGCGCAAGCATCGGAGGTGATTTTTTCGCCTTTTTTGGCGCGGGTCATTGCGTCATTACGGTCTTTGCTACACCAGATAGCTTCGGTTAAAGGCAGCATTTGTTCGCCACGAGGCCACGCTAAATAACGTACCTCAATACCAGCTTTGGTGGTTTCGTTGATTTCGCTATGTAGTTTTTGGCAATAATGACAAGTAGGGTCAGAAAATACATAAATAGCCGCTTTGGGTGTTCCTTGGGCAGGAAAAACTATCATTGTGGATTTATCAACGCTTTGTAAGGCTTGTTTAGCATTTTTAGAATGCAGTTTGGCGCTGATGTCCACTGGTTTTTCACCGCCTAATTCAACAACACTGCCTTGAAAAATATATTTACCAGTTTTGTCAGTAAAGATGGATTCAGAACCATTTAGTGTTACCCAAAATAAATCAGGCACACCACTAGGTACGGCAGATAATACATGCACATCCACACCAGATGCGTTTAGATTGGCTTGTAGGGCATTGGCTACTTCAGCATTATTATTGGGGTCACTGCTTTGAGCGGCAGTATTGTGCAATGATTTTGTATCATTGTTGGCTGTTTTATCAAGTTGGGTGGGTTTGGCAGTACTGTTTTGATTGCAGCCTGCTAATAAAATAACACTGATGAAACTGATAGTTAAAGTATTTTTAAAAAATTGCATAATATTTTTAGATAGTGAAAAACTGTTTATTATGGCAAATTTTTTATAAAGCGACAATCAATTTTTAGTGAGATTAAAATATTTTTGCAGCCCAATTAATAAAAGATTTTTTTCAATAATGGCGTTGGCAAATAAATGTTGAGCGATTCTTTTAGCATCGCCACCAGTCATAACAAGCTGATGGGTTGGATATTGGCGTAAAACTTGATTAATTGCTCCTGTGATGGATAGCAAAATACCATGATTGACCGCATCAGTGGTATTGGTTGCTAGTTCAAGGCTTGCCAAATCGCCATCAGTGACATCAATTTGACGGGTGCCTGCGTATAAGGCTTCACGTTGCAGGCGTGCATTGGCAAAAATAAAACCGCCTAAATGCACACCATCGTGAATAATATCAACTGTCATTGCCGTGCCACAGCCAACCACACATAGATTTTGACCAATTTGACTTGCTCCAAGCATTTGAAGCCATCGATCCACACCTAATTGTGTGGATTGATAATGGCTTTGTAATAACGAGTTTTGGTGTGAAACTTTGGCAAATTCAAAAGGAATTTGGGTGTGAGTCAGCGTTTTTATGATTTGCTGATTAATTTTTTGACCTAAAACTGATGAAATACCAATGAAATCTGGGTTTAAACGGATGAATTTATCACTAAGCCCCATTAAAAGTTCGGCGGGTGCTTGCAGATGAAGTTTAGCATCATGGTCTAAAATGGTGTTGTTATTATCTGTAAGCCAATATTTTAAACGTGTATTACCCAAATCCAGCCATAATGTTGTCATAGTTTTCTCGTTATTGCGTGAATGATTATCCATGAGTCAATGCAATGCTTGCCATCCCTGCAAAAATGGCGTTTGTGCCTTGGTCATTTTGTAGTAGCAATGCCCCATGTTGATTAATGCCAAGACAAATACCGCTATCGCTTGGGGTTTGAGTGTTGTTTTGGGTGTAGATATTCACACATTGATTGTTTAATACATGGGCTTGATTAAAGGCATGCTGAAAAGAAATGAATGAAGCTGGGTTTTGATAAAAATCATTTGCAGATAATATCGCCTGATAAATGGCATGACAAATCGGTTCATAACAGTCTTTGGCGCTGAGCTGGGTTTGTTCTAAAGCGTGTAGACTTGTAGCTTGATACAAACCGTCTTTGATGGTAGGCGTGGTTTTTACATTAAGACCAACACCAATCACCACACCCACTTGTGTGCTTTTATTGCCTAGTTTAACAAATACAGGTTCAATTAAAATGCCAATGAGTTTATAAAATCGGTTGTGTGTTTTATCAAAATAACCCACATCATTTGCCCATTTTACCCCTATTGGTGATAGATTGTTGGCATGCCTTTGACGATTGATGTGTTCAATAATGGGTAATTTGTATAAATAAAAACCAACCACAAGCGATAAAATCCCTGACAGTTGCGTAAGCCCAAAAGTTTGTTGATTGTTTTTGATGGGCGTATAAAACGATAAAAACACGTTATCATCGCCATGCTCCCAAGTTCGACCATGTTGCCCGCGTCCACGGTATTGATGGCTTGCAGTATAGACATGTAATTGGTTAAAATTCAAAGTGTGGGTGATGTCTAAAATGAGCTGGGTGTTGGTGCTGTCTATCGTGTCAAAGTGGTGATGGTGAATTGGAGTATTTAAAATTTGAATCGTTTGCTTCATGACTGGTAAAATTGGGAATTTGGCAGATTTGCCGTTATAATAACACAAAGTAAAAATTAGGACGAATAAATGTATTTATGGTTTATGTTGGCAGGCACGATAGCAGGCGTGTGTGCTGGGCTTTTTGGGGTCGGCGGTGGATTGATTATTGTGCCAGCTTTGGTATGGATTTTTACCGCTTACGGTATGCCAAATGATGTTGTGGCTCATGTAGCGGTAGGGACGGCTCTGGCAACCATTATTTTAACATCCATCAGCTCAATGTCTGCTCACCATAAACGAGGCGGCGTGCGTTGGGATATTTTTAAAAATATGAGTAAAGGATTGGTGCTAGGCAGTCTTTTGGGTGCATGGATAGCAACATTGATAAAAGGTGATGCTTTACAGGCTATTATCGGCATAGGGGCGGTGCTGATGGCAATTAAAATGTTATTTTTCCCCAATAAAGAGAACCTTGATAAACCTTTACCTAAAAATCACACCCAAACATTGGCGGGCATGGTGATTGGTTTGCTGTCAGCAATTTTTGGCATTGGTGGAGGAAGTTTGACGGTACCATATCTAAGCTATAATGGCGTACCAATGAAACAGGCGGTTGGAACGTCGGCAGCATGTGGATTTCCTATTGCGGTAGCTGGAGCAATCGGTTTTATGTGGTTTGGTCAAACAGCAACTACTGGGCTTAAAATACCACAGACGATTGGATTTGTGCATGTTGGGGCGTTTATTTGCGTTAGTATCATGAGTTTTATGATGGCAAAAGTAGGAGCAAGATTGGCTCATGTACTGCCTGCTCAAGTTTTAAAACGGGCGTTTGGCTGTTTGCTACTAGTAGTAGGCTGTCAGCTTGTATGGAGTGGCTTAAGATGATTTTGATTCTTAAATTACCAGTTTTTATTATATAACGTCTAAGTCAACCGATTTTAATGACGCAATTGATACAAGGTTTTGTGATGACAAAACCTTGTATTATTTAACCTATTTTCTTATTAACAGCTTGATGATAATAAAATTAAAACCCGATTTATACTTTGAATAAACAAAAAAAGTAAAAACCTATCAAATTTTAATTAAAATCCATAGCTGACCCCAATCAGTCCCGAAACATCTGTATTATCACTGCCAGATGTTTGTCCTTGCAGGTTGGCATATAGGTCAGCTTTACCAATTGCAGTCTTAACCCCAACTGAGCCATATACTGAGGTTTTATCTGCTTTTGGGGTTGTTAAGCTAAAACGATTGGGCGTATTGATGGATTGTAAACGACTTTTGACAGCCAATTCATCATTAACTAAGCGATGTGAAACGCCCAAATCTCCAAACACTTGCCAATTTTGACTAATGGGTAGTTGCCCCATTACACCAGCTTTGGCAAAAATCTCTTTTTGGGTGTGTTTGTCAAACTGCATGGATGTAGCGGTTTTGTCGTTTTCCAATAACTGACCAATTTTAACGTGCTGAGCATTAACGCCCAAATACGGCGTAAAATTCCCCATATTAAAACCTGCTTGCATATCAACAAACATATGATGACCATTGGCGCGAGCTTTGTGGCTGCGAATGGTTTGCCCTAATGCGATTTGACGGTGGGTATTAATGGTAAGTTTATCCATGCCTATTTGGGTGTTTAAATGCATTTTACCAAAGCGCTGCTGATGGTAAATACCAAGTCCCATGCTGTCTACATCAAATTTGCCGCCTTGTTGCCATTTTTGGTCATGGTTTTGGTAATTTAGATAAGCACCAAGAGTATAGTTATTCTTGCTGGTATCAATGCCAACTTGGATGTTGCTGTTGATATTATCAGTTTTATTGCTACTTTTGCCTTGTGTGTTTTTTTGCTGAGTCAGCGTCCCTGTTGCCCAAAAATTTTGTTGATGTTGACGGTCGCTATGCAGTCGTTGATGTAAAAAATTCCCTTTATTTTGTCCATGGGTTATTAGGCTTTGGCTGATTTGACCAATTTGAACGGGCGCAGACAGAACGCCATAAGCGTAATCGCCAACTACTTTATGGGCTTTTCCTGTGGGGTGAATGCCATCAGCAAATAGATAATCTGAGCCACCTTTATCAGTACAAATTGCTGATGAGCCCGTGCATGCTGTGCTGGTGGTGTTGCTAAAACCATAAATACTTGGGTTTTGAGCGACCTCTTGTAACAAGCTAAAGGTATCTAATGGCACAACATTAGCAGAAGTTGTCAAAAGCCCATTATAAATGCTGCTATTATAAAGCTGAGTGGCAGCTGTGGCTTGGGCGTTGATACCCAGAGCTGTGGCTTGCGGGGTTAGACCAACATCGGGTAAATTTGGCACTAAAATAACCTTTGCGCCATTATCATGCAAGGTTTTTACTGTGCCTACCGTATTTTGGGCGGCGGCTGTTATCACTGATGTGGCATTAGCAGGATTTTGAGCAACCGCCAATAAATCATTAGCACCAATCCATACAGTGTATAAAGCATTGGGATTGATTTGATGGTTGGTTAAATAATTTTGTACTTGACTTTGTGCGGATGGCACAGAAATCCCAAAGTTCACCGTATCTTCAGCTGATTTTGCGCCGCCAACAGCGTAATTTGTGCCATTTTGTCCATTATTGCTAGGATTGGCAGTTGCTCCCAAATGGTCTGCCAAAACTTCCGACCAAACTTTATCTGGGTTGGTGGTAAATTTACCAATATTGGCATTGACTTGGGTATAATAGCCACTGTCAGTTAAACTATCGCCAAAAAATACGCTTTGATTGATGTCTGCTGCATGACAAAAACTACCAAAAAAAATGCCACTGGCAAGCAACGATTTTTTAAAATGCATGTTTACTCTCTTATAAAATATGTTACAAAATCATGTATATAATAACAAATGTTTACTATAACAGAAAATAATTCACGATAAAAGGTGTTTTTTAGTCTGATAAACTTTTTATCAGTACCTTAGAATTTCGCCCATTATGATATTGTTGCAGTCTTTTTTTGGGTAGGGCGTTTGGAGTGGTTTGATTAAAACCGTGTTCTATAAACCAGTGTAGAGTGCGAGTGGTTAAAGCAAATAACCGCGTTAAACCAAAAGTTTTGGCGCGATTTTGGATAAAAGTTAATAAATCACTACCACGCTGTCCATTTTGATAATCAGGGTCGATGGCGATACTGGCAATTTCTCCACTTATATCATCTAAAGGGTATAAGGCGGCACAACCAATAATTTTGCCATCACGTTCAATCACCACAAAAAAATCAATTTCTTCTTCTAGTCTTTGGCGACTGCGCTCAATCAAAATGCCTTTTTGTTCCAACGGTTTAATCAGCGTCATGATGCCCAAAATATCATCACTGGTCGCTTCTCGGATGTTGTCAAATTGATTTTGACTGATAAGCGTGCCTTGCCCGTCAGTAGTAAATAATTCTTCTAAAATCGCTCCATCTTGTTTATAACTTAACAAATGTACGCGTTTGATACCTTCTTGACAGGCGATAATGGCATTTTTTAAAACAGTATTTTTAGGATGTTTTTGTAAAAAATTTTGTGCAGCATCAACGGTCATCTCGCGAATCAATACGCCATTATCAAAAATTCCATCGGTTTGACCCAGAAAAACCAGTTTATCTGCTTTTAGGGCAATGGCAGTTTTAATGGCAATTTCGTAAGATTGTAGATTAAAAATTTCTCCTGATACTGAAAATCCCAAAGAGTCTAAAATAACCACATGACGACAGTCTAGATTGTGTTTAATGGCGGCAGCATCAATGCGCCGAACTTCTCCGGTGAGTTGATGATCAACACCATTTCTGACCCCAAAAGGTTTGGCGGTGATAAAATTTCCTGATATTGTACTCACTTTTGTTCCAAGCATGGGCGTGTTTGCCAGTCCTTTGCAAAATTCTGCTTCGATTTGCAAACGAGTTTTGCCAACCACAGATAAAATATGTTCCATGCTGTCTTTGGCGGTAACGCGAACGTCTTGATAAAAGATACTGTTAATATTGGCATTTTTTAAGGCTTGATTAATCTGTGTGCGAGCTCCATACACCAAGACCAAACGAATTCCCAAGCTGTGTAAAAGCACAAAATCATGAATTAGCTTATCAAAATTATCACTTGTCAAGGCATCACCATCAAACATAATCACAAAGGTTTTGCCTTGATGGGCGTTAATGTAGGGAGTGCAGCGGCGAAACCAATCAATGGGGGGCGTGTTCATGAAGGCTCTATTTATTAAAATGCAAAAAGCAAATTTTACCATAAATAAACGGATGATTAATAAAAGAATTAATTTTCCGTGTTATGATTACCGCTTTTGATTAAGTTTGGTGTGAATTGAGTTTGATATGAGTTAAAACAATGGTAAAAGCTCACGCCAAACAATCCATTTGATTTAAAACGATTTAATTTATTGCAATAAGGAAAAACCATGCGTTATTTATCAATGATGCTGCTACTAGGTGGCTGTGCAACGTCTGCTTATGCGATGCTACCAACTCCAAACCAAACTACTCAAGATAATACGGGCATGATTACATTCACTGCCAAACCAAGCAGTAAACCGGGTGCTCCAACACTTAACCAATTGCCTAAAGCGCAAGCCATGACTGTCAATACTGCTAGCATAGCTCCAGTTACAACCACACAAACAGCCACAGCGGTTGCCAGCACAACAACGACCTTGACTCCAGCAATGCTAAATCAACCTCAATCAACTGGTCAGGAAAATATCAGTACAGTTGTAAATGCATTTATTGTTAAAACAGATGCCGCTGGTAAAGAAAATTTAATTCCTGTTAATGTTGGTACTGCGGTCAAATCAGGAGATGTTTTAGAATATCAAGGTTTATTTACTAATAATGGCGACCGCATTCGCACAATGGAAGTTACTTTAACCATTTCTAATGATGCTGAATTTACGGGATTTTTAAGTCCAAAAACTGCCAAAGGCAGCGCTGATGGTCAGCGTTTTGTTAATATGCCAATTCGCATTAATGTTGGTGGTCAAGTACAAAATTTGGCTTTTGGTAGCTACAAAGCATTGCGTTGGACGGTTGAAGATGTGGGGCTTGGTGGAACAGCAGTTGTGAAATATCGTGCCAAGATTAAATAAACACCCATCAAAAAATTAAAAAATTTAAATCAAAACAACAAAAAGACGCAAAATTGCGTCTTTCTGGTTTTACGATGGTTTTGATTAAAAATTGACGTGCGCCCCAACACCCCACATTTTGTCATCACCATTTAGGTAGTTGTAAGTGGCTTCGACACCAAAATTATCGGTTGCTTTGACGCCAATGCCGACACCACCTGCGATGCTGGTTTTATCGGTTTCTTTGGTGTTGATGCCAACTTTGGCTTTATCAGTAACTTCTGTTTTAGCTAGCCCAAGTTTGGCTTTAGCATAGACAGGCGTACTAACAAAGTTATAACGATAAGTACCATACAAACCATAAGTTTTTGCTTTGTAATTACGGGCTATCCCTTGAGTGTTGGTGTAATCTTTGTCTTCAGTGCTGGCGTACTCACCTTCAACCCCAAAATTTTGGTCAAAATTCACCCCGCCATATACGCCATAAACAGTTGCACCTTTTGCCTTGTCAATTCCTGGATTAAATTGACCCGCTTTAACACCAATATAAGGCGATACAGAACCTGCCGCTGAGCCATAGCTAACGCCAGCATTGGCATTGATAGCAAATAAAGACGCAACAGCAACGGCTAATAATGTTTTGATTGATGTTTTCATAAAATTTCTCCAACGAATTTGGCTGTTTGCTTAACAACCTTGATGGTTTTATAGTAACAAATTATTTCTAAAAGAATGTGCATGGTTTATGGTGTGTTTTGTAAACTTTTGCAAAAAAATATTGACTTGGGATAGAATGATTTAAAATAAGGATAATATATTGCTTTTACTTAAATTTTTTGCCAATTTGCGTAACTTAATTGTTACAAATATCGCCAAAATTTATTGATAAAGGTTTTTTTGCTGATAGTTTTGGGCTATGATAACCATAAATTACAATTAACAATCCAAGATTGACAACGTGAGAAAAACCATGAAAAAAAATACAATCATTTTTGATTTAGATGGTACGTTAATTGATAGTGTGCCTGATATTGCCATTTCAGTCAAAAAAATGATGCAGACTTTATCTGATAAAATTCCAAGTGAAAACGATGTTCGTACTTGGGTGGGCAATGGTTCATTAAAATTGGTTCAGCGAGCTTTGGATTGGGCGAATTTACCAAGAACGCCTGATGAGATTGAGGCAGCGCATAGAGTTTTTTTGGACTATTATCGGGAAAATGTGTTTAACCAAACCAAAGAATATCCCAACGTTACCAAAAATTTAGATAAATTAATCCAAGCAGGTTTTTGTTTAAACATCGCGACCAATAAACCTGTGGAGTTTGTGCCTGATATTTTGGTGGGGCTTGGTTGGCAAGATAAATTTCAGTTGGTTTTGGGCGGTAACAGCTTACCAGTTAAAAAACCTGACCCGCTGCCACTGCTGCATATTTGTGAAAAACTAGGTATTAGCACAAATCAAGCCATTATGATAGGTGATTCAAAAAATGATGTTGAAGCCGGGAAAAGCGCTCATATTATCACTTTGGCTTTGACTTATGGCTATAATTATGACACTCCCATCAGTCATAGTAATCCTGATGGGGTGTTTGATGATTTTGATGAATTGACGAATTTTATTCTTAAAACTTACCATTAAAGCAAAATTCAATGTCTGGGTTTTGAGTATATGCCAAACAGTGATAGGGCGCAATAGCATTGCCTTTGACGTCAAGTAATTTGTTGGCATGATAAAGCTGTTCTTGGCTGTCAGTAAATCGCTGATGATTATTGGGAAATCTATGAAACATCAATGCAGGCTTATCATTTAGGGTAAGCCATTCACGGCTAAGTTTGGCGTAACCATTTTCATCCACCAGTATGTCGCCACCTTGGTCTTGAGCAAACATCAAGCCTCGACTGACTACAAACACTCCAAACCCTTTGATTTCATCAAAAGTCCAATCAATGCCTCCGCCATAACCTGCCCCGCCATATTCTATACCATCAGCTTGACAATCGGTTTGTTTTTTGATTGTGCCATCTTTAAGAATCATACAGTGCATTTGGGCATTTTCATAATACGAAGCACCCGCAAAAGCAGTTGTGCACATAACTAGGGTTATACTCAAAGCTATGAGTGGAGCGAATAATTTCATAAATTTTCCAATGTATCAACAAAATTGAAGTTTTATCTGATTAATTATTAATCATGATGATTATAAACTAAACAGTCCCGTTGATAAATACCTATCGCCTCTATCACAAACAATAAATACGATATTGGCATCAGAAGTGGTTTGAGCGATTTGGTAAGCCGCCCATGCTGCGCCTCCTGATGACACCCCACAAAAAATTCCCTCTTCTTTGGCGAGTTTGCGAGTATAGTTCTCAGCATCTGCTTGGTGAACATCCATAATGGTGTCCACCAGCTCAGGCTCAAAAATTTTTGGAAGGTAAGCTTTTGACCAGCGACGAATGCCTGCAATGTTAGAACCATCACTAGGCTGAAGTCCAATGATTTGAATATCAGGATTTTTTTCTTTTAAAAATTTAGCAACTCCTGTAATGGTGCCTGTGGTTCCCATACTGCTGACAAAATGCGTGATTTTACCTTGAGTTTGTTGCCAAATTTCAGGGGCGGTACTGTGATAATGAGCGTTTTTATTATCAGGATTATTAAATTGGTCCAATACCAAACCTTCGCCATTTTGCTGCATTTTTAGAGCTAAATCGCGTGCCACTTCCATATTTTCAGCCTCTATCAAGGTTGCCCCATACGCTCGCATGGCATCTTTTCGTTCCTGAGTGGAGTTTTTGGGCATGATAAGTGTCATGTGATAGCCTTCAATCGCAGCAGCCATTGCCAATGCAATTCCTGTATTGCCACTGGTGGCTTCTATGAGTTTGTCGCCTTTTTTAATATCGCCTCGCATCTGGGCTTGACGTATCATATTTAAAGCGGGTCTATCTTTAACTGAACCTGCTGGATTATTTCCTTCTAATTTAGCAAAAATTTTATTGCGATTATTTGGCAAATGGTTTAAACACACTAAAGGCGTATTGCCAACATAATCAGCTAATTTTTTAATTTTATTCATAAAACAACTGATAAAATAATTAATAATGTCTAAATTATAGCATACTTGCCTAAAACCGCCCAAGACGGCTTGTTTTTTTGGGCAATCATGCTACACTGCTGTTTCTTCTAACATAATATAAACTATGAAACAATCAATTTTTAGCCGAAAAAGTGTTTATGGACAATTGATTTTGTTGGTATTTTTGCCAATTGTTTTGTTGGCGGCAGTTGGTGGTTATTTGGTTTTTTCAGAAGTTAGAAAATCAACACGTTTTGAACAAGAAGCCTTTGCTCAGGCTTTGCTGATTCGTTATGAGCCTGTCATGCGTCCAATGCTTTTAGACAACATGGCTGGCAAACCAAAAGATTATCAAACTTATCTGAATAATGATAAAAACATTATTGATTCTACCAACCAACCAACTGATATTGGAAAAGGGTTTTGGGGGTTTTTACACGCCCATACTTTATCACGTGAAGAATGGCTACAAAAAGTTATGGTGGTGGATAAAGTAGGTAATGTGCTATTAGATAGCACCATGAGCAAATCACAAAAATTACCTCAATGGGAAATTTCTAATAAAAAATTTTGGCAGCTCTATACTTATGAGCACACTCTGTATGGTATGCCTATCGCCGCCGAACTTGGGGAGTTTTGGCTGGTGGTGCAGATGGATAATAAGCCTTTAATTATTACCTACTACCGAGTGGCATTGGCACTGGCTGTTACAGGGTTGATTACACTTTTATTGCTGCTTTTGGTATTAAATATCTATGCTAAACGTTGGGTTGCCCCCATTTACGAAATGCGTCTTTATCTACAAGGATTGACTGTTGATAATTTAGATAAAAGCATGCACCATTTAACAGAGGGTGAATTTTTATTATTGCAAAACGATTTATCAAAAGCCATTGGTCGTTTAAAAAATAGCATGGATGATTTAAAAAATCACGCTGCAGAAACTGAGGCGGATTTAAGACAGTCCATGGACGAGATGGAAATGCGAAATATTGAGATTCGCAGCAATTATGATATTGTGGTGAGTAACAGCACAGCAAAATCAGCGTTTTTGGCGAATATCAGTCATGAATTAAGAACTCCTTTAAATAGCATTGATGGTTTTATTAATTTGTTATCACGAGATGAAGACTTATCTGACAAGCAAAACTTATACGTTCAAACCATCAAAAAATCATCTGCCCATCTTTTGGCATTGATTAATGATGTGCTGGATTTTTCCAAGATAGAAGCTGGAAAACTGGTGCTGGATAATCACAAATTTGATTTGTATGCCGCTATCTATGATGTTGTGGATATGTTGTCGCCTGTGGCATCAGAAAAACATTTGCGCCTATCGGTGCTGTTTTATCATGATGTGCCAATGCACATTCAAAGTGATGGTTTGCGAATAAAACAAATTTTAACCAATTTGGTAGGCAATGCCATCAAATTTACCGATTCAGGCTCGGTTGTTGTTCAGGTGCGACTGAGCGATGAAGACGATGCAATTCGTATTTTGGTAGAAGATACTGGTAAGGGTATTAGTCAAGCCGATGAGGCTCAATTATTTCAAAGTTTTAGCCAAGGCGATTTATCGGTAACGCGTCGTTACGGTGGAACAGGCTTGGGTTTGGTGATTTCAAAAAAATTGATAACGCTACTGGGCGGTAAAATTGGTTTTTTTGATAACAGCCGTCAAAATATTGCTAAACAAGGAGCAACATTTTGGTTTGAACTGCCAACAAAAGGCGCAATGTTGGATGATTTGCCCAGACAAATACCAGCTCAGCCAATCAATATTTTGGTATGGATTAATCACCCGCCTGCTATTCAAGCATTAAAAGCAAGTTTAAACCACATACAAGCTAAAATTTACATCACCATCGGACTTGCTGATTTATTAGAACAATTGGATAAACCCAACCACGGTTTTAATTGGGTAATGGTGGACTATTTTGGACAAGACGCTGCTCAAGATGATATCCCTGCAATTTTACGGCAAATTCGTCAGCGTTATCAGGGAAATTTAGCCACTTATGGTTATCAGGTGAGCATGGATAATAGCTTGCTAACCACTTATCAGACTTATGCATTGTATGAGCCAATGGATAGTCGGCAACTTTTGGCAATGCTTGCCAATCAAACTGCTCCAAAAAAAGACGATAAAGTTAGCTTTTCAGGTTTTAGAGTGCTTGTGGTGGATGACCATTTGCCTAATATTTTGGTAATGCAGGCATTTTTAGCAGAGCTAAATGTAGACGCAGTTACCGCCAAAAATGGTTTTGATGCCATTCATCGCACCACGCTCGCCATTACAGGGCAGGATGAGCCAATTAACCTGATTTTTATGGACATCCAAATGCCAAAAATGTCAGGATTTGAAGCTGCTACACAGATTCGTAAAATTGAAGAAACCCATAACAGCACACCCATCCCAATCATTGCATTGACAGCTCATGGTTTGGCAGATGAAAAAGATTTACTGATGTCGTCTGGATTAAATGGCTATATTAGTAAACCCATTGCTTACAATCAACTCATTCAGATACTTCAAAAATGGCTAACTCACAATCAATTGTCTGCACCCATAGTAGATGATTTATCCAAAAATTGCGCCCCAGCAGATTTTGCTCAATTGCCTGTGATTGATTGGCAAGAAGCCCTGCAACTGTCATCTTATAAGGCGGATTTGGCAATAAAATTATTAAAAATGATGATTTGCGATGCCAAAAAAGAACGAGCAGCACTACAAAAAGCATGGCAACAGCAAGATAAAAAAACATTGAGCGATATTACTCATAAATTGATTGGTGGGGCAAGATATGCAGGTACACCCAAATTGCGTTTTGCTGCTGAGATGTTAGAAAAAGACTGTCTTGATAATCAAAAGAGCATGGTGGTTTTAAAGACAAGCTATCATCGTTTTATTGTTGCCTTACAAGAACTTTGCGATGTAAATTTGGATGAATATGTGATACAAACGGATTTATCATAGTTTTGCGCATATAGCACTAAGATAAACCATAGTCCATTCAAAAATGATACAATAAAATCATCAGCTAGAACATAAATAGGAGGCATAATGAATGGTGGTATGCGATTGTTGTCATTATTATTATTGATTTTGACGTTGTGTAGCTGCGTGTCTTTATCAACACTAAAAAAGGGTGATTGCCAAAACGCTAATTGGCAAGAAGTGGGTATTTTGGATGGAAAACAAGGGTCAGATAGCCAAAAAATTCTAAAACACATCAAAACCTGTCAAGGTAAAAGCGTTCCTGATAAGGCATTATGGGAAACTGGTCGGCAAATTGGTTTAAAACACTATTGCACCAAATCAAACGCTTACCATTTAGGTCGTATGGGTTATGCGTTAAATCCTGTGTGTGATGATAATTTTGAAGAACTGCACCATGCTAATATGCTTGGTCTTGAGCAGTATGAAATGGGTCAGCGTTTGGATTATTATCGTTATGGGTATTTTAATCCTTGGTGGATTTGGTGGTAGATTTATCACGAATGTGTAAAGCTTTTTTATCTAAAATAAGTTTGCAGATGTACCCTTGGCACTGCGCTAATAACAAACCCATTAGTTTGGGGTTGGATTTTTTGTTCAGCATTGCATTGATTAGCGTTTTACCATCTTTACCATAGATATGGCTGGCTAATAAGTAGGCTTTTTGAGCGTAACGAACACTTAAATTTTTATCAGTTTCATTGTCTTTTGGGTGGGCAAAATACCAGCTTAATTCCAATATATCGTCGCTATTAGCTAAAGACAGTTCAGGCTCAGATAATGTTGAAAATCGGTGCAATACGGCTTCATTACCATAAAAATCCAAAGTCTTATCCGTAGTGGGATTTTGTCCGATTAAATGGATGAGTTCATCAGTGTACAGTCGGTTAGCTTTTTTACTGCTTTGCCAATCTTGGATGGGGTAAACGACTGGTTCATAGATTTTTGGCGTGGATATTTTTTCAGCTGTGACTTTTTTGTTAAAAAAATAACTAACAAAAGAACTTAAATTTATTCCAATTACCACCAAAAATAGCAAAAAAACAGCCCAAATCAATGGCTTGATAAGATTTTTTTTATCTAATGGCTTTTTTGGGGTCATCATCATCACAACAAATTACAAAAGGCATATTATGTATCATTTTATCGTCATCGGCAACCCAATCGCTCATTCAAAAAGCCCCCAAATTCATCAGGCTTTTGCTGCTCAAACTGGAATAGATATTTGTTATCAAAGACAATTTTGTCCAAATGATAAAAAAAGCTTGACCGCGGTGATTGAAGCGTTTTTTGCAGGTGGCGGACGTGGTATAAATGTTACTTTACCTTTTAAGGAGTGGGCGTTTGAACTGTGCGATGAGTTAAGCGATGATGCTTTTGCAGCAAAAGCAGTTAATACGCTTTTTTTAAAAAATGGCAAATTATATGGCGACAACACCGATGGTCGCGGATTGGTTGCTGATTTTTTAGATAAGGATGTTTGTTTGGTGGGTAAAAACATTGCCATTTTAGGGGCGGGCGGTGCAGCCCGTGGGGCGATTTTACCTTTATTAAATCAAGGGGCAAATATAGCGATTTTTAATCGCACATTATCAAAAGCTCAAATGTTGGTGCAAGAATTTCAAAATCATCTAAAAAATAATCAAAGTTTATCTGCTTATGAACTGAGTGCAGATAATTTAACAGGCTATTTTGATATTGTGATTAACGCAACATCGGTGAGCGCCACAGGTCAAACCCTGCCACTGGCGCAGTCAGATATAATTGCTAATACTGCCTATGATATGATGTATGGTCAAAAAACAGAGTTTTTAAAATATTTTTGCCAGCAAAATAGCCAAACCTTTGATGGTTTTGGCATGTTGATTCAGCAAGCTAAGCTTGCTTTTGAGCTTTGGACGGGGGCGGCTGTGGACTTAACCCAGATAAATACAAATGGTTTACTGTTTAATAAAAAATAGTTTTTTTGTGTTAAATGATGAGCAAATACAGTAAATAAAAAGAGTTTTACAATATGAATATCAAGCAACTGGTTAAGATAAGTAATATCATTGCACTCATCAGCATTATTTTGCTTGTGTATTGGGTGTTTATTTTTATTATCGCAGTCGTTTTTGGTATCAAAATTTTCCGTGAGAATATTACAGAAATTTTTGGTTTTAGTATTTTGGGCATTTTGGCAATATTGGCAAGTTCACTGATTGTTAATATTATGCTAAACCTAACACGCATTGCCCAAAGAAACGAAGATGATAAAATAATTTTTAAACATGGAAAATTGATATCGGTTATTCTTTTGATGATTTTTCCAGTATTAACGGGTTTATTATTTTATGGCGATTATCTAAGTAGCCAGCGAAAAAAGCAGTATTTGCTCGACTCAGCTCAAACCATCGCACAAACTTACAAAGAACCTTTGGATGAATTGACTAAATATAAGTTTGATTCAGAATTTATCGGGCAAATTGCCAAAACCATTCGATATTTGCAAAATACCAGTAATGGGATTAATTATGCTATGGTGATTGTACCTGATACCATTGATGGTAAAGATGCTTATTTGGGTTTTTCTGATAATTATTTGAACAAACAGGCTGCTCAAGATGCAAAATCTTTAGCAATAGGCGATATGATTGGCGTTACCACTACCGAAGGCAGCCAGCCAACTACGATTTATTTGCAAAAAATAGATTTTATCTATAAAGCAGATGCAGTGCAAAGAGAATATTTGGATAAAGTGTTTAGTAAAAATTTCACTGAACCTTATTTTAGTGCATCTGATGGGCGTTATGAAATGCTTTACCCATATCAGATTGATGGCAAAGTGGTTGCGGTGTTATATTTTTCTGATTATCAGCGTTATGGCAAATATGGCAGTTGATATGACTACAATTTTGTTATTAGAAGATGACCCAGCCATTGCTGCAACACTGCAATTTTCCTTGCAACGAGAGGGCTGGCAAGTTCTTTGGGCGGATATGGTTGCCAAAGTTCTTCCTTTATTAAAACATCATCAAAATATTGATGCAGTGATTTTAGACATTGGCTTGCCTGATGGCAGCGGCTTTGATGTATGTAAAATGATTCGGCAGGGGGATTTATGCCCCTTTGTACCCATTTTATTTTTGACTGCTAGAGATGATGAAGTGGATACTATTATCGGGCTTGAGATGGGGGCGGATGATTATATTGCTAAGCCATTTAGTTCTCGAGAATTAATTGCCAGAATTAAAGCCATTTGGCGGCGACAAAATTACATTCCTGGCAGTCAAAAAATACAGTCTGTTGCTGCAAAAACAAATTCTCAGCCTGCGGATTTGCCCAATTTGTTGTCATCGGTTGGCGATTTTGTGCGTCATACCCAAGTAGGCGTTTGGACATATCAGCAAAGCGATTATTCTTTGATGCTAAATAATACAGCAATTGCGCTTAGTAAAACCGAATTAGCAATTATGCTGACACTTTTACAAAACCCTGAACGTATTTTAACCCGCGAACAAATTTTAAACCATATCAGTCAGCATCCTGAACACCGTTTAGCGCGTACTATTGATAGCCATATTAAAACATTAAGACAAAAACTTGCGTGCATTTCAGCCGATGAAATTATTTTAACACATCGTGGTTTGGGCTATAGTCTATGCTGACATTTCATCAGTTTTTGGATAAAATCTTTAAAAAACAAATTAGTTTTAGCATATTTTTTCGTATTTGGCTAACCTTTGCCGTACTCATTATTGTGGCGTGTAGTTTTGCTTTGTATTACACCCAAAAAACATTACGCCCTTCTGCTAAACGGGTAGTTGAAGATGATTTGGCAGATACAGCACGACTTTTGTCAGCATTGGTTGCTGATGATATGGCTCAAATGGGCGATGATTTTGGTCATAAAATGAGCAATAAATTATCGCAAGCTTTTGATGATGGCAGCCAAGTACTTTTTTGGTACGACCAAAAAAACAAAAGCCAATTCCATATTTATATCACCAATGACGTTGGTAAAGTAATTTATGATAGTTGTCATAAGGATGTAGGCGCTGACTTTAGTCGCTGGAATGATGTACGTTTGACTTTGCAGGGAAAATATGGGGCAAGAAGTAGCAATAGATTGGGACATTGTAAGGATTATCAGCCTAGAGACAAAAGTGGCAAAGATGCCTATTATGGCGTAATGTATGTGGCTAGTGCTATTGTCAAAGATGGTAAAATCTTGGGTGTTGTATCTGTTGGCAAGCCCACCCCAACACTTTTACCATACATCAAAAAAAGCCAAGAAGAAGTTATTAAAATCATCTTAACGATTATGATTTCAGCATTGGCATTATCCATATTGATGGCATGGTGGCTTCGGCATAGCATTGCTATGGTTAATCTTTATACAAAAAATCTAGCTCAGCAAATGCCACCTCATTTTTATCTAGGCAAAGAATTAAATGAACTGACACATAATATTTATGATATGAAAAATATCATTGAAAATAAAGCCTACGTTACCGAGTATGTTCATACACTAACCCATGAATTAAAATCACCTTTAACTGCCATTCGTGCCAGTGGTGAACTTTTAGCTTGGGATTTGAATGATGAGGAGCGACAACGGTTTAGTGCCATCATTACTGAGCAAGCAGATAAACTCACTGTTTTGGTAAATCAGCTATTAACACTGGCAAAAATAGAACAACCCAGTTTTAAATTAAACCAAACTTCCTGTAATATTGGTCAAATTATCAGCAGCCAAATCGCCCAATTATCAGCACTTTGTACCAAACTTCACAAAAACATTGATTATATACCCCAAGATGTTTATATCATGGCAGATGAATTTTGGCTGGCGCAAGCTTTTCAAAATATACTGGATAACGCCATTTATTATGGGCTTTCATCGGTATTTGTTCAGGTGATACAGTCTAGGAAACAAACCAAAATTATTGTTATCAATGACAGTCAGAAATTACCAGAGTATGTTGGTGAGCGAGCATTTGAACGTTATTTTAGCTTGCCAAACATTCATCAAAAAAAAGGAACGGGGTTGGGACTGACTTTGGTAAAACAAGTTGCTCAATTACACCAAGCATCAGTTGAATTTATGCAAGTTTCCGCTCATGAATTAAAAAATCAATATCCTGATTGTGTATTGGTCGCCGATTATTTTGTTGTGGTAACATTCACCTTTAACAACTAATTTGATTTATTTAATTTTAAGTTAAAGCTTCTTTATTCTTTATGTTAAATTAAAAACTTTATTTTTAAATAAAAATATGCTATAATTAAGAATTAACCTTCGCTTTTGATGACATCGCTACTAATAATTGCTTCTATCAATTTGTCTAAATTTAATCTAAATAAAAAATTCCTCAATGAATATGTTTTGGTTAATGTTTTTCTTGTTTTGTTGCGATGATTTTGGTTGATTGCCTAACTTGATTTCATCATTTAACGATCAACATCAGCGACAACACGCCAGCGCTCAAAATACTTTACCACGATTTGAGATTGCTTTTTTGTGGACAATCGTTCATCGGCTGGCTTTTTAATGGAAAAATTTAATTATGACAACCAACATCACCGTACCGGCAGACGCTAAGCCACTTTGTTTTGACGATTTAAAACTGCAAAAACCAATTTTAAAGGCCTTGGCTAAAAGTGGCTACACCACACCCACCCCCATTCAAGCTGGGGCAATCCCTTGTGCTTTAAACCAAGAAGATTTATTGCTATCTGCTCAGACAGGTTCAGGTAAAACAGCAGCATTTGTACTGCCAATCTTGAATCAATTATGTCAGCTTGATAAACAAAAAAAACACATTCATGCCCTGATTTTAACACCAACTCGTGAACTTGCTCAGCAAGTCTATGATAGCGTGCGTCGTTATGGGGCAAATATCAAAGGTTTGTACAGCACAACATTGGTTGGCGGCTCTAATTATGGCGGACAAATCCGTAATTTGCGTAAAGGTGTGCAAATAGTCATTGCAACGCCTGGTCGGTTGCTAGACCATATGACCGCAGGACGTGTGGATTTATCAGCACTGTCAGTTTTGGTATTAGACGAAGCAGATAGAATGCTGGATATGGGTTTTGCTGAAGACATTGAAAAAATCATGCAAGCAGTACCAACTAGTCGTCAAACCATCATGTCATCAGCAACTTGGGATGGCGAAGTCGGTAAAATTGCTGAAAATTTCACCAATAATCCTAAGAAAATCGCCATCAAAGTAGAAACTGCTCATATTGATGAATCGGTTTATTTTTGTGATGATTTTCATCATAAAAATAAAATCTTATTACAGCTGCTGGGCAATCCAGAAATTAAGCAAGCGGTTGTTTTTACAGCGACCAAAAAAAGCACTGAAGATTTAACCCAAACATTGACCGAAGCAGGGCTGTCAGCAAAATATCTGCATGGCGATTTACCTCAAGGAAAACGTAATCGCATTATCAGCGATATCAAAGCCAACAAGTATCAAATTTTAGTAGCAACTGATGTGGCAGCTCGCGGTATTGATATTTCTGCAATTAGCCATGTGGTGAATTATGATTTGCCACGTCAGGTGGAAGATTATGTGCATCGTATTGGTCGCTGTGGTCGAGCTGGTCGTACGGGTGTTGCGATGAATTTATGCAGCATTGATGATAGAAGACAGCTAACTTCAATTGGTCGTTATCTAAAACGTGAAATTAAAGAAGAAGTATTGGAAGGACTTGAACCAAAACGCAACATTCAAAAAACTCATCACAAGTCTGAACGTGATAAAAAACGCGTTCGGTCAAAAACTGTCAGTGATAAATTTAATAGAATGGACAAAAAACAATCGAATTTTATCAAAAATCAAGATGGTGATTTTGAACAAGGTTATTTTGCCAAACCGCATAAAAAGCGTGATAGAATGGGCAGTCGTTTTGAATTACAAAATTTTGAAGCAAAAAAAGCAGCGAAATCTGCATTTTCTGACAAAAAATCCAATCGTTTTCTTGGTGCGGTAGAGGTGGATGATAATGGTTTTGCTTCCAAAAAACGCAGTAAATTTGCTAAATCAACAACCAAAGAGTCGGCGCCAACAAAAAATACACGCCGCCCTTCAACATTTAAAAAAGATAAGCCACAAAAACGCGTAGAAGAAGTGCTTTTTAACCAAACTGCACCTAAGAAACGTAAATTTGGTCATTTATAAGTCGTGGTTATCAAGTTTGTTATCATCAATAAAAATATGCCCACTTATTAAGTGGGCATATTTTGTTAGTTAGGCTTGAATCTCACCACGCAATTTTTGACCTGCTTTAAAAGTCACCACACGACGCGCTTTCACTGGAACTTCCTCTCCAGTTTTTGGGTTGCGCCCGGGGCGAGTTTTTTTGTCGCGCAGCTCAAAATTACCGAATCCTGATAATTTGACTTCTTTGCCATCGGCTAGACTTTGGCTGATTTGGGCAAAAAACATATCTACCAAAAATCGGGCATCTTGGCGGCTCATACGCAGGCGAACGGTTAAATGATCAACCATATCAGCCTTAGTTAGTGTACTCATGATTATTTCCTTTGATTAACTTTTATTGGTTAAATTTGCCATTAGCTATCACGCAGTTTGGCGTTGTGGTTTTGGGTTAGAATATCAATCACCTTATCCATTAGGGTCTTGATGGTTTCATCATCCAGTGTATTATTGGCATTTTCAAACGTCATAGTAAAGGCAACCGATTTTTTGCCAGTCGGCAAACGCTCACCTTCATAAACATCAAATAAAGCCAAATCTATTAAAAATTCACCAGCAGCTATTCTGATATCGCTAGCCAAAGTTTGCCAGTCTACTGCTGTATCTATCAAAAATGCTAAATCACGACGCACTTGAGGAAATTTGCTTGGCGGGGTGATTTTAGGTAAATTATGGTATAAATTGAGAATTGTTTCGTAGGCAAACTCAGCCACCCACGTAGTTGGTAAATCCAGTGCTTGAGCGATGCTTGGGTGTAGCTGACCAAACCAACCAACTTTTTTATCATCAATCAATAAATACGCACTTTGACCTTTGTGTAAAAATGCTAAATCAGCACGCTGATAACCAACACGACGATTGTCTAAATTAGCAGGCAGTAAATTTTCAATATCGCCTTTAAAGTCAAAAAAATCAAAAGGGCGATTAGTGTAGATACTTTTATCCATAACATCGCCAACCGATATCATCGCAAGGCTTGGCGTTTGTACCAGTTCTGAAACATTTTTACCCACAAAACTAAGTCCCGTTTCAAAAAAACGCAGGCGATTTTGTTTGCGGTTTAGATTGTACTGTACAATTGGCAAAAGGCTAGACAGCAATGTGCGACGCATGACGGCAAGGTCTAAAGAAATAGGATTGGCAAGGGGTAATATGGCTCCCAATTTTTCATCATTTAGCAAGTTTTCTAGTTTTTCATCACTAAAACTAAAACTGATTGCTTCTTGATAGCCTTCAGAAACTAGGGTATTTTTTAGATTTAACAGTAAATCTTGACCATCATCATAATCCATGTCCACTAACAGACTTGGCAATACTGGAGCGATGTTGTCATAACCGTAAATACGAGCAATTTCTTCAACAATATCTTCGCTGATGGTTAAATCAAAACGGTGACTTGGTGGCGTACAAACTAAAAAAGCGTCTTTGTCTTCTACAATAATTTCTAAATGGGTTAGAATTTGAATAATTTCATCTTTAGCAATATCTACGCCTAACAAGCTTTTTACTTGAGTAAGTGCTACTTGTATAGGTAAGCGTTTGGGTAAATTATCTAAATTTTCAACAGTAAACCATCTGCCAACTTCACCACCTGCTACACTGGTAATCAAATCAACGGCTCGATTTAATGCGCGTTTTGGTAAATTAAAGTCCACACCACGTTCGAATCGTTGGCTGGCATCGGTATGCAATCCAAAACGTCTGGCACGTCCAGCAATGGCATTGGGTGCAAAAAAGGCACTTTCTAAGATGATATTGCTGGTGTTGTCTGTAACTGCTGAACGTAATCCGCCCATGATACCCGCCAACGCTAAAATACCTTCACTGTCTGCAATCACAAGTTCATCACCTGTTAGCGTAACAGTTTGCTCATTGAGCAATGTAAAAGTTTCACCAGCATGGGCAAGACGCACACAAACATCACCAACAACTTTATCGGCATCAAATGCATGTAGTGGCTGACCTAATTCCAATAACACATAGTTAGTCACATCAACTAAAAAATTATGCGTTCGTAGTCCTGATGCAATCAAGCGGTCCTTAAGCCATTTTGGGGTGGCTTTACTTCGGTCAATATTAAAAATAGGCTGCAAGAAATAACGTGGGCAAGCGTCATCAGCCTGAACCACAACATTTTGGTGAAGTAGGGCAGAGTATACTTTTTCATTTTCCTGTTGATGAGCATCTATGCCTGTATTATTTTCTTTTTTTAGTCGGTGAATGACTGCGATTTCACGAGCAATTCCTAACACACTAAAACAATCACCACGGTTTGGCGTGATGGAAATATCTAAAATATGACCATCTAACGCCAAATATTCACGTAAATTTGTTCCAATGGGTGCGTCGTCATCCAATTCTAACAGACCATCAATTTCGTCGGGCAAGCCAAGTTCAGATGCGCCGCATAACATACCAAAGGATTCAATACCACGCAATTTCCCTTTTTTAATGGTAAATGGTTTGCCATCCATAGGGGGTAATATCGCCCCAACCGTTGCCACTGCAACTTTTAGCCCAACTCGAACATTGGGCGCGCCACAAACAATTTGCAAAGTTTCTGTGCCAATATTTACAGTGGTAACTTTCAGTTTGTCAGCATCAGGGTGTTGGTTGCAGCTTAATACTTCACCAATCACAACACCGCTAAAATCTGGAGCAACTTTATACAAATCATCCAGTTCCAACCCTGCCATGGTTAGCTGATGACCAATTTCTTCAGCACTTAAATTTAGATTGGGAAAATACTGTTTTAACCAAGTTTCGCTGATTTTCATTGTTTATCTCAAATATCTGTTTTAAAATTTAAAAAGTAACTTACACCTGCTTTAAAGTAGGCAAAATTACTCTATAAAAGGTTAATCTTGTTTAATCAACCAGCTATTTTTGGGGTTTATACACTTGATAAGATGGAATATAAAATAGCATGATTGATAAAAAGCAATCAGTTGGGTAATTGTAACATTTAGCTAAATTGTTTTAAAAAACGTACATCATTTTGAAAAAATAGTCGTAAATCGTTTACGCCATAGTACAACATTGCAAAGCGTTCAATCCCCATACCAAAAGCAAAGCCTGTGTATTCATCTGGATTAATGTTGCAGTTTTTTAGCACTTGAGGGTGAACCATGCCGCAGCCCATCACTTCAAGCCATTTACCATTATCGGCTAGAATGTCAACTTCGGCAGAAGGTTCGGTAAAAGGAAAAAATGAAGGGCGAAAACGCACGGTTAATTTTTTTTCAAAAAAAGCTTCTAAAAATGCTTGAATCAGTCCCTTTAATTCAGCAAAAGTAGCAGTTTTTGAGATAAGAAGCCCTTCCATTTGGTGAAACATGGGCGAATGTGTTTGGTCGCTATCACAGCGATATACCCGACCTGGGCAAATCACCCGAATGGGCGGCTCATTGTTCTGCATGGTGCGAATCTGTACGGGGCTGGTGTGCGTGCGCAAAAGATAATGAGCATCAAAATAAAAAGTATCATGCATTGCGCGTGCTGGATGAGTTTCAGGGATATTTAAAGCTTCAAAATTATAATAATCGCTCTCTACCTCAGGACCAGTTGCTACATTAAAGCCTGCTTGTACAAAAAATGTCTGCATTCTTTTGGCAGCCATGGTTACAGGATGTAGCGTGCCTTTTTTTACAGTACGAGCTGGCAAAGTAATGTCAATTTGTTCACTGGCAAGTTTGGCTTCTAGGGCGTCTTGAATAAGTTTTTGATTTTTTTCATCAAAATTGGTAGTAAGCTGAGTACGTAGTTCGTGTAAATAGCCACCATATTGTTTTTTTTGCTCACTATCTAATTTACCAAGCTGTTTGGATAAAGTGGTTAAAATCGCTTTTTTGCCCATTAAATTAACTTTGAGTTCTTGCAGGGTTTTTTCATTATCGGCTTTAGCAATTAAAATAGATGCTTTTTGAGCAAAATCTTTAAAATCGTCATGACTAAGATTTATCAGATTTTCATCTAAATTGGGTAAAAAATCACTCATAATGGTTGGTTCGCTTCTTTGGATGGTTTACAAAAGTTTACGATATTTTAAAGAATTATCAAGGTTTTAGCAATATTTTTAGTTGATTTTGGGTAAATTATCTAATAAATTTATCAAAAAAACTTTTACAACTTATGATTTTTCATAAGTAAAGGCAAAATTATGGTAAATGGTAAATTCATCGTTGGCGTTACTGGCGGTATTGGTAGTGGCAAAACAGCAGTTTGTGATTGGTTTATTGCTCAAGGCATTGATGTGATTGATGCTGATAAAATCAGCCACGATTTAACCAAAAAAGGTTCGCCTATTTTACAAACACTAAAACAAACCTTTGGCGACTGGATTTTACAAAATGACGAATTGAATCGGCAAGCTTTGCGCCAATTTGTTTTTCAAAATCCTGATGCGTTAAAACAACTAAATGCTATTATGCATCCACAAATTTGTATAAAAATTATACAAAATTTAGAATGCATTTCCAGTGATTATGGTATTTTGTGTGTACCACTTTTGTTAGAAAATATCAAAGATGATGACAAAGGGTTAAGTGAATTTTGTGATAGAGTCTTGGTGGTGGATGTGCCTGTTGATGTACAGATTCAGCGAGCTAGCCAAAGAGATAATCAGACCAAGAAAGATATTTTGGCAATCATCAATAAGCAAATTTCTCGTGATAGACGTTTGGTGTTGGCTGATGATGTGGTAGATAATTCAGGTACGCTGATTAATTTACAAAATCAGTTAATCAATTTGCATCAAACATATCTAAAATTGGCACAAAAAACACCTTAAAAAATTAAGGTGTTTGTTTTAAGGTCTGCTAAGTTTTAAAATTACTCAGGAATACGCAAAACTTGACCAACATAGATTTTGTTAGGGTCAGACAACATTGGTCTATTAGCGTTAAAGATTTTCATATAGTCGGCATTGCCATACATTTCTTTAGCGATTTTTGATAAATTATCACCAGCTTTCACAGTGTAAAAACGTGATTCAGGCTCTGGTTTTTCTACTTCAATATTGTCTTCAACGACCGCAACATATTGCACGTTGCCTACCGCCAAACGGGCTCTTTCACGATCTTCTTGAGTTTTGGCAGTGCCTTTTAGGGTTACTGTATCCGTATCGCCATTGTAATGTACGGACAATCCATCAATTTGTACATTTTGAGCTTGGATGCGAGCTAGTAGCAAATTAGCAATTTCTTGAGCGGTTGGCTCTGCTTGAGTTTCTACTGCTTGGGGTGCAGCAGTTTCAGTAGTCTCGGTTTTGTTGCGATGAAAAATTTTATCGCCGATGTCTTTAGCAAAACTAAAAATACCCATAAAAACTCCTCAGTTAGTGGGGTTAAAACTTTTTCTATCTTATTACATTTTTGTCTAAAAGTCAGTAAAATTTTTTTATGTCAAATTACGCTGTTATTGCTACTAGCATTTTATGATTGTTATCGGGCGCTCAAAAAAATAAAAACCACTAACGTAGTGGTCTTTATCAAATGAATGTTTAAAAACAATCAATTACGCTAATTTTGCAGTCACATAATCAATGGCTTTTTGCACAGTGGTTAGCTCTGCTGAATCTTCATCAGGAATGGTGATGTTGAATTCATTTTCAAATGCCATTACCAGCTCAACCAAATCCAATGAGTCAGCGCCTAAATCACCCATAAAAGAGGCACTAGTATTGATTTCGTCAGCATTTAGGCTAAGTTGTTCAGCAACAGCAGCTTTTACTTTAGCTTCAATATCGCTCATAAAAATCTCCAAATTTTTAATCAGTACACTGTACTATGTAAATGTATTAAAGTTGTTATCATAAAACATTTAATTAAAATATGCAAGTTTTTTAAAACATACGTTCACGATTTGTATTTTTTATAAAAATTACATATACATGCCACCATTGATTGCAAGTGATGCCCCTGTAATGTAGCTGGCATCATCACTTGCCAAAAAGGCGACAGCAGCAGCAATTTCATGGGGCTGTGCCATGCGTCCAATAGGAACAGCATCAAGCAGTGATGCAACCATGCGTTCATCCAATTCTTCGGTCATGTCTGTCTCTACAAAACCCGGGGCAACACAGTTGACCGTTACACCACGAGAACCAATTTCACGTGCCAATGATTTGGTAAAACCCTCTACTCCAGCTTTTGAAGCAGCATAGTTGGTTTGTCCAGCATTGCCCATTTGACCAACAACTGAAGTAATGTTGATAATACGTCCAAAGCGAGCTTTCATCATGCCTTTTACGGCGCGACGACTGGTGCGATAGATGCTGGTTAGGTTGGTATCAATGACATCTGCCCAATCATCCTGTTTCATGCGCATCAAAAGCCCATCTTTGGTAATTCCTGCATTATTAATCAATACATTAACTGAACCATAGACGCTATCAATTTCATCAAATAGGGCATCAATGTCTTCATCACTACAAACATTTAGTACGCGTCCAATACCACCTGATTCACTCAAATATTCACTAATAGCCGCCGCCCCTTTTTCACTGGTTGCAGTACCAATGACAAAATGACCATCTTTGGCAAAGCGTTCAGCAATTGCACGTCCAATGCCACGACTTGCACCTGTAACTAAAACTATTTTTCTACTCATGATTTGCTCCTAATTGTTCATCTAACTTCTCAAGGCGCGCCAGTTTGTCAGTCGGCAGTGCCAAAATAGGGGTTGCTTGACGTTTGGCAAGATTTGAAAGTACGTTACCAGGACCGCATTCAATCAATAAATCTATGTGTTTTTCTGCCAAAACTTGCATGGTTTTTGCCCATTGAACAGGCATGGAAAGTTGTTCAGTTAAGGCGGTTTTGATTTCACTGGTTGCTTTATGAACACAGGCATGACGGTTTTGAATCACTGCAATCTTTGCAGAATTAAAAGTCGTTTTTGCCAAAATTTCAGCCAATGCCTCACTGGCAGGATTCATCAATTCACAATGCGATGGTACAGATACTTTCAATAAAACAGCCTTTTTGCCCAAAGCCTCCACTGCTGTTAATACTTCAGACACACCCAAGGCAGTGCCAGCAATTACGACTTGACCTGGACTGTTAAAATTGGCAGGGTTAACAATTCCAACAGTTTCTTTGGCAGATTCGCATAAACTAATGACTTGTTCATCACTTAAACCTAAGACTGCCGCCATTTGTGTATCCATGCCTAAAACCGCTGAGGTCATTAGTTTGCCACGTTCATGAACCAAACATACCGCATCTTTTAGGTTAATCACACCTGAGGCGACCAGTGCGCTATATTCGCCCAAAGAATGTCCAGCTAGATATAAAGGTGAGATACCATGATGATTAAATTTATCTTGTAAAATTCGCCAAATTGCGACACTGCTTGCAAGCAGTGCTGGTTGAGTGTATTCGGTTTTATGTAGGCGCTCTTCATCGGCTGTAATCTGCCACAAATCAAAACCCAAGGCATCACTAGCTTCAGCAAAAGTTTGTTGAACAACATCAAACGACTGAGCAAGTTCATTCATCATACCAATGGTTTGTGAACCTTGACCTGGAAAAATTACCGCAATTCGTCTTGTTTCTGTTACCATATGTTACCCATTCTTCATAAATTTTAAAATTGTGTAAAAAGATTCATTGTATCACAAAAACGAACATCTGTTTACACGTATTAAAACTATTGACCGATATTTAATCTATTTGTAGGCTAATTTGTTGTAAACTGGTTTTTGGTGTTGTCAATGATTGAATACATAAACATCAATGAGGCAATAAAAAAAGTCAAGCCCTTATCAAATAAGAACTTGACTTTATATCAATCAATAATGGATTAGCCTTCTTGACTGACCTTAAATAACTGGCGACCACGATAAAAACCATCTTTGGTAGCGTGATGGCGAATGTGTTTTTCACCAGTGGTTGAATCAATGCTTAAAGTAGCCACGCTGATACGGTCGTGAGAACGACGCATATCACGGCGTGAACGGCTTTTGCGGTTTTGTTGAACGGCCATGATAGCTCCTAAAATCTAATCATCAAGGCAAACTCATTGCCCATAAAAAGTGGTTGGGTGCGTGTCTATAGTTTGTTATTTCAAACTAAACTCACGACGAGTTAGATGAAGTTGCGCACTAAATTTGCGATTATACTTAAAAAAATATAAAATTTCAATCAATATTTCAGATTTTTGATGGGTGTCATGGTGAATCAGTCATGATTTTTTGGGTAGCTGCCCCTTTAATTGTGATAGTACCAAAAATGGATTGTCTGCCTTTTCTTCAGGCTCGAAACTCTGTAACGTTATGGGTAATTGACAATTTTCATGACGAGGCGACAAAGGCAAACGTAACAGTAGTTCATCTTCTAATAAATCTTTGATAGGCAATGTTTTGCGATTATCAGGACAAACTTCATCTAAAAACACAAATTCAGCATCATTGATACTGGCAATCTGACTTTCACTATATAAAATCGCCAAAGTGTAGTTTCCTGATAAATTAACAGTGATTGGCAGTAAACAGCGCTGACATGCAAGCTGTACATGATTTTGAATGTCATAACTGAGCCACAAAATACCTTCTTTTTTAGTTAAAGTAAGTTGGATGGTGAGATTTGGCTGAGTGTGTGTTTTATCCAATACTTGATAAAGGCGAGAAAATTCACAAATTGCCACTTGTCCAGACCAAACAAAACCAACATCTGCCCATTTTTCTAATAAAATATTGGTGGGCATCTGTGATTTTTGATTTAAAGAATTATTAGAAGATAAATGTGTCATTGAGTTTTTAAATAGTTGTTGAATTGATTTAAGTTTACGCAAAAAAAAATCGTTGGTCAATGCTATAATGTAGTTTTTTATTTATTTTATAATTATGATTAATTTTAACCAGCTATCGCCTTACGCCCACAAAAATTGTCATTCTAACCCCAAACCTATTTTAAAACTTTGGCAAGATTTTTATAAAAACCCTAATGTTGTTTGTGAAATAAAAAATTTAATCACCCACATAGATGATTATCACGATTACCAAAAAAAATGGCGAAATGATTTATCTCAAAACCAAAATGACGATGAACTTACTCAATGGCTAATTGATTTGTTCAACAGTATGTTTGCGCAAACCAATATGGATGGTGTGCCAACCATTTTAGTGCGTGGCGATGGTGAACCAGAATATTTTGCCAGTCGCGATGGCAATCCTGCACGCATTGAATTTGCTCACGGTTTTTTTGCCAGTGCTTTACATGAAATCAGTCATTGGTGTGTGGCGGGCAAAAAACGTCGTCAATTAGATGATTTTGGTTATTGGTATGTTGCTGATGGGCGTGATGAAGCCACCCAAAAGCTATTTGAGCAAGTAGAAATCAAACCTCAAGCTATTGAATGTTTATTAAATTTGGCGTTGGGTCGTTATTTTTATGTATCACAGGATAATTTAAATGCTGATTTTGATACATCAAATAGCACGTTTGCCAGTGATGTTTATCTTCAGGCGTATGATTTTTTACAAAATCCGCAGTTTTTATCCAAAGATGCTAAAAGATTAATTTGGTTATTTTTAGATTTATGTTGCTATTAATTTAGCAATATGATATCAATACAATTATCCAGATTGTATTTAGGCTGCTTTAGTTGAACGTTTTAATAGTTTTGCCAATAATATTCCCACTTCAAACAACAAACACATTGGAATGGCTAACATTAACATAGATAACCCATCAGGTGGTGTTACCAGTGCCGCAATAAAAAAACACCCTACAATCACATATCGGCGACTTTTAATAAGTTTATCGGTACTGACAATATTTAATAATACCAAAAGTAAAGTGGCAACTGGTATTTCAAAAACAATGCCAAATAATAAAAATAATTTTAATACAAAATCCAAATAACTATTAATATCTGTCATTGGCAAAACATTATCTGGAGAAAACAGCACCAAAAATTTTAAAGCAGGGGTCAATACTAAAAAATAGGCAAATGTCATACCAACATAAAATAAAATAATTGCTGATAATAATAAAGGGATGGCAATGCGTTTTTCGTGTTTATATAAAGCAGGCGAAATAAAACCCCAAAGCTGACCAATAATAAAAGGAATGCTGATAAAAATTGCCATAAAGAACGTTAATTTAATGGGCGCAACAAACCCTGAAGTAACTTCTGTGGCAATGATGCTGGCATTATCGGGCAATAGGGAAACCAAAGGATTGGAAATAAAATCGTATAATGTGCGACTAAAACCTACCAATGCCAAAAACACAACCAAAACCGCAAAAACCATGCGAATCAGACGAGTGCGCAGCTCAGCAAAATGCGCCAAAATAGGCATTTCGCCTTCATCAGATTTTTGTGGTTTGATAGTGTTCATGATGGTATATTGATGGATTGATAGAGCAGTTTATCTGCTTTATAGTTGGGCAAAAAAGGCGCATTGGGTAGGCGACGCTTTTTATCATAATCGCCCAATAAAAAAAATCGACCTGATAATGGCAAAGGAGCCTTTTTATTATTGGTTAATTCAACGGTTTGTAATGTTTGTTTTGAGCCATCTTGCAAATCATTTTGCAATTGGTTAAGCCGATTTTTTAAATCTTGCTCAGAGGCTCGAATTTTAGCAATTTCGGTTTCAAATTGTTTTTGCAATTGATTTAATTCAAATTCACTGGCAAAATCTTGTTGTAACTTGTCAGAGATTCTGCGAAATTGCCCGTACCATTTGCCCAATGTTTTTGCAGCATAAATTAATTTATCAGGACCTAAGACAATCAGTGCAATCATGCCAAAAAGCAGCAGTTCAAAAAATCCCAAATTAAACATTTGGATTATGCCTTATCGTTAGGTTTGATTTCTTTGATTTCAGCTTGAATTGGCACATCTTGATTGATGGTGGTGTTGTCTTGGGTTAGCTTGGGTTTTTCCTCGTCTTTAACCGCATCTTTAAAACCTTTAACAGCTTCCCCCAAATCTTTGCCAGCATTTTTTAATTTGCTGGTACCAAAAATTACCACAATCACCACTAAAAAAATCAGCCAGTGAGTTAAAGAAAATCCGCCCATATTTTTACCTTTATTTTGTAAAATAAGTTTTGTAAAACCAGTTTTATTAAGTTTATCAAATTTATGGCTGTTGATGTAAACACTTTAAATTAAAATTTAATGTATCGCAGTTCTGGCATTTTTTTCATCAATACCTGAAAGCCCAAAACGTCTTGCTAATTCAGTTAAAATATCGTTTGATGATAGGTTTAAATCCGCCAGCGCTACTAAGGTATGAAACCAAACATCGGCGACTTCATAAATAAAATCGCTGCGCTGTTTTTGAAAATCTTGCCCCAGTTTGATGGCTGTTTGCAGTTCTTTGGCGGCAATGATGGATTCTACCGCTTCTTCACCAACTTTTTCTAAAATCTTATTCAAACCTTTGTGATATAAACTGGCAACATAAGAGCTGTCCTTATTGGCAGTTTTGCGCTGGTTTAAAATCATATCTAGTTTTGATAAAACATCTTGAGGTAAGATGTTTGGTAAAGGTGTATTTTTGGCATGGTTTGTACCATAAATTTCATCAGCTGGTTTAATGACATTATCACAAGTTTGCCAAGTGTGATTTTTGCTATCTAGCTTTTGGTAAAAACAGCTTTGTCGCCCTGTATGGCAAGCAATACCGCCGACTTGAGTAATGGTAAGCAAAATCGCATCGCCATCACAATCGGTATAAATATCATGCACAACTTGCTGATGACCACTGCTTTCGCCTTTGTACCAAAGTTTGTTTCGGCTACGACTAAAATACACACCCATACCAGTAGCTAAGGTCAGTTCTAAGGCTTGGCGGTTTTGCCATGCCATCATTAAAACCCGCCCTGTGTCTTTATCTTGAGCAATGGCAGGCACAAGCCCATTTTGATTAAACTGAATTTCATCAAGCCAAGTCATACACTGATTTTCCTTTTTTAGACAACCAAATTCTAACATAAATCTGAAGGATAAAAAAGTTAGATTGGCTTGAAATCCAAGAATTGTTAGATTATAATACACACCCCACCTTAAGACTACTTTAGTAGGCAAACGGGTTTTTTAGGTTGGCTTAGCCAACTATTAAAAAGAGGAAAAATCATGAAACTAAAAACCAAACGTGGTGCTGCCAAGCGTTTTAAAAAAACAGCGAACGGTTTTAAGCGTAAACAAGCATTCAAACGCCACATTTTGACCAAAAAATCTCCTAAGCGTATCCGCCAATTGCGTGGTTGCGTGATGGTTCACGCTTCAGACGTGGCTTCCATTCGTCGTATGTGCCCATACATTTAATGCCCATACAATTTATTTAGGAGAAAAAAATGGCTCGTGTAAAACGTGGTGTACAGGCTAATCGCCGTCATAAAAAAGTTCTAGCTCGTGCAAAAGGTTACTATGGTGCTCGTTCACGCGTGTATCGTGTTGCTGTACAAGCTGTCATGAAAGCTGGTCAATACGCTTATCGTGACCGTCGTAACAAAAAACGTACTTTCCGCCGTTTGTGGATTGCTCGTATCAATGCAGGCGCTCGCTTAAATGGTCTAAGCTATAGTCGCCTTATCAATGGCTTGAAAAAAGCCAGTGTAGAGATTGACCGTCGTATCTTGGCAGATATTGCCATGCATGATGCGGCAGCCTTTACTGCAATCTGCGAAAAAGCAAAGTCAGCACTTGCTTAAAACTTAATGCATTAAGTTGAATTTAGTTAAACAAGCCCGCTATGCGGGTTTTGTTTTTGGTGGTTAATTAACTAAAAACTTTGACCTAAAACCGTTATAATAGGCGTTTTAGTTATTTACAAAAACATCTATGAAAAATTTTAGCATTCATCAACAAAATCATTTTGCTTCGGTTACTTTTCATGAGGAATTGATTAAAAAATACAATCAGCAAGCACCGCGTTATACTTCTTACCCAACCGCTTTAGAGTTTTCTCCCATTAGCTCAGATGATTCCATTGAGCAGCATATTTTAAAAAACCGCGATTCTAAACGACCTTTATCATTATATATTCACATCCCGTTTTGCCGTCATCTTTGTTATTACTGTGGTTGTAATAAAATCATTACCAAAAAAAACAGCGACTCGGGCGATTACCTAGATTATTTATTTGCTGAAATTTTGCATAAAAAATCGTTTTTAACTGCCCCATTACAAGTAAAACAGGTGCATTTGGGTGGCGGAACCCCAACATTTTTAAGTGATGATGAACTGATTTTGTTGTGGCAATTTTTAAAACAACACTTTGATTTTGCTGATGATGGTGATTTTTCAGTGGAAATTGACCCAAGAGAACTTCGAGAAAATACGTTAACTGTTTTAAAAAATCTGGGTGTGAATCGCTTAAGTTTTGGAGTTCAAGATTTGGAAGAAAAAGTACAAATTGCTGTTAATCGTGTTCAACCTGAGCATTTGATTGAGAATGTGATGACTTGTGCTAGGCAACTTGGATTTAAATCCATCAATATTGATTTAATTTATGGGTTGCCTCATCAAACAGTAGCTAGCATGGCAACAACGATTCAGAAGATTATCGCATTATCGCCTGATCGGTTATCGCTATTTAATTACGCGCATTTGCCGTCGCGTTTTACCCCCCAAAAACGCATCAATGAAGCTGATTTACCTAGCCCTGAAAGTAAATTAACAATGTTTAAAAATGCCATTACCGCTTTAAACCAAGCCAATTATCAATATATTGGCATTGACCATTTTGCGAAACCATCTGATGAAATGGCAAAAGCTCAAAGACAGGGGCGGTTGCATCGCAATTTTCAGGGATATACCATACTTGGCGAATGTGATTTATTGGGTTTTGGGGTCAGTAGCATCAGTCAAATTGGCGAACATATGTTGCAAAACCCAACCAGCCTTGGTGATTATCAAGAGAAAATCCATGCGAAAATTTTACCTGCAGTTAAACATGTTCAAGCCAGCCCAAAAGATGCGTTACGTCGTGATGTGATTATGAATTTATTGTGTCACGATATGATGGATTTTGCTGATTTAAACTTGCGATTTGGCATTGATTGCCAGCAGTATTTTGCTGAAGAATTGCAAGGTTTGCAAGCAATGCAAGATGATGGTTTGTTGAAAATTGATAAAAATGGTGTGCAAATTTTACCCAAAGGACGTATTTTAGGGCGTAGTATTGCCATGGTGTTTGATGAATATCTGGTCAAAAAACATCAAAATCGTTTTTCCCGTGTGATTTAACCATAATAAGATATAAGATTAAAGGGTATGAAATGAAAGTTTTAGGCTTGGAAACATCTTGCGATGAAACAGGACTGGCGATTTATGACAGTCAAATGAATGGCGGGCAGGGCGGTATTTTAGCGCAAGTACTTTACAGTCAGATACAGCTGCACGCTTTATATGGTGGAGTTGTGCCAGAACTTGCCAGTCGCGACCACATTCGTAAATTGGTACCACTATTTGATGAGCTTTTGCAAAAAGCAAATATGGACAAAACTCAAATTGACGCGGTTGCCTATACAAAAGGTCCAGGATTGATTGGGGCTTTGATGACGGGAGCGTTATTTGGAAGAGCATTGGCTTACGGTTTAGGTATCCCAGCAATTGGCGTGCATCATATGGAAGGACATTTGTTAGCGCCACTGCTTGACCATGACAAATCCGATGGTCAAAGATTGCAATTCCCATTTGTTTGCCTCTTGGTATCAGGCGGTCATACAATGCTACTGCATGCTAAAAAATTGGGTGATTATGAAATTTTGGGCGAATCAATTGATGATGCAGTAGGGGAATGCTTTGATAAAACTGGAAAAATGCTTGGATTGGCTTATCCCGGGGGTCCAAATATCGAAAAATTGGCAAAAAATGGCAATAAAAACGCTTATGCTTTACCGCGTCCCATGCTGGATAAGGGACTTGATTTTTCATTTAGTGGCATGAAAACAGCAGTACACAATTTAATCAAAGACACTCAAGGCAGTGATGACAATCCAATAGTGCGTGCTGATATTGCTGCTAGTTTTCAATTTGCGGTTATTGATACATTAACAAAAAAATGCATCAAAGCTCTAACACAAACAGGATTAAAAAAATTGGTCATTGCAGGGGGTGTTTCAGCAAATAGTCAGCTTAGAATCGAACTGCAAAATGCCACAAAAAAAATGGGTGCAAGTGTCTATTATGCCCCTCAGTCATTATGTACCGACAATGGAGCGATGATTGCTTATGCAGGGTTTTGTCGGCTTAAAGCGGGTCAGTTTGATGGTTTGTCAGTAGGGTGTGTTCCTAGATGGGATATGCAGACACTTAAATTTTAAGTCCATGCCATTTTTAAAATATTAGCTACGGCAAATGGTGTAATCATTATCGCCAAAATACTGCCCGCGCCAAGCAGCGCTAAAGTTGGTAAAGCATTCAGCCCTGTGGCAAATAAATCCACTGCGCCAGTAGCAAAAATCAGCACAGGTAACTGCATAGGTAGGGCGATGAGTGGTACTAAAATTGCTCCATTTTTTAAGGTTAATGTTAAACTGCTGGCAATGGCAGATAACATCAGTAGCAGGGGTGAACCAACCACGATGGACAGCATGAGTATCAAGGCTTCACCAATGGGCAGTCCAAATAAAGGCACAGCAAACAAAGACAGTAAGCTGACAAATCCAGCACTAAACAGCCAGTGCATGCCTAGACGCACCAATACCCAAAACGATAAAGGCGCCGATGATACCACAAGCTGACTTAATGTACCATTGTCAAAATCTGGACGAAACAAATCATCCACACCAATTACCAAAGATAATAGCACCGCTACCCAAACCGCCGAACTTGCCAGACGAAGCAGTAGTTTGGGTTCACCGCCTACCGCCAAAACAAATAAGGTAATAATCAGTAAAAACAGTACCAAAGGATAAAGCCATTGCACGGCTTTTTGTCGTTTAATATGCCACTCTCTGGATAAAATTTGTTGATAAATTCCATGATTCATAGAGCAAAATCCGCTAAATTTATCGTCATAGTTGTTCCTTGAATCGCCTGATGACTGGTTGTTAGTATGGCGCCGCCGAGTTTGGCAAACGCTTGCATTCGGTCTTCTATTTGTGCAGTCATGTTTTTATCTAAAGCGGTTAAAGGTTCATCAAGCAGCCAAAGCGGAGCATGCTCTGGCGTCATGACAAAAAGCCTCGCCAAACCAATGCGTCTGGTCTGACCTGCTGAAAGCTGACTGCTAGGCGTTTCACCAAGCCCCCACAAACCAACATCGTCCAAAGCTTTATCTAAAATATCTTGATGGTAATCCACATCATATAGTGACAATAAAAATGCTAAATTTTGATAAACCGTCAAATCAGCGCTAATACCCAACTGATGAGAAATATATACTAAAGGTGATTTTTTAATTAAACCAGTTTGTGTTGGTAAAAGTCCTGCAATTTGGTTAAATAGGGTGGTTTTCCCCAAACCATTTTCACCAATTAAATGACAAATATCACCTGGTTTTAAATTAAAATTAAGTCCCTGGCAAAGAATAAATTCGCCTCGTTGTACGCTTAAATCATCCAAAACCAATAAAGATTTCTCATCTGTATCCGTCATAAATTATACAATCCACTGCAAAATGTTAATCATATCAAAATTTTTGTTAAAAAAGATAAAATTTGGTAAAGAATCAACAAAATTTAAGCCATCCTAATAAATTTTTGCTATGCTATTGGGCGAAAAGATAAGAATAGAAGTGCTTGATTTATGTTAGAAAAATTAAAACAATTTTTTACTCGATTTTTTTGGTTAAGCCCAAAAAATAATGAACATCGCTACCTACCTAAGCCTAATAAAACGGATATTCTACCAGATACTTTACATGCATCGCAAAATAAACCATCTGCAGATGAGGCTCACCAGTTGCCAATCACTAATCGAATTAAAACGTGGCTTGATGGTCAAGGCTGGCGTTATGACCATCGCCCACCTAGTGAAAACGCCAGTCGTACTCATCATTTGATTTTGGGATTTACAGATAAAAACAATCAAGATTGGACGTGTATTTTTCGCATTAATGAATCCAATCAATTAGTTACTTTGTTTGGAGTAATTGAAGAAAGCATTCCAACGTATCACTATGCTCAAACCATGGTGGAAACTAGTCAGGCAAACATGAAAATAGGCTATGGTAATTTAGAACTAGACCCTTATGATGGCGAACTACGCGCTAAAGTATCATTTGATGGTGAATTTACCAGCATTAGTGATAGGGCGCTAAGCTGTTATGTGCAAGCAGTATCTGGTTTGATAGATATTGCCTACGATATCATCAAAAACACCAAGCAAAATACAATGTTTAGCAATAATGTCAATGATTATTTGGAAGCAACTGATGAAGTGGATGTGGTGGTTGATGATAAACATCAAAAATTTTTTGTGGCGACTACAGCAAAACAGTAACTAATGCTTAACTTGATTAGGGTAAATGCAGCGCTTGTTTTGAATAAAAATGATGTAATTTTTGACTAATTGGGTCGCAAAAAACCAATTCTTTGGCAAGTAGTTGCAAGGGGCTGCTAAAATCATCACCAGCTTTATGGAAAATTTTTGGATAAAATCCATCGTTTTTGATGGCGATACCTAAATGATTCATATGCACTCTGAGCTGGTGCAGCTTACCTGTAGTAGGAATTAGTTGATATTTGGCAAATTTATCATTGTGTTTGATTATGCTAATTTGAGTAAAAGAGTTGGGTTCTTTTTCAAGGTTAATTTTCATGACATAAAACGGCGTACCACGTTGCAAATGTAAAGCGATTGTCTGAGGGAAGTTCAGCTCTGCCTTAAAAGGTGCAATCGCATGATACAATTTATTGATTTTGTGTTGGCTAAATAATGTTTGATAGGCGCCTCGAGTATGTGGGTTTTTGCTGATTAAGATTAGCCCAGCTGTTTCTTTGTCTAAGCGGTGAATAGGCGATAAATCTGGATTTTTAGTATCATGCTTTAGTCGTGTTAAAAGTGTCTGGCTTACATAACGACCAGAGGGTGTAACGGGCAAAAAATGGGGTTTATCCACCACGATAACTTCATGATTTTCAAAAATTATTTGATAATCAAACGGAACAACAATTTCATCTTTAACTTCTCGATAATAATAAATAAAGACACCATGCTGATAGGGTGAGTCTAAAGTTAGAGCCTTGCCTTCTTGGTTAAAAATTAAACGATTTAAAAATCGCATTTTCCAAATGGTTTTATCAATATGGGAAAATTTTTGACATAAAAATTCAAAAATTGTTGCAGGTGGATTGGTGATTTTCTCCAAATATAATGTGCTGGCACTCACTCCATTTAACATCGGCGGAATCAATTTTTGCATGTTTACATGTATCGCTGTTTGATGAGTTGGTTATAACGCGTTTTTTACTGCCAAAGTATCCAAAAAGATGGCGTTATTGACATTTATCCAAAGTTTATTTATAGGGATGATGCCTTTGACGGCATTACTAAAAAATAAAGCTGTAATGTTAGATAAATCACCATCACTAAAAATGCGTTTAGAGATTTTACCATTGGTTAGTAATCTTTGTCGCACTACGCCATTAACACCAGATGCTCGCACAAAAGGCGTATACCAACGATTATCCAATTGATAGTAAACGTTACTGCTGGTACCGCTGACGATGTCATTGTGGATGTTTTTTACCAGTGCTTCACTCAGTTTTGGATTGGACTGCTGTTTGATTAAAAACTCGTGTCGAGCAAAAACTTGTTCGTGACTGCTGATAAGTTTGATGCCACCAAATCTAGATGCTCGAATACCAAGACTTTGATTGCAAATACACGCCTGCCCATCTTTTTGTATGGGAAAATCACCAATAAAATCAAGATTTTGATAAATATTGCTGGCGATACTTTTGATAAAAATAAGTGGATGATTGGTATCAAAACCGTAACCACTGATGTTTTGATTTTCGCGAGTAATGATGATTTTTAGAGTGCCTTCAGTGATTTTTTTGGCAAGCAACTGCAAACTCGCCATGACGACTGTAATATCAATATCCAATAAAAATTGCTTGGCGCTAAAATGGATTCGTGCTTGATGCTGGTTTTGCCATAAAATTTTGCCATTTTTAACACCCAGTGTGCTAAAAAAACCATCGCCATAAGCAAATGCCCGATTGTCCATTAAGTTGTTTGTGCCAATCAAATTTCTATCTTTTAAAATATAAAACTGAGCTGTCATGACATTAAATCTTGTAAAGGCTTGGAAACATTTTTGGGATACTTGGCAACAACACCTTGATAATATTGATAAATTTTTGGTAAGTCATTTTCAATATCGCCACTAGGATAAAAAGGCGACATAAAATGAAGCTGTTTTTTACCATAATCAATTGCCACAGGAATGATGGGTACTTGAGCATTTAATGCCAGATAATAAAATCCAGTTTTCCAAGAGTTGGTATAACTTCTAGTGCCTTCAGGAGCTAACGCTAAAAATAATGGACGTTTGCTGGCAAAACGTTCAATATTTGCCCCCAAAACCGACCCTTTTTTATCACGGTCAATTGGAACTGCGCCCATTTTGCGTAAAAAATTAGCTAAAATTGGCACATAAAACAATTGTTTTTTAGCTAAAATGGTCAATTGAATGTCCATTTCAACCAAAAGCGGCAGAACAAAAACACCGTCAAAATTAGATGTATGTGGTACCCCAATTAACACAGCTTGGGAAATGTTTGGCAAACTGCCCACTGCTTTCCAGCCAGTTAACTGATTGATGTAACTAGCAATTTTTTTTATTAAAACACCACCACCACGTTTTGGGACGTTCGGCGGCAAACTTAAATGCTGCATGATAATTGCCTATCTGTTGTTTAGATTTGTGCTAAATCACCTTTGGTTTCTAGCCAGTTTTTACGGTCAGCAGCTCGTTTTTTGGCAAGTAGCATGTCCATCACGGCTTTGGTGTGTGAAATGTCATCCAAATCTAATTGCACCAGCCGTCTGGTATCTGGATTCATTGTTGTTTCTCGTAAATGTTCGGCATTCATTTCACCCAAACCTTTAAAACGAGTGATTTGTGGTTTTTTATTTTTAGCTTTTTTTAGAATCACTTTTAGCTCATCTTCATCTAAAGCGTAATAAACATCTTTGCCTACATCAATTCGATATAAAGGTGGCATTGCAACATACAGATGACCTGCTTCTACCAATGCTGAAAAATGTTGAACAAATAGTGCGCAAATTAGTGTTGCGATGTGCAATCCATCACTATCAGCATCGGCTAAAATGCAGATTTTTTCATAACGCAATTCAGATAAATCATCACTGCCTGGGTCTACACCAATCGCAATCGCAATATCGTGAATTTCTTGACTGGATAAGACGGTATCTGCAGAAACCTCCCAGGTGTTTAAAATTTTACCTCGCAGTGGTAAAATTGCCTGATAATGGCGGTCGCGTGCTTGTTTGGCACTGCCACCAGCGCTATCACCCTCAACTAAAAACAGTTCTGCTCCATCTTTTAAATCACCCTTACAATCAGCCAGTTTTCCGGGCAGGGCAGGTCCTTGCATCACTTTTTTACGAGCAACTTTTTGGGCAGATTTTAGGCGTTTGTTGGCTTTGGTAATGGCAAGTTCGGCAATGGCTTTAGCAGTATCAGGATTTTGATGTAGCCACAAACTAAAACTATCTTTGGCAAGTGTTTGCACCAAAGGAGCTGCTTCACGACTGGATAACCGTTCTTTGGTTTGTCCGCTAAATTGTGGTTCGGCAAATTTTAATGACAAAATGTAACACACCCCATCCCAAACATCTTCAGCGGTTAAGCGCACACTGCGCGGCAATAGATTGTGTAAATCACAAAATTCTCGCAAAGCCTCTAAAATACCTGTTCTAAGACCATTGACATGAGTGCCGCCTTGACTGGTTGGAATGAGATTAACATAACTTTCTTGGATGGGTAGTCCTAAATCGGTCTGCCAAGCGATGGCAAATGTTGCCCCGCCTCGTTCTCCTTTGGCTGGTTCTTGATTAAAATAAAATGGCGTACTGGGCAAAAGTTCGGCTTGTTTGGTTTGCTCGGTTAAATATTCGATAACCCCATCACTGTATTGCCAACTTTGGGATAAGTTGGCTTCATTATCATCAATATTTTCATTAACAAAATCAATTTTTAGCCCTGCACACAGCACTGCTTTGGCTTTTAGAGTGTGTTTAAGCGCTTTGATGGAAAATTTGGGATTGTCAAAATAACGACCATCCACCCAAAATCGCACTTGGGTGCCGCGTTGTTTTTTGCGCTGTGCTTCTTGTTTGGTGAGTTGGCTGACAACGTTTCCATGCTCAAAAGCCATGGTATATTCTTGACCATCTCGCCAGACAGTAACCTCAACACGGCTAGATAGGGCGTTTACAACGCTGATACCTACGCCATGCAGTCCGCCAGAAATGGCGTAATTATCTGTACTAAATTTACCACCAGCGTGCAGGCGTGTCAAAATCAGCTCAATGCCAGATTGCCCAAATTCTGGATGGATATCAGTCGGCATACCACGCCCATTGTCCAAAACTGATAATGAGCCATCTGTGTGCAAAGTTACGCAAATATTCTTTGCAAAACCTGCCAAGGCTTCATCAACTGAATTATCAATGACCTCTTGAGCAAGATGGTTGGGTCTTGTGGTGTCAGTATACATTCCAGGTCGGCGACGAACAGGTTCTAAACCTTCTAAAACTTCTAAATTTTGTGCAGTGTAATGCGTCATTGTCTTATCTATTCACTCAAAATTTTATTAACTATAAATTATCACAAATATTCTAAAACTAGGTCAATTTAAAAAAAAATTGCCTCATATTGTACCGATAAATCAAGATAAATTAAAAAACTATCAAATAACCGTTATGATAAAAGCTGTTTAACTAAATTGACCACTGTATCAACTTGCACATCATAATCACTAAAGCGGTGGTCGCCACCTTCTTGACAAAAGACCTCCGCACCTTTAGCAAGAAAAAATTGAGCCGTTTTTTCACTGGGCAATAGTTCATCCGCCATTTTTAATAATACTTTGATTTTATTGGGGTAATTTACTTGAATGGGGTGTTTTTTAAACCATGATAAATCTTGGTATAAAATCTGCCAACCATAAACGGTAGTATAGATGACGCTGTCAGGATTAAGGGTTTTTGAGTGAAAGTTATCCGCCAAAAATCTTTGAAAGCTTAAGTCAGGACGAATGCTTGGATTGAGTAAAATAGCAGGTCTGCCAGTTATATCACTGACTAGGCTTGCAAAGTATCCACCAAGCGATGAACCAATCAGTACAGAATTTGGGTAGTTTTGTATTAATTGCAAAATTTTTGCTAAAGCCTGTTCTGGCGCGCAATTTAGATTGGGGCGATGTGTTTGAATGTTATGAATTTTAGCTGCATCACTGGTGATAACAGCTTTAGTGGCATCTGGGTTAGAATCTAGTCCATGTAAATAAATAATGTTCATAGTTATGTCATTTCAATAAGAAAGAATGGTTAATTTTAGCGGATTTGGTTGATAAAATCATGATAATTTACCAAAATACCAAAAATACCTTAATTTATCTAAAACGGTTTAATTGTAAAAAATTAAAATAAAATCAATAAATTGTAAATTCAATAAAAACATTAAGCCAAAGATTAAAATTTGATATCAAACTTTATAAAGATTGGTTTTGTTGTGAATAAATTTAACAATTTGACAAAATCTCAATATAAACTGGGTTGAGTTGTTCTTAAAATAGATGAGCGGTTATTGATGATGCTCTAATTTTTCCAATTCAGCTTTGACTTTATTGACGCCGTCTTGACTTAATAAATTATCTAAATTTTTCCAAACGCTGTGATAGCCAAAGCCACCATTTTTCATTTCTTGGCGAGCATCTTCAATTGTCCAGTTTTGATAAATTATCCGATACATTGCTGTTACAATGCCTGTACGGTCAGCCCCGTGATAACAGTGTAGTAAAACTGAACCGTGCTTTTGTTCTTGTTTGATAGTGTGTAAAGCCTTGGCAATATCAGATGGTTTTGCCTTAAAAGTTAAAATAGGATTGTTGATTAATTTGATGGATTGACCTTTAAATAATTGCTCATTATCATTGCGGTCAAAATATCGTAAATTAATAATGGTTTTTATACCCAACTGCTCAATGGTTTTTTTGTCATCATCAATAAGTTGTTCGCTACGATACAAAAGATTATCTACTTGATGTAAGTTGGCATCAGCTTTAATAATTTTTGCCCAATGCGTAGGACGATTTTTTTGAATAATTTCAGGTTGTTTTATTGCACAAGCATTCAATAAAATAAACAAAGAGATGACCGCAATATTTTTCATAAATACTCCCCTGATAAATTATGATAAAATAAAAACTATAATTCACTAAATTGTGATAATTTATTCGCTGTAAAATATTGTTATTCACAATAAATAAAACCCATCTAATTTAAAATAGTTAGATGGGTTTAAATAAAAAATCTCAAACTGATATCAAATTAATTTTGATTAAAATGGGATATCATCATCACCTGCATTATTAGCTAATGTTTGATTGGGTGCAAATTGATTATTACCCAAATCATTACGTTGAGCAGGTTGAGGGTTGTTCGGGTAGTTGTTATTAGGATAACTGTTATTAGCAGGATAGTTGTTATTTGGGTAATTTGTATTTGGATAACCAGTATTGGTTGAAGCAGATGGGGCTGCTTGTGGATAACTTTGAGGTGCAGAGAACTGGTCAAAAGGCTTGTTTTGACGACTAGGAGCGCTACCAAGCATTTGCATGCTGCTTGCTTTGATTTCGGTGGTGTAACGTTCAACACCTTGAGCGTCTGTCCATTTGCGAGTTTGTAGACTGCCTTCAATATAGACACTAGAACCTTTGCGTAGATATTGTTCAGCAATTTCCGCTAAGCGATTAAACAGGCTGATACGATGCCATTCGGTTTGCTCTTTTTGTTCCCCTGTTGTTTTATCTGTCCAACGTTCAGAGGTAGCAACGTTAATAGTGGCAACTTTACCACCGTTTTGGAATTGACGTACTTCGGGGTCGTTGCCTAGATTGCCAACGATGATTACTTTATTTACACTTGCCATAATAATACACTTATCACAATTTATAATAAAAAAATATTAGATATATCAAATTAAAAAATAAATTTTAATTTGGTTTAAATTGTTTTTATAATATTAAAAAGTTTAATTAGCTAAAAAAATTCATTAAACCAGAATACAAAATAAGTCAGAACAAAGCTCTATTCTGACTTAAATTTATCAAATTGTCATCATAAAAGCAAGAAGAATATGATAACTGGTAGCTATAATCGTACTAAAATAAAACTGTTATACAGCAAAATCTTCTAGCTTTTTGCCTTCTGCTAATGCTTTTTCTAACCAAAGTGGCTTGCGTCCACGACCAGCCCAAACATTTTTTGGCTCAGCAGGGTCACGGTAGGCAACTTTGCTTTCTTTATGAACGCGTTTGCCAACTTTTAGAATTTCTTCAATAGTAGAGCCATTTGCTTTAGCGATTTCCTTAAATTGAACATAAGCATCTTTTAGACTCTGCGCTTTTTTTTGTTTAATTTTTGCTTCGGCATCCTTGATGGTAGCTTGCAATTGTTCAATAGATTGCTCTTCAATACTCATAACAAATTTATCTCCATTTAAGGTAATTAAAAAATAAAACTAAAAGATTACCACGCCAAAATACATATTTTACCCAACAAGTATTTTACATAAAAAATGAATAGCAGGGTAATAAGAAAATACTAACCTATAAAACCATAATTGTTTTATTGATTGCATATGTTATCATATTTTTAAAAACTAGCAAACATTTTCTTATTTATTTATAAAAAAGAAAAATAATTATTTAAACAACAATCAAAGAAAAATAAAATAACAGTAAACAACATGCTAAAGATAAAATCCATATTACCGAACGAAATATTGGTGCATTAATAGCATAAGCAAAACCGTATATTAAGCGAAGTAATACATAAAAACATGCAAGTGCATTGACAATATTTTGAGGTACAAAAAATTGCATTGCTACCAAAACCGATGCTAAAAATATAGGCAGTCCTTCAAAACTATTTGCTTGAGCAGCATTTAATCGAGCAGGCAAACCTTGCGCCTTGGTCAAAAAATCTCTTGGGTTGGCATTATCAACCTTAAAATTAAACCCACCAGATACTTTGGCAAAAAATGCAAAAAAATAAGGCAAAAGACAGGCAGTCAGCATGGCAATGACTGCAATTTCTAGGCGATTTGGAAAATGTTGAATAAAATTAATCATATGAATAAACGACACCGTAGTTTGGTTATCTGTTTTGTACTATATTGTTTTGGTACTGTCTGTTTGTCTTATTTCAAAATCATAGGTAATGGTTACACCACCATCAGCGAGCATTTTTGAGGCGCTGCAATATTTGGTTGCAGACAATTCAATCGCTTTGGCGACTTGACTTTCCTTGATGTTGGTACCTGTAACCACAAAATGCAAATGAATGTCAGTAAATACGGCAGGAATGCTGTCAGCACGTTTTGCACTAATTTGACAAGAAACATCGCTGATTGCTTGACGAGATTTTTGTAAAATACTCACCACATCATAACTAGCACAGCCGCCAAGCCCCATGAGTATCATCTCCATTGGTTTTGCCCCAAGTTTTTGAGCAGAATCCATAATAACTGTATGTTGTGAACTGCTAACTGCTTCAAAATTTATACTATCATTTTTTAGCCAACGAATTTTGGTGGTCATATCACTCATAAAATTATCCTTAAAAAATTGTCAAACAAGCCTTAAATAGAAGAATGATAAAATCTAAATTGGATATAGGTTTGCTTAATATGTAAATTTAGCTTAGTAATTAAGTGCAATTTTTAAAATTTCAAGCACTTTAGGTCAGCTCAAATCAAAGGCATTGCATTTAAGAAAGCTATGTTATCATAAATTTATTGCTGTAAATTTACTTGCGTCAATTATTATTAAAAAAAATTATCATCAAATTCATCATTAAAAAATTATCATAAAAAGTTTGGATAAAAATCACTTGCCCTATACTTTTTAACAAAAGTTTGGTTTAATAGTCCTAATTACCGTTATATGAACGGATTTTTAATATTAAGGGCGATTTATGATTGATGCAGACGGCTTTCGTGCCAATGTCGGTATCATCTTAGCAAATACACAAGGTCAGGTTTTACTTGCCAAACGCATAGAAGGCGATAGCTGGCAGTTCCCCCAAGGTGGCATTCATTATGGTGAAACTCCTATGGACGCTATGTATCGGGAGCTGTATGAAGAGTTGGGGCTGTTGCCCCATCATGTTCGAGTGCTTGGCGTAACCAAAGATTGGCTGCGTTATCGGCTGCCAAAGCGTTTTATTCGTTTTGAACAAGAGCCATTGTGTGTTGGGCAAAAACAGCGTTGGTTTTTGCTAAAATTAGATGAAAAAGACACTAAATACATTCGTTTTGATACTTCTGTGCCAGAATTTGACCAATGGCAGTGGGTTAGTTATTGGTATCCTTTAGGTCAGGTGATTGCTTTTAAAAAAGGGGTTTATCAAAAAGCATTGTTTGAACTTTTGGATAAATTACCATCAAATTCAACATCCACTTAATTTGAGGATTGTTGAGTTGGAGCCAAGTTTTACTTGGCTTTTTTTATTTAATTTATTTTAAAATCATAAAAACGTCATAAAAATCTAAAGCGCTACAAAATATTAAAATAAATTTGCTAATTTTAATAAAATTTAGCATAAAATAAAGGATAAATTATCAAGCTGTGTTAAACTTTAGGGGCTAGCTACGCGCTGATTAATTGTGCTTTTGTCATGATGATAATAAATCAAAAAAAGGAGAATGCTTATGGTTTCATCATTGGTTGTTACGTTATTTTGTTTGTTGGTTTTTGCAGGAATTATTGGCTGGTTGATTGGGATTTTTAATACACTGGTTCGCCAAAAAAACCAAATCAACAATGCTTTGGCGCAAATTGATGTGCAGTTAAAACGTCGTCATGATTTAATTCCAAATCTGGTGGAAGCAGCAAAAGGCTATATGACCCATGAAAAAACCACACTTCAAGCAGTGATTGATGCCAGAAATCACGCCAGTCAACTACAAGCGCAAAATCCTATTTTGGACAATCAAACTCTTGCTCAAATCGCTCAGGCTGAAACCGCTCTATCTAGTGCATTGGGGCGCTTTTATATGGTAGCTGAAAGTTATCCAGAACTAAAAGCTGATGGTGTGATAAAAGACCTTTTTGATGAAATTACCAACACTGAAAATCGCATCAGTTTTGCTCGTCAACATTACAACGATAGCGTGATGTTTTATAATAATAATCGTGAAATTTTCCCAAACAATTTTATTAGTAGTATGTTTCAGTTTCACGCAATTAATAGTTTAGAGTTTACTGATAAATCACAAATGAACCAATCACCCAAAATAACATTGCATTCTTAAAATAACCTATGACCTTGATTTAATTAATTTTCATTACATAATAAAAACGATAATTTGATATGGATAGATTGACACATTTTTTTGATGCACAGCGTCATTATGCCAAAATGAGCCGCTTATTTTTTGGATTGTTGTTTTTGGTGGTGGCGTTACAACTTTTGATTGTATTGACTGTTGTTTGTTCAATTACTTATGTCATTATGGGTAAGATTGAAGCCAGTATCTTTTTTTGGGTGGGTTTGGGTGTGCCTATTTATTTGCTAATTGGTATGATGATTAGCAATAAAAAAATCAAAGAAGGTGGCATCTCGATTGCCAAACAAGCCAAAGCAGTACGTTTATTTGTTTATTCTGATGGTGATGAATCGATATTTGGGCGCGATTTTATCCGAGTTAGCCATGTTAGTGAATTGCCCAAGAGTTATCAGCGCTATTATGAATTTGCTAATCAAATGGCAATCAGTGCAGGCATCCCGTTACCAAAATTATACGTCTTACCGTTTGAAATGGGGGTCAACGCCTTTGTAGCGGGTTTTAATGAGGAAGATATGGTGATGGTTGTAACCCAAGGAGCAACTGAAAAACTCACCAATGCTGAACTTTATGGACTTTTAGGACATGAGTTTGGTCATATTTTACACCAAGATGCTAAACTAAATTTGCGCATTTATGTTGGGCTGATGATGTTAAACTGGATTTATGATTCAGTAGATATTTTAGAAGAAAAAATATTCGGTAAATTTGATAAAAATTATCATGATTCTTATGCTCATCTTAAAGCAATGAAAGCTCCTTTTCTGTACAGTAAAGAAGATTGGCTGGATTATATTTCTCAAGGTTATTATTTGCAGCAAAAACTTTATTTAGGTCATCATTCTTACAATAAAAACTCCGCACAGATGATGAGTGCGTGGTTTTGGGTAGCTGCTCCACTGATTTTATTTCGTTTGTTTGGTGTTTGGGGGATGATTGGAACCGAATGGATAAAGAAAAAATTTAATCATCAGCGAGAGTTTTTGGCGGATGCAACTAGCGTGCAGCTGACTCGTAGCCCCGATGTTGTTAAAGTTTTGGAAAAACTCAGCAAACGTTATCATACTGATTTACAAACCCATGCTTTTAGTACCTGCATGAGCCATTTTTTCTTTGCTGACCCCAAGCCTAAAAAAGAAGATTATCATACCAGTCATCCTGATATTACACAGCGAATAGATGCGCTAAAAAATCATCAATTTGCCGATGTAGGCAGACAAGCAGTTGTGCGTATTAATCCAAATGATTTAAAACAAGCTCATGATTTTGTAGCTGCATATCCATCATTTCAACCAATCCAAGAAGAAATACTTACACAAAAAATTTCAGAGTCAACAACGCCTGATGTCATTGAATTTACGCCTACACCCGAAGTAGTTATAAATGGTAGACTTGTTGTGGAACAAGAACATATGAAACCCTTAACCAAAATGATTTATCCAAAAGACGCCAAAGCCCATGAAATTTTTCCACCTGATTTTGATGCAAAAGTTATTTATTTGCCTTATCGCATTTTAAAAAAAATCAATCTAGATTGGCAAATTAGCAAAAATTTCAATAAAGTTGCTATGACAATTTCAGTTATTGAAAGTGTGCTTTTGTGCCAACATTATGATGCAATTCAAGTGGGCGTATCGGTTGATTTTGATAGCATTTATACGCCCAAAGAATCTTGTCTGACTACCAACAAAACAGGTACATTATGCCATCGTTTGTTTGATGAAACATTGCTAGCAATTGCAAAGCAAGACAGGCGTTTAGATGGTTTGATTTTGCTTTTAGCGATTCGTCGTTTGTATCAGCTTTATCAACAACAAGCAGTCAATCAGACGCTTTTAATGCGCTATAGTGAAGGGTTTTTACCTTTTGTTGAGCATATTGATGACAAATACAATAGATTTCATCAAACAACATTTAATCAAAACATCATGCTAGATAAGTCGTGGCACGCCAACTTACATACTATCAGCCAATCAGCAACTATTTTAGCGGTGTATCAGGCAGTGCAGGCGGGCATGGAAAGCCCAGATGGGTTGTTACAACAAAATGCCAAACCTGCCCAGCTTCGTTTATTTAGCTGGCTTGGTTTTCAGGTGGATGAGACAAATATATCTGATATTGCCAAAGTTGTTTTATTGGCGCTATTAGGAAGTGTTCAAGATAACAGTCTTGAATTGTATAAACACGAAAAACTATTGCAAAACATCCAACGGTTTTGTCGTTTGCTACAAATTAATCAATCGGTTGATGATATAACGTTATTGTATCAGGTACGTGCTTTGGATGTGATTGATGGTCTTTTGATATTATTGGCAGTTCAAGGCGATAAAAAAGTTTTCTTAGAAACATTATATACTGCGTTAATCAGTGATGGCACACTTGGGCAAAAAGAATATGAATTTTTACATTTATTATCGTTGGCATTTAAATGCGTGTTACCACAAGAACTGACCTAAAAAAATTTTTTTAAAATTCTTGACAATTTAAAAATATTGTGTAGAATAGCCAGCATAAGTTGATGCGGGGTGGAGCAGTCTGGTAGCTCGTCGGGCTCATAACCCGAAGGTCGTTGGTTCAAATCCAGCCCCCGCTACCATTTTAAAATCCTAAAAATAATTTGATATTATTTTGGGTCTTTATTTTATATCAAAATAAAGATAGGCTGATAAATCTTTTAAGCCCACCAATGTGTTTGTGGGTTTTTTTGCATTTGTTTTTCGTAAAATGTATTCATTTTTTGAAAATTTCAATCAAAAAAACTATAAAACCTTTTATTTTTATTTTATTGGATTTATAAAAAATCATGAAACCTTCTAGCAAAGTGCTTGAACTTACCCAAATGATTGCGCCAGCAGTATCAGCATGTGGCGTAGAGCTTTGGGGGATTGAATTTATGCCGCAAGGACGAAAATCGCTTTTGCGTATTTATATTGAAGTGGCACAAGATGCTCGTATTCGTGGCGAACATATTACCATTGATGATTGTTCAGCGGTTAATCATCAAGTGTCAGGGGTGTTAGATGTGCACGACCCCATCGCTGGAGAGTATGTTTTAGAAGTATCATCACCGGGGTTTCACCGCCCGTTATTTAGTCCATCTCAAGTTGGGCAGTTTGTCGGTCACATGATTAACCTGCGTCTAATTCATGCCATTGGCACAGCACAAACCAAACGCCGAAAAGTTGTTGGGCGTTTGCTTGAAGTGGGTGATGAAACCATGAAAGTTGTAACTGAAGACAAACAAGAATTTGATATTGCTTTTGAAAATGTTGATAAAGCCAATCTAATTTACCAAGACTAATTTATTTTTAGCCAAAGGATACCAAAATGAGCCGTGAAATTTTGACTGTTGTTGAAACTGTCAGCAACGAAAAAGGACTCAATCCTGAAGATGTATTTACTGCCATTGAACAGGCGCTGGTATTTTCTACCAAGAAAAAAGTGTTTACTGATATTCCTGAAGTGGCGCTACGCGTTAGTATTGACCGTAAAACAGGCGATTATGATACTTACCGTTTTTGGACTGTGGTTGCTGATGAAGACCATGAAATGCCCGCTTGCCAGTTAGCCATCAGTGATTTAGACCCTAACGAGTGGAAGATTGGGGATATTAAAGAAGAACAAATTCCTTCCATTGAATTTGGACGTATTGCGGCAACTCAAGCCAAGCAAGTTATCATCCAAAAAATCCGCGAGGCTGAACGTTCATTGATTGCTGATGCCTTTGAAGCACGCGTTGGTGAATTGATTTTGGGTGAAGTAAAAAAACAAAATCGTGATGGTTATGTGATTGATTTAGGTGATGGTGCTGAAGGTTACCTTGCCAAAGACCAGACCTTGCCACGAGAAGTTTTACGCCCAAAAAGCCGTGTAACTTCACTACTTTATCAAGTGAACCGTGATGGTCGCGGCTCACAGCTGCTTTTGACACGAACCAGCAAAGATATGTTGGTTGCTTTGATGACCAAAGAAGTCCCTGAAATTAGTGAAGGTATTATTGAGATTCGCGATGTGGCGCGCCTTCCTGGACTGCGCGCCAAAATATCGGTTAAATCAGGCGACCACCGCATTGACCCTGTGGGTGCGTGTATTGGTATGCGTGGCACGCGTATTCAGGCGGTGCAACAAGAATTGGATGGCGAACGTATTGATGTGGTGGTGTGGAGTGAAGACCCTGTTCAATACATCATTAGTGCGTTAGAGCCTGCCGATGTATCTAGTTTAGTTCTTGATGAAGATACCAAAACCGCCGATATCATCTTTGCCACCAATGATCAACTAGCCCGTGCTATTGGCGCTCAAGGACAAAATGTACGCTTGGCATCTGAATTAACAGGCTATAAGCTAAACATGATGTTGGAATCTGAATATCAAGAACGTCAAGCATCTGAAACCAATGCTGTGATTGATTTATTCTACGAACGTTTAGAAGTCGATAAAGACCTTGCGCAAGCATTGGCAGAAGTTGGGTTTACTAGTATTGAAGAAGTGGCTTATGTGCCATCAGAGACTTTCTATGAGATTGAAGGGCTTGACGATGAAGCCATCAGTATAATTCAAGAGCGTGCCAAAGAAGTTGTTTTGGCAGATGAATTAATAAAACAGCAAAATATCAAGGAGCCAAGCGCTGAGCTTTTAGCCTTAGATGATATGACCCCTGCTATTGCTTATAAATTAGCTGAACGTAATGTCATTACTTTAGATGACTTGGCTGAACAAGCTGTTTTTGACATTGAAGACATTGATGGGCTTGGGGCAGAACTTGCCGCTAAACTTATCATGAACGCTCGTAAATCATGGTTTGAATAGCCATGAATGCTGTGTTTTAGCGCCATGAGCGCATTATTAGTTGCCAAATCGTAGATGATTATGTTGTGATTTGGCAGTAAAAAATTTTAGATTGGCAAAAGCCTGTCAAATTACAACAAAATTAGGTAATCCAATGGTAGATAAAACCGTAAAAGAATTGGCAAAACTATCCAATAAAACCCCCCAAATTTTACTAAAACAACTTACAGATGCAGGGTTGTCCGCTCGAAGCGAGGATGACGTAGTAAGTGAAAGTGAGCAAGAAAAATTGGTCATTTTTTTGCAACAAAGTCATGGACAATCCCAAAAATCACGCATTAGTTTAAAATCTAAAACAGCGACAACAGCAAAAATTACCGATACCAGTGGTAAAACTAAAAATATCAGTGTGATTAATAAAAAGAAAAAAGTTTTTGAAAAACCTACAATTAAAATTGCTGAAGAAGTTGCTGAAAAAGCTAAAGCCGCTCAGGAACAAGCAAAAGCTAAGGCAAAAGCTGAAGCTGAAAAGGCTCAAAAAGCTAAAGATGAAGCTGAAAAAACCCGTCTTGCTACTGAAAAAGCTAAAGATGAAGCTAAAAAGCGTCAAGAAGCAACACTAGCTGCGATGCGTGCTAACAGCAGTTCAAATGAAAAAAATTCAGTTTCTACAGCATCTGTTGTGGTTAAAAAAACCAAAAAAGAAACGGTTGATGTTCAACAAAATGAAGAACAAAACAGCGTTTTGGCAACCGTAGTAAAAAAATCCAAACCTGTAGATAAGAAAAAATTAACACCTAAACCTGTTAAACCTAGTACGGTAGAAGATAAAGAACTGAGAAAACAGCGTGAAGCTGAAGAAGAAAAACTGCGTCGTTTAGAAGCTGAAAATCGTCGCCGTGCCGCTGAAGAGGCTCAGAAACGTACACTCGAGCAAATGAAAGCTATGGCTGGCAAATACGATGAAAAAGACGAATCGGCAACATCTGCGGTTGTTCGTGGTAAACAACATGATAAAGATGAACCGCTTGCCAAAGGTTTGGTTGGGGCGGCTTTGGAAGAGTCATTTGAAAAAGAACGTCGCGAAATTAAACGTGGTGCAAACAACACAGCAGCTCGTGCTAAAACTACTAAACGCAAAGGTCAGCAAGAAGAACGTGAAATTAAAACCAAAACTCGTGGTCTAAAATCATCCCAGTCGGGTAAACACAAATTTGAGATGCCAGTTGAAAAAATTGTCTACAATGTCGAAGTTGGTGAGTTTATCACGGTTTCTGACCTTGCTCAAAAAATGGCAGTAAAAGTGCGTGAAGTCATTAAAGCTTTGATGAAAATGGGTGAGATGGTGCGCGAGTCTGATACAATTGACCAAACTACTGCGGCACTGGTGGTGGAAGAATTTGGACATAATTTGATTTTAGTATCAGATACAAAACTTGAAGATGATTTGCAAGAAGCGGTAAATGAAAAATCAGGCAATGTGCAGACACGTCCGCCTGTGGTTACCATTATGGGTCACGTTGACCATGGTAAAACTTCTTTGCTTGATAAAATTCGCGAAACCAGAGTTGCCAGCGGTGAGGCGGGCGGTATTACTCAGCATATTGGCGCATATCATGTTAAAACCGATCGTGGCGTCATCACATTCCTAGACACACCCGGACACGCTGCTTTTACTGCGATGCGTTCTCGCGGGGCTCAAGCAACTGATATTGTGGTTTTGGTAGTGGCAGCTGATGATGGCGTAATGCCGCAAACCGAAGAGGCGATTGACCATGCTCGTGCAGCAGGCACACCGATCATTGTTGCAATGAATAAGATGGATAAAGACACTGCTGACCCAGAACGAGTATTAAATGAATTATCAGTTAAAGAAATCATCACTGATGTGTGGGGTGGGGATACGTCATTGGTTAAGGTATCTGCCAAAACTGGCGCTGGTATTGATGAACTTTTAGAGACCATTAGCATTCAAGCTGAAATTATGGAACTTACCGCTCCAGTTGACGGTGCTGCTCAAGGCGTGGTTATTGAATCACGTATGGAAAAAGGACGTGGCGCAGTGGCAAGCCTTTTGGTGAAAAAAGGTACTTTAAACCAAGGGGATTTAGTGCTTGCTGGTGAGTTTTATGGTAAAGTGCGCGCCATGATGGACGAAAATGGTCAGCGCATTAAATCAGCTGGACCATCAATTCCTGTTGAGATTTTGGGATTGCCAGATGCACCAATGGCAGGTAGTGAATTTTTGGTGGTCTCTGACGAGAAAAAAGCTCGCGAAGTCGCTGATTTTCGTGTAACTCGTGAACGCGAAAAATTGCTTGAGCGTCAAAACAAAATGCGTCTTGAAAACATGTTTGAAAACATGGGTAAAGAAGCTGCCACATTAAATCTAATTCTCAAAACTGATGTGCGTGGTTCACTGGAGGCTTTACTTAGCGCTTTAGCGGATTTATCTACCGATGAAGTAAAAGTGCGTGTCATTAGTTCAGGTGTGGGCGCAATCACTGAATCTGACGTAATTTTGGCAGAATCTAGTGAGGCAGTACTGCTTGGTTTTAATGTTCGTGCTGATACGCAGGGCAAACGCAAAGCCGATGAGGCAGGTTTGGACATTCGTTATTACAGCGTAATCTATGGTTTGATAGACGATGTAAAAGCGGCAATGAGTGGTATGCTTGCTCCAGAGCATCGCGAACAAATTCTTGGTATTGCTGAAGTTCGTGAAGTGTTCCGTTCTAGCAAGTTTGGTGCGGCAGCAGGTTGTATGGTGCAAGAAGGCGTCATCTATCGTAATAAACCCATCCGAGTTTTGCGTGATGATAAAGTTATCTTTACAGGTCAATTGCAGTCTTTGCGTCGTTATCGCGATGATGTTAATGAAGTCAAAGCAGGTATGGAATGCGGTCTTGCGGTGAAAGGTTATGAGGTCGCCGTTGGTGATTTGATTGAAGTCTTTGAGATTCACGAAGTCAAACGTGAGCTGTAGTACACTTTAAGAAGCCAAAAACTCAAGCTCGTTTTTTGAGTAATTGGTATGGATTTTGCTCATAAATATCCTTAAGAATACAACTATGATTGATTGGTAATATCATGGAGCTTAAGGATATTTTTGCTATTTGTGCAAAGTTAAAATACCCAAAAAACAAACTTTTATATGAATATTTTGATGCTGTTACTTTTGTTGATAGTGTAGATGAATTTCTTGCTGCTACTTTTGAGTATCTTGCAAATCTTGACGATACAAATACAAGCCAAATATTTCGTAGTTTTTTGTATGATAATTTAATTTTACATATCATCCAACAGCATAAAATCTCAAAACCTTACCAACCTAAAAAATTAACCATCGTACCCAATGTCAGTGAGTATGCAAAAAGAGCAGTTTCAGGGCAATCCAAGATAAAAAATCCGTGTTTAGACTATTTTGAGCAAGCTTGTTGTAATCGGTCGTACGATGAGGTTTATCAAACTTGTTATACCAGTTATTGGCAAGATAACGAGCATGATTATTTTACAAAACCAGTTTTCTCTGCGACTGATTGGTTAGATTATTATTAGGTTTTGTTAAAATCTGGTATCATGTGTTGATATTTTTTGTGAGAATGTATTATGAACCAACGATTACAACGCATTGCCGACCAAATTCAGCGAACTTTGGCGGTTTTGATTCGTGATGAAATTAATGACCCGCGTTTAACCGGATTTGTTACGATTTCTAGTGTAAAAGTTAGCCCTGATTTAGGCTATGCTGATGTTTATGTTACCATCTTAGAACCCAGCCAAGATGGTGGCATGAATGAAAGTGCTCATGCTGAAAGTTTGCAAGTTTTAAAAAATGCGGCTGGATTTTTGCGCAGCCAATTATCAGCAAGCATGAGAACGCGTACAACCCCACGCTTAAGATTTCATTATGATACCGTAACTGCTTATGGCAACCATATGATGAGTTTGATTGAAAAAGCCAATCGCCAAAGCGCTGAAAGTAATCCCGATTAAATTAAGGTTACAAAAATATTTATGACTCACTCAACCAAAAAAATTGTTTCTGGTATTTTATTACTTAATAAATCACCGGGCATGACGTCTCATTCAGCTGTCAGTCAGGCAAAAAGACTGTTCATGTCAGCAGATTTTGATAGCAAAAAAGCAGGGCATACAGGCACGCTTGACCCAATGGCAACGGGACTTTTGCCCATTTGTTTTGGTGAGGCTACTAAATTAAGTAGTTTTGGATTGGATGCAGATAAAACTTATCGTGCTACCATTCAATTGGGAAGAAAAACAGATACAGGTGATAAAGAAGGTCAAGTTATTGATAAAAAAGATGTTTTATCTTTTAATCAAGCAGACTTGGACGCACTGGCAAAGGTTTTTTTGGGTGAACAAATGCAAGTTCCGCCGATGTATTCTGCACTCAAACAAAATGGTAAAAAATTATACGAATTAGCACGAGAAGGTATTACTGTTGAGCGTTTGCCGCGTCAAATTAATATTCATCAACTGATTTTGCAAAAAATAAGTGGCGATGAAATCAAAATGCAAACTACTTGTTCTAAGGGTACCTATATTCGGGTTTTGGCAGAAAGTATCGCTGAAAAATTAGGCACATTGGGGCATTTAACGGCTTTGGAGCGCATCAAAACAGGTGGATTTAAAATAGATGACGCCTTAACTTTAGATGAGTTATCTGCTTTGTCATTTCAGCAAAGATTGGATGTTTTATTGCCAGTAGATACGTTGGTTAAGCATTTACCAAAAATTGATTTAACCAATGAACAAGCCATAAGAGTTAGACTCGGTCAGCGCTTAAATAGTTATCAAATATTTAATAAAGCACCCACTCATGAACAATTAGTACGATTATATAATCGTGAACTTTTTTTGGGTATGGCAAGAATTTATCCAGAAGGCAGGTTGCAACCCATACGAATTTTAGCAGTTTAACCGTTGATAAAAGAAGGATAAACCCCCTGATTTTTCGGACAAATGCCATTGTTTTCATATAACAAGTGTTTATAATAGTAGTCATATTTTATAAATTTGGAGTTTATTATGAAAAAATTAGCATTAGCAGCATTATTATCTGTTCCAATGTTGGCGATGGCACAAAATGGTTATTATATCCAAGGCGATGTTGGTTTTTCTCGCCAAAAATTTGAATCGGGTGGACATTTAAACGGCAATGAAGTCTCTTATGGTGTTGCTGTGGGTAAACAGCTACAAAATAATGCTCGTGTTGAAGCAGATTATACTTATTATGGCAAAACAGGTAAATTACGCAAAGAAGGCTTCGAACTTGAAAATCAAGGTGTCGGGTTATCTGCCATTTACGATTTTAAAAACAATACTAATTTAACACCTTATTTGGGCGTTAAAGTCTCAGCAAATCGTTTGGATGCTAAAGTGAATGTTATGGAAGAAAATGGTGATATTGTTGAAGTTGGGGAGCACCGCGTTAGGGCAGGTATCGGAGGTGTTGCTGGTGTACAATATCAAATGAATCCAAATTTAGCACTAGATGGCGGTATTGAATACAATCACTTAGGCAAAGTTGCGGATGTGAATGTTGATCAATATGGCGCAAAAGTAGGCGCTCGAGTCAATTTCTAAAACCAAAATTACGGCTTTTAAAATAAATTGTCTAATTTGAGTCAAATTGGACTTTTTGTTTTGAATAAAAACTGTTATAATAAAACTTTGTCTATGTAGATGGGCGAATTGGGTGTGCTTTGGCAATGCGCAGCTTACCCATAATTTATGCATTGCATTTTTAGGAAATAGTTATGTTAACAAATCAAGATCGTGAAGCTATTATTGCACAATACAAGCGTGCCGAAAACGACACTGGCAGCCCAGAAGTCCAAGTGGCTTTATTAACTGCTCGTATCAACGATTTGCAAAACCATTTTAAAGTTCACAAAGCTGACCATCATAGCCGTCGTGGACTTATCCGCATGGTAAACCAACGTCGTAAACTTTTGGATTATCTAAAAGCTAAAGACCTAGGTCGTTATACTGATTTGATTGGTTCTTTGGGCTTACGCCGTTAATTTGCAACTGTATTTGTTTGTAAATTATGACCAAGCAAAGTTGTATGATAAAAAATATCAAAAACGGTGTACGTTTTGCGTGTGCCGTTTTTATTTTATCATCATAAACCCTCATAATATTTTTTTAAATAACTAATTTTAACTACTCAAGTATTTTAGGCAAATGTTTGAAACTCTAAGAATTAGATGGATGGATTTAATTCTTAGGGCTTTAAATTTTGCCCTAAATAATAAGGAAAATATATGTTTAATATCATTCGTCAAGAATTTCAGTATGGCGATAACCAAGTTGTTTTAGAAACAGGGCGTATTGCTCGCCAAGCCAACAGTGTCCTTGTGCATATGGGCGGTGTTTCTGTATTGGTAGCGGTTGTGGTGCGTCCCGAAGCAGTTGCTGGTCAGGATTTTTTTCCTTTGACAGTCAATTATCAAGAAAAAATGTACGCATCAGGTAAAATTCCTGGTGGCTATGGCAAACGAGAGGGGCGTGCCAGTGAACTTGAAACATTGACATCACGTCTGATTGACCGCCCAATTCGACCATTGTTCCCAGAAGGTTATTATAACGAAATTCAGATTACTGCCACCACCATTTCATCAGACAAAACTCAAGATGCTGATATTGCGGCAATGATTGGTGCTTCGGCTGCTCTTGCTATTTCGCCAGCCCCCTTTAATGGACCAATTGGCGCAGCAAGAGTTGGGTTTATTGATGGTGAATATGTTTTAAACCCAACATTTGCGCAGATGAAGCAAAGTGATTTGGATTTGGTGGTTGCTGGTACAAAATCAGCGGTTTTGATGGTGGAATCTGAAGCAGATGAACTATCTGAAGACCAAATGCTTGGGGCGGTTTTATATGGGCATGCTCAGCAACAAATCGTTATTGATAACATCAATGCCTTTGCTCAAGCGGTAGGTAATGCCAAACAAGAATTTGTACCACCTGCAATTGATGAAAATCTAAACACCGCTTTAAAAGAAGCTTTTACTCAAAAGGTAAGTGAAGCTTACACCATTACCATCAAACAAGACCGTTATGCGCGTTTGGCTGAGCTTGAAACAGAGGCACTTGCCTTAGCGGGCGACGAAAATGCCGAAAATTATGAAGAAAAAGTTAAACAAATCAAAGAATTGTTTGAAAATCTAAAATACCGCACAGTGCGAGATAATATTTTATCGGGTAAACCACGTATTGATGGACGTGATTTAGAAACTGTACGTGCCTTGGACATTCAAGTAGGCGTATTGCCATGTACACACGGTTCAGCACTATTTACTCGCGGAGAAACTCAGGCGCTGGTAACCACAACACTTGGTACAACACGCGATGTAAACTTAGTGGATACGTTGGCGGGTACAAAGCAAGACAACTTCATGTTGCATTATAATTTTCCGCAGTATTCAGTAGGCGAAACAGGTCGTGAGAGTGGACCAAAACGCCGTGAAATTGGTCATGGTCGTTTGGCACGTCGTGGCGTTCAAGCGATGGTACCAACTGCTGACCGTTTCCCTTACACCATTCGTGTGGTGTCCGATATTACCGAATCAAATGGTTCATCATCAATGGCATCGGTTTGTGGCGCGTCTTTGGCATTGATGGATGCTGGCGTACCCTTAAAATCTCCTGTTGCAGGCATTGCCATGGGTCTAGTAAAAGAAGGAGAACGTTTTGCGGTGCTTTCGGATATTTTGGGCGATGAAGATCATTTGGGTGATATGGACTTTAAAGTAGCAGGTAGTGCCAATGGTATTACTGCTTTACAAATGGACATTAAGATTGAAGGTATCACCCCAGAAATTATGGAGCAGGCTCTAAAACAGGCTCATGCAGGGCGTATCCATATTCTAAACGCAATGAATCAGGTTATTTCTGCTTCTCGTACCGAAATTAGCGCTCACGCACCTAATTATGCCATCATTGAAATCAATCCTGAAAAAATTCGTGATGTCATTGGCAAGGGTGGGGCGACCATTCGTGCTTTAACTGAAGAAACAGGAGCGACCATTGATATTGATGATAATGGCACTATTCGTATTTTTGGGTTAAATAAAGCATCTACTAAGGCTGCCATTGCTCAGATTGAATCAATTGTTGCAGAAGTAGAAGTGGGCGCAGTATATGAAGGCACCGTTGCTCGCATTGTGGAATTTGGGGCATTTATTACCATCTTACCCGGTACAGATGGTTTGGTTCATATCAGTCAAATCGCTGATGAACGTGTGGAAAATGTAACTGACTACCTTAAAGAAGGGCAAAAGGTTAAAGTGCAGGTTCAGGATATTGACAATCGTGGACGTATTAAGCTGACGATGAAAGGCATTGAACAAGCCTAAATGCCAAAAAACCACTCATGATTGAGTGGTTTTTTTATTTGGTTGAGTGTTTAGGTTCAATCACAACTGGCAGTACAAGCCCTTTGCCAAAATTATCTGCAAATACATAATCGTGCTTTTGGGGGATGACGTCGTTTGTTGTGTTAATTACCAGTGACATATTAGCCCCATCTGTCAAATAATGTCCTAAATATTCGCCTTGTAACTGGTCTAAAATTTTACCCAGCGCTTCAGGAGCTGCCATACCCACTACAATGCTATGCTGGGCTTGTTTGTTGGTAATATTGTAGGCTTTGGCATAATTTTTAACTGCTTCAGTTTCAAGCGCAATCGGGTATTCATAAGTTTTGGTGTCTAAAATGGGTTGTTTGGTATCCACTAATGACCAATCGATTTTTACCTTACCATCTTTAGTAATAATGGGTTTTATCTCAGGTTCTTGGTCATTGCCATCGTCTTGATGTAACTGTGTGGCAAGCGCTTTTAAATCATGAGCCTCTTCAGCATTTTTGATTATCCTTTGTTCAGGTAGAGCGGACTCATCATTTTTGTTGGCAGATTGATGGTTTTGATTGTGGCAAGCAGTGACGCCTAAGACAAATCCAATCAAGACAAATAATTTTTTTTGCATAACAAACCTTTTGAGTTAAGATAATTTTATTTTTCTATCTAATTGATATATTGATTATCAAGTTATCTTAAAGATATAAATTATCATCAATTAAAATCTTAATAGCAATGATAGGATGTATTTAAAATTAAATCGTTACAGTATAAAATAAAAACCACCCAAATAGGCGGTTTATGATAAAAATTTGTAACATCACAAAGAAACATTTGAATTAAACTTCATCAATCTATTGTATCGCTGATTTAAAAGTTCATTGGTGTCTAGAATTTCCAATTGAGCCAACTGTTCGGTTAAAAGTGATTTTAAATTTTCCATCACCAGTTCTGGCTGCTCATGCGCTCCTAAACCTTCCTCAACAACTTCATCAATGAGCCCTAATTGGTGCAGGTGAGTTGCATCTAGTTTTAAAGCCTCAGATGCCTCAGGCGCTTTTTCAGCGGTACGCCATAAAATTGAGGCACAGCCTTCAGGGGAAATGACTGAATAGATGCTGTTTTGTAGCATATTTACCTTATCTGCCACTCCAATGGCAAGTGCGCCGCCAGAACCACCTTCACCAATTACTGTTGAGATGATTGGGGTTTTTAAACTGGAAAATACAGCAATGGATTTGGCAATCGCTTCAGCTTGCCCACGCTCTTCAGCACCAACGCCAGGATATGCTCCTTGCGTGTCAATGAATGTAAATACGGGTAGATTAAAGCGTTCTGCCATTTGCACAAGACGAATAACTTTGCGGTAACCTTCTGGATTTGCCATGCCAAAATTATGGGCAATGCGTTCCCTTGTTGACCGCCCACGGTGCTGACCAACAACCAAAACAGGTTTGTCATTAAAGCGTGCCAGACCACCTACGATTGCTTTATCATCAGCAAACGCTCTATCGCCATGCAACTCGTCAAACTCAGTGAATAAATTTGCTACGTAATCCAAAAACAAAGGACGCTTTGCATGACGAGCTAATTGAACGCTTTCCCAAACAGTACTCATAATTACTCCAAAATCTAAAATAAAATCAAGTTTTTAAAATCAAACAAATGTAAACTCACATTAGTTTAACACAGTCAAATTAGAATGCCAACTTGATATTTTATTTGTCATTGTTGATTGATGATTGAATGAATGTACCATAATTGGTTAGTTTATCACAAGTTTTATGCCCCATTTGGCAAATTGGCTAATATCAGCTGTTAATTGAGATAAAATCAATTCGCGGTGCAAGCCTTCCCCAACAGTAACTTGCCAGTAATCGGGATTTTTGATAAATAAATAAATGGGCGCTGATTTGATGGTACGGCTTTGGTTGGCGCTGACAGCAAGACGTAAAATTAGACATAAATACGCTAATTTACGACCGCCTAGATTTTCAATAATTTCTAAATTCTCTACCTTTAGTTTACGGCGGTGATATAAAGCAATTTGCGCCATTACTGCTTGTCCAGATTGGGCAAACCCTGCAATATCTGAAAATTCTAACAAATAAGCACTGTGTTTTTGGTAGTTGCTATGCCCAACTGCAAGCCCAATTTCGTGTAAATTTGACGCATAACGTAATAAATCTTTATCTTCGTTTGTAAATCCAAGTTCACTGCTTACAGCATCAAACAGTCTTTGACTGGTGCTAGTAACTCGTCCTGCTTGCTTGATGTCCACAGAATACCTTTGGGCAAGGGCGCTGATGCTACGGTCACGTACATCTTCATGATTGAGCCTACCTAGCATATCATACATGACGCCTTCGCGCAGCGCTCCGTCAGAGTAGCCTAATTTATCAATTTCAAAGACCTCCATAATCGCAAGCAATTCGGCAACACCTGCTGGAAATACCGCTTGACGATGAGCCTTGACACCTTGATAATCAATTTTATCAATATGCCCCAGTTTGATTAATTGTTTTTTGAGTTTGACCATGGCATCTAATGTGATGTATTCATGACACAAGCCTAATTCTTCTAACACCAATTTAGCTGCTTTTGCCGTACCCGATGAGGCAATTGCATTATCCCAACCTGTTTTTTTATAACGTTTGGTGATGGTGATTAAAGTGGCTTTGGTGGCATTCATGGCTGCATCAAAGGTTTGTTCAGTGATTTTACCATCGTCAAAAAATTTGCGAGTAAAGGAAACGCAGCCCATTTGCAAACTTTCCGTTTCAATAGGTTCAAAACCTTGACCGATGATAAATTCAGTAGAGCCACCACCAATATCAATCACCAGACGTTTATCTGTACTAGCATTAGAATGTGATACACCCAGATAAATTAACCGTGCTTCTTCTCGCCCTGCAATCACTTCAATGGGTTTTGGTAAAAGCACGTTTGCACGTTTGATAAATTCATTTGCATTGGCTGCCTTTCTTAAAGCATTGGTGGCGACAATACGCAGTCTTGAGCTGTCTACAGCACTGATATGTTGAGAAAAACGTCGCAAACAATCAATACCGCGCTGGATAGCTTCTTCAGATAAAATATTGTTTTCATCAAGCCCTGCGGCAAGCTGTACTTTTTCGGAAATGCTGGCGATTTTTCTTACTTCGCCATGGTCTAAACGAGCAATGGCTAAATGAAAACTGTTTGAGCCTAAGTCAATTGCCCCAAGCAATTCATCTTTACTAAGATTGCTGTCATGCAAAGATTGGGCGATTTGTTGATGGCGGGCAGTGGTATCAGTGAATATAGCTTTCATATTTTTCTTTCAATTCTTTTAATCAGGTAAATTGGAATAAATAGCTAATAAAAGCATTTATCTATAAAAATTACAAAGGCTGTATTTTAGCATTTTGCATTCGTATTTTTGTTAGCTTATTTTATTTTTCTTACGGATTTTTGTTTAGTCTGTTTGTTTAAGCCAGGCAGGATTGATATAGGCAGCTAAGTCATCAGGAATTTGGGCAATAAATGATTTTGGGCGTTTAGGGTGTGTGCAATCAGCCAAAAATAACTCATACGCATGTAAACACAAACGTTTTACAGGTGCTGCTTTAGGATTGTTTTGATATTTTTCATCACCAAGTAGAGCGTGCCCAATAGTTTTCATATGAACACGAATTTGATGCGTACGACCTGTTAGGGGGCTGGCTAGCACCAAGCTAACAGCTTGATTTTGTATATAAAATCTAGCAAGTGTTTGAATATGAGTGCTGCTGTCTTTGCCGTTTTTATCCACCTTAACGCGTCTTTCTCCGTTATCAAGTGTATATTTTAGCAAAGGTTTTTGAATGAGTTGGCGGTCTTTTTGCACATGTCCATCCACTAAGCATAAATAATTTTTGCGAATGGTTTTTTGTCGAAAACTTTCTTGCAACTCTTTTAGGGTACTGCGTTTTTTTGCAATCAGCAATAGCCCAGATGTTTCTTTATCGATACGATGAATGAGTTCTAAGTATTTTTTTCCTGTGGCAAACCGCATTGCTTCAATTATCCCAAAACTTTCACCGCTGCCTCCATGTACTGCTATACCATAAGGTTTATTAAGTACAATTAGCCCATCATCTTCATACAAAATTCGTGATAACAAACTTTTGGCAAAATTATCACTAATCATCACGTCGTCGCGCGTGGCTAAACGCACAGGAGCAATGCGTACCACATCACCTACATTTAAACGATTAAAAGCCTTACAGCGTTTGCTATTAATACGAATTTCATCACGGCGAATCATGTTGTATAAATGACTTTTAGGAAGACCTTTTAAACGCGTAAGCAAAAAATTATCAATCCTTTGCCCATCCTGATTTGGCGTGATGGTTAAGTAGTTAACTTGGTCAAAGTTGTTAATTGCATTATCGGCTGTTTGGGTTTCTGAGGGTTTTTTGTAGGAATTTTGAAAATTTTTCATCTTTTAGTAGGCAAGTGGCAAATAATTTGCTATAGTTTAGCATGTTGCATTTAGATACTCCACAATCAATCCTAATTTGGCTTTTGGTATACATTTGTGATCAATATGTTTATCAAAACAAGCAGCCATCTACTGAATTTTTTTAGGTGTTTTAATTTTTTTTTTGAGATATCTTTATATGCAGCCCAACACAATTTTTATTTTTGATTTTAATAATAACATCAAGTGATGTAAAAGATTTTGACAGAAAAGAAGCTGACACAAAAACACAAGACAAACCTGTTTTTGTAAAGTAATTATTGGCGCGTATCTGATGATATTGTACCAATACTGAAGTTTAAATACGATTTTTGAATTTTGTATAAAATTCAACCAAATATTTTGCCAAACTCAGGGTGCATAATATATAAAATATATTATTAATGAAGTTTGGGTTTTGGTATTTTAAATAACTGATGAACAATGACACCAATGTGCATGATTGCATTAATCAATTTTTAGTGATTGTCACACTGGTTTTGCGCAATCAAGAATGGATATTTGGCAAAGTAAGTTTAATAATTGAATAAAAAACATACATTCAGATAAAAATTCAGAATGAGTGTTTTACTTGTTTATCAGTTAAACAAATAACCAAAATATAAAACAATCAAAACTACTCTTAAAAAATCTAACTGCACTTGATGTTAATTTTGGGAAAATTCCCATTAAGGAACGTCATGAAACGCATTTTAATCAACGCAACCCATAACGAAGAAATTCGCGTAGCGTTGTGTAAAGATAATCATTTATACGATTTTGATTTGGAAAATCGTACCCGCGAACAAAAAAAATCCAATATTTACAAAGGGTACATTACCCGAGTTGAACCATCTTTAGAAGCGGTTTTTGTGGAATATGGTTCGGCACGACAAGGTTTTTTGCCACTGCGTGAAATCAGTGCAGAATATCTAAAAGGCGACCCCAGAACGGATTCAATTCGTCATCTTATCAAAGAAGGCGATGAGGTGATTGTGCAGGTTGAAAAAGAAGAACGTGGTAATAAAGGAGCGGCGCTATCAACTTATATTTCACTGGCGGGGCGTTATCTGGTATTGATGCCAAACAACGATAAGGCGGGCGGAATTAGCCGTCAGATTTCTGGTAAAGTTCGCGAAGAGATGAAGCAAATCATCAATAACTTGTCTATCCCAAATGGGATGAGTGTTATTGTGCGTACCGCAGGATTGGGTAAGGGGTTTGATGATTTACAAAATGATTTGGGACATTTGCTAGATATTTGGGCATCCATTTTGGAACAAAATCGCGTACGTCCTAGCCCGTGCCTTGTCCATCAAGAAGCAGGCGTGGTTACTCGTGCGGTACGTGATTATTTGCGTGATGATATCGGCGAAGTATGGATTGATAGTGAACATGCGTATAATGAGGCAGCAAACTTTATCGCCTCAGTGATGCCAAACCAATTGGGCAAATTGCGAAAATATACCGATTACGAACCTTTATTTGCTCATTTTAATATTGAAAGACAAATTGAAACCGCATATCAGCGCGAAGTGCGTTTGCCGTCAGGTGGCTCTATTGTGATTGACCAAACTGAAGCAATGGTTGCTATTGATATTAACTCATCAAAATCAACCAAAGGTTCAGACGTTGCCGAAACCGCCTATCACACCAATTTAGAAGCTGCCGATGAAATCGCCCGTCAGCTGCGTCTACGTGATATGGGTGGGCTGATTGTCATTGATTTTATTGATATGAACGACCCTCGCCATCAAAAAGACGTGGAAAAACGCCTAATTGATGCCACGCGTTACGATAGAGCGCGCGTGCAATTTGCTGAAATTAGCAAATTTGGCTTGATGGAAATGAGTCGTCAGCGTCTACGCCCATCGTTGGAAGAATCCACAGGATACATTTGTCCACGTTGTCATGGTAATGGCATGATTCGCGATTTACGTTCTTTGGCATTATCCATCATGCGCCAGCTTGAACAAATTGCTTTAAAAGAGCGTATGGGTGAAATTCAGGCTGAAGTACCAACTGAAATTGCTGCTTTTTTACTTAATGAAAAACGCGAAAGTTTGGTGTATTTGGAACAAGATAGCGGTGTACGTATTACAATTTTGCCACATGCGCATTTAGAAAGCCCTAATTTTAGTCTGCATTTTAATCCAGATGGTTTTGCGCCATCAAGCTATGAACGCATTGTCGATGCTGAAGAAAAAGACGCTGTTGATAAAGGCTACGATACCAATTGGCATACTGCAGAAGTTCAACAATCAGGAACTAATCGTTGGCAAAAGGTGGCAAGCGACAAAAATGACAAAAACGACAAAGTTAAAAAAGAAACCAAAATTCCTGAAAAAATGCCAACCCAAACAGTGGCGTGGTTATCTAATTTGTTCGCTCCAAAACCACAAGCCAATTTGACAGGCGCACTAAATAATAACGATGTTACAGCGGCTATTGAGAGCATTGTTAATAGTGGACGAGTCAGCTTAGGTTCGGCAGGTGCGGTTCATATTGCTGACACAACACGCACAAAAGAATCCGAAGAGCGCAAAAACACCAAACCTAGAAAACGACGCGAGTTTAAAGAAGAAATTGTAGAGGTTAAAACTGATAAATCGTATAAATCTTCAGATAAGCCTTCAGAGCATAAATCGGCAGAATTTAAAGCTGATTATGACAAAGATAAACAGGATAAAGCTGATAAACGCGTCAAAAAAGAAGAAAATAAAAAAGAGGAAAAGTCTGAATACCCAAGACGTGATGCTCATTCAGTGCGTGAGCCACGTGGCGAAGTGGTACGCATGGAAACATTAAAACCAAAAGCAGAAAAAACGACGCGTACCGAGAAATCGTCCATAGAAAAAGAACCTGTGCAAAAAGAGCAAAAAACCGACGTTGTGTTGCAAGTGATTGCCAGTCCTAAAACCGAAAAAACAGCAGAGGTAGTACATTTATCATTGGATAATAGCAAAGAAGAACCCAAAAAATTGGTGCAAAAATCTAAAGATAAAGCCATCACAAAAGCACAAGTAGAAAGTGTCAAAGCAATTGATAATGCTCAAACCCAATCTTTGGCTCAAGAAAAAAATCATCAGCAAACTGTGCATATGGAAGAAACCCAGTCAGTATCGATGCCTGAAGATGTAGTTCAAAGTTCTAAAACTCAAACAAAATTTGTTGATACTCAATCTGATATAATACAAATTTCATCAGATTCAGTGCAGCCCAAAACAGATGCTGTGTCAAACGATAAACTTATTGATGACTCATCACAACATGATGCATCAAGTCAAAAATCAGCTGCTTTGCAGCTTGACCAAGCAAAACTGACCGCAATTGCCCAGCAAATGCGACGCGCTAATAATGACCCACGAGTAATTGCCGCTTACCATCAAATGCCAATCGCTATTAACGGTTTGTCAGGCGAGTTTATTCAAAAGGTGCTAGGAGCTAAAGCCAGTGGCGATTTTATTGCAGACTTTTTATTGGCGTTAAAACACAATGAGCAAAATCAAGATTTTGATTTGCGTGATTTTAGCAATTATGGTTATGCTCCACTCAATGGTAGTTATTTAGCAGAATTTCATCAAAATACCACACCAGTTGGGCAATTTAACGCACCTCAAGGAAAAACTGCCGTAACACCATCACCAATTTGTAAGCGTGCCAGCAACGACCCGCGTGGACAGCATCCTGATTTTGGTAAATTGGCTGAAAATCAATCCTTGCAAATGGTTCAAATGCAAATTGACCAAACAGAGCAGGTAGATACAACTGCACAGATTGCTCCTCAATCTGATGCCACGGATATTAGCCAAAAATTAGTGGACAATGTGTTAAATGATGTCATAGAAAATCAGTTGGAGTTATTTACTGAACAAGTATTAAGTGATGATAAACCAAAAGCAGAGCAGGTAAAACCAACAGGTAAAAAAGCAGATGACAAAAAGAAATCAGACAACTATAAAAATATGATTGAGATAGTTTCTGATTTGATGTTGCCACCACAGTTGGGGATTTTAAATTTAGTTGCTACGCCTAAAAAGCCTAAACCTACTAAACCAAAAAACTCCAAATCATCAGTGAACAAAAAAACTTCCAAGGCTGCTCAAAAATCACAGGTGGTTAAGCGTAAAGTAGCAGAAAAATTACCAGAAAATCAGGACCTGATAGCTAAACCAGAAGGCAAGCAGCATTTAAATGATGATTAAATTAACAGGATAAACGAATCATCAAAAAACCCTAAAGTAGTGCTTTAGGGTTTTTATTTGGTTAATTGATAAAGAAATTGATGTTTAACGTATTTGTCCTTGACCAAGAACAATCCATTTTTGAGAAGTTAAGCCATGCAAACCAACAGGACCACGAGCGTGTATTTTGTCAGTTGAGATGCCAATTTCTGCTCCAAGACCATATTCAAAGCCATCAGCAAAACGGCTAGAAGCATTAATCATAACACTGCTAGAATCCACTTCTTTTAAAAATTTTTGGCCATTGGTGTAATCATTTGTGATAATGACATCAGTATGATGACTGCCGTAGTGATTGATATGACTGATGGCATGGTTTACATCATCAACAATTTTTACTGCTAAAATTGGCGCAAGATATTCTTCATACCAATCGTTTTCAGTGGCTAAAGTGATGTTAAGTTTGGTTAAATCATCAGTTAAATGGGCGTAGCTATTATTACAAACTCGAAAACTCATCGCTGGATCAGCATCTTTTATTGCCATTAAAATTGGATGCAAAAACTCACTGGCAATATCGGCGTGAATCAGCAGTGTTTCCATGGTATTACAGGTGCCGTATCGAGATGTTTTAGCATTAACACAGATATTTTTTGCCATGGTCAAGTCAGCGGATTTATCAATAAACGTATGGCAATTACCATCAAGATGTTTGATGACAGGAATTTGAGTGTGTTTGCTGATGCGCTCAACAAGCCCGCGACCACCGCGTGGTATCACCACATCAATAAATTTAGGCAAGGTAATCAAACAATCTATAGCGCTGCGGTCAGTGGTTTGTAAAACTTGTACACAGTGATTGGATAATCCAGCTTTAACCAAAGCAATTTGTATGCATTTTGCTAGCAGCTGATTGGAAAAAAACGCTTCACTGCCACCACGCAAAATAATCGCATTACCTGATTTAATAGCAAGACTTGCCGCTTCTATTGTAACATTGGGGCGTGATTCATAAATCATGGCAATCACGCCCAAAGGCACACGCATTTTGCCCAAATGAATACCACTTGGACGATAATTCATATCGCTAATTTCACCAATTGGGTCAGACAGTGCAATGACATCATCTAAAGAGTTCAGAATATTTTGGAAGACTGTTTCACTAATGATAAGCCTGTCTTTTAAAGCGCAAGCAAGCTCATTTTGCACCGCTTTTTGAATATCTTGTTCATTGGCGGTAAAAATATCTTGCTTATATTCAATTAGTACGTCTTTAAGATTGATGAGTACTTGGTTTTTGGTTTGACTATCCAAAGCACGCATTTGGTTGGCAGCTTGTTTGGCTTGGCTGGCAATCAAGCGCACATAAGCAGAAATATCATCAGTTAGCATGGCAACCTTTTTTTGTCATTTTAAAAATAGCTGTATTTAAAAAAACCGTATTAAAAAAATTGTTTATTTAAATTCCATTAAGGCTTTTGAACGGCAAGAGCCTTTAAAGTTTCAGGTGATGACCATAAACCTTCTAAATCATAAAATTCTCGTGCTTGCGGTGTCATAATATGCACTACAATTGCTCCCAAATCCACTAGCGTCCAATCGCTATCTTTATCACCTTCACGACCAAGGGGCATGAGTCCAGCTTCTTTGGCTTTTGCACCCAGTTTGTCTGCCAAAGCCTTTACATGACGTTTGCTGGTGGCATTGGCGATTATCATGCGTTCGGCAATTTCGGTTAGATGCTCAACCTCCATCACGGTAATGGCTTGAGCTTTTAAATCTTCTAGAGCGGATACCACAAGGGCAATTTGTTCATCTAATGTAAGTGTTGTCATAATAATTTATAGGTTAAAATACTTAATTATAACATAGTTTGATAAAGTTGATGTGTTTTTATATAGTCGAACACAGACGGTAATAAAAAAGGTTTGGCAAGTTTTGGACTTTGACTTAAATATTGACGAATCTGGCTAGAAGAAATGTCAGGTATGGGTGTATCATCCCAAAAAATTTTATCAAAATGCTGACTAAATTCCGAAAAGTCATTGGTGAGCTGATTTTTTAACCTATCAGACACTTGATTGGCATTGCGTTTAAAAGCCCAAAACTGTACATAATTTAGAATGTCTTTGTTGTCCTTCCAACGATCAAAACTTGCCAAACTGTCTTGACCAACAATAAAAATAAGCCGGTCATCAACATAACACTTTTTTAGTTGTTTAACAGTATCAATGGTAAAAACAGGCGGTTTTTGATAAACCTCTAAACTATCAACAACAAAAGGCGTGTTTTCTACAGCAAGATTTAGCATTGAAAGACGGTGATTGACGGAGGTTGGTGCTGATTTTAAAGGGTTGCCAGCGGTTGGCAAAAACGACAGAATGATGGGAGTTTTTGGAAAGGTTTGTTGAAGTTTTTTATAAACAGTTTTTGCCATTGTTTGATGCCCTAAGTGTATCGGGTCAAAGCTGCCACCTAAAAAAACACGTATTTTTTGAAAAGATATAGAAGGAAAATGAGTTTGCATTTTTCAAGCACAATCGATAAAAATATGCTATTATAAACGATTAGACTTGAAAATTTTATATTTTACACCTATAATATACTGCCCAGAAAATGGGCATAGCGATAAATGATGAGATTTATCATTTTTTAATTAACGGGAGAAATTGCCAATGGCAACCACAAACCAGCTTATCCGCAAGGGTCGCAGAACAATCACGGAAAAATCAAAAGTTCCAGCATTGCAAGCTTGCCCTCAGCGTCGTGGTGTGTGTACTCGTGTTTACACCACTACTCCAAAAAAACCAAACTCAGCCATGCGTAAAGTATGTCGTGTACGTTTAACTTCAGGTTATGAAGTATCTAGCTACATCGGCGGTGAAGGTCATAACTTACAAGAACACAGCGTTGTATTGATTCGCGGTGGTCGTGTAAAAGACTTACCAGGTGTGCGTTATCATACCGTACGTGGCGCACTTGACTGTGCTGGTGTAAAAGACCGTAAACAAGGTCGTTCAAAATATGGTGCTAAGCGTCCTAAGGCATAAGCCTACGCTTAAAAAAATTGATTGTGCGTGTTTAGCACGCAGTAAGGCTGGCTGATTTCATTGAATAAATTGAATGATACTAAGTCATGCCAGAGTTACCCTGAAGATTTAAGGAAATAATATGCCAAGACGTCGCGTCGTTGCCGCTCGTGAGATTCTACCAGACCCAAAATTTGGTAGCCAAACAATTGCTAAGTTTATTAACCATGTAATGGTTGATGGCAAAAAATCTATCGCAGAAAAAATTGTGTATGGTGCGTTAGATGCCGTTACTGCAAAACGTAATGTTGAAGACCCTGTTGCGTTTTTTGAGGAAGTTTTAGAAAGCGTTCGCCCAACTGTAGAAGTAAAAGCTCGCCGTGTCGGTGGTGCAACTTATCAAGTACCAATGGAAGTACGTGCCTCCCGTCGTACTGCGTTGGCAATGAGATGGCTTGCTGATGCTGCCGCAAAGCGTTCTGAAAAATCTATGGCGCTACGTTTGGCAGGCGAATTAAATGACGCTGCTGACGGCAAAGGTAATGCCATCAAAAAACGTGATGATGTTCATCGTATGGCAGATGCTAACAAAGCATTCTCACATTTCCGCTTCTAAATTGTGCATCCAGACTTTGGGTCGTTATTAAAGCAATTTAAGAGCAATTGGGTAGTTCCCAAAATAACTTAAAAAATCCAAAACTTAAATTTCTTTTTTAAGTTTTGGAGTCAAATTAAGAATTTTTCTAGGAAAAATTATGGCTCGCAAAACCCCCCTTAATAGATACCGCAATATTGGTATCTCTGCACACATTGATGCAGGTAAAACTACCACTTCAGAGCGTATTTTATTCTACACAGGCAAAAGCCATAAGTTGGGCGAAGTACACGAAGGCGCAGCGACCATGGACTGGATGGAGCAGGAGCAGGAGCGTGGTATTACAATTACCTCTGCTGCAACTACCACCTTTTGGTCAGGTATGTCAGAACAATTTCCAGAGCATCGTATCAACCTAATTGACACCCCCGGTCACGTTGATTTTACAATTGAAGTAGAACGTTCTATGCGTGTACTTGATGGCGCATGTATGGTTTACTGTGCAGTAGGTGGCGTACAACCACAATCTGAAACTGTATGGCGTCAAGCTAACAAATACAAAGTGCCCCGTTTGGCGTTTGTCAATAAAATGGACCGTACTGGCGCAAACTTTTTCCGCGTAGTAGAGCAAGTAAAAACTCGTTTGGGCGGTAACCCTGTGCCAATCGTTGTGCCAATTGGTGCAGAAGACACTTTTGCTGGCGTAGTGGATTTGCTTGAAATGAAATCCATTATTTGGGATGAAGCATCTCAAGGTATGAAGTTTGAATATGGTGAAATCCCAGCTGATTTGGTAGATATTGCTGAAGAGTGGCGCACCAATATGGTTGAAGCAGCAGCTGAGTCTTCTGAAGAACTAATGGATAAATACCTAGAAGATGGCGATTTATCTTGTGAAGACATCGTAAAAGGTTTGCGTACCCGCACCCTAGCTTGCGAAATTCAACCAATGCTTTGTGGTACTGCCTTTAAAAATAAAGGTGTACAACGCATGTTGGATGCAGTGATTGAATTCTTGCCAGCTCCAGATGATGTTGAAGCAATTAAAGGTGTATTAGATGATAAAGACGAAACTGAAGCTACCCGTGCATCGTCCGATGATGAGCCTTTTGCAGCGCTTGCATTTAAGATTATGAACGATAAATACGTTGGTAACCTTACTTTCGTACGTGTTTATTCAGGTGTTGCTAAGCAAGGCGACAGTGTTTATAACCCTGTCAAAATGAAACGTGAACGTATTGGTCGTATCGTTGAGATGCATGCCAACTCTCAAAATGAAGTTGAAGAAGTTCGCGCTGGCGATATCGTAGCGTTTGTTGGATTAAAAGACGTTACTACAGGTGATACTTTGTGTGATAACAATAATATCATCACACTTGAGCGTATGGAATTCCCGGAACCTGTAATTAGCCTTGCGGTTGAGCCAAAAACCAAAGCTGACCAAGAAAAGATGTCTATCGCTTTAGGTCGTCTTGCTAAAGAAGATCCATCATTCCGTGTTCGTACTGATGAAGAATCAGGTCAAACTATCATCTCAGGTATGGGCGAGTTGCATCTTGACATCTTAGTTGATCGTATGAAACGTGAGTTTGGTGTGGAAGCCAATATTGGCGCACCTCAGGTAGCTTATCGTGAAACAATTCGTCAGCAAGTAGAAGTTGAAGGTAAATTTGTTCGCCAAACTGGTGGTCGTGGTAAGTTTGGTCATGTATGGCTCCGTTTGGAACCGCTTGACCCAACAGGTGATGTTGAGTACGAATTTGCTGAAGAGATTGTTGGTGGTGTTGTACCAAAAGAGTACCATTCAGCAGTTGATAAAGGCATTCAAGAACGTATGAAGAGTGGTGTTCTGGCGGGCTATCCAGTTGTTGGCGTAAAAGCAACCTTGTATGATGGTTCTTACCATGATGTTGACTCTGACGAGCTATCATTTAAGATGGCGGGTTCTATGGCGTTCAAAAAAGGCTTTATGCAAGCAAGCCCAGCACTACTTGAACCGATCATGAAAGTTGTGGTAGAAACCCCAGAAGACTATATGGGTGATATCATGGGTGACTTAAACCGTCGCCGTGGCGCAGTGCAAGGTATGAATGATTTGCATGGTGGCGTTAAAGAAATCACCGCAGAAGTACCGCTAGCTGAAATGTTTGGTTATGCAACCCAAATGCGTTCCATGTCACAGGGTCGCGCAACGTATTCTATGGAATTTTCAAAATACCAAGAAACTCCGAAAAACGTTGCTGATGAAATCATCAAAAAATTCGTTGCTAAAGACGACGACGAGTAATTTGTTTGTTGTAAAAACTGCTTGTTTTAGGCAAGCAGTTTTCTAGAACATTGAACTTATCACTTTTTATTAAGGAAATATTATGGCAAAGGCCAAGTTTGAACGTAATAAACCGCACGTAAACGTGGGTACCATCGGACACGTTGACCATGGTAAAACCACTCTAACTGCTGCTATTGCAACTGTTGCTGCTAAACATCACGGTGGTGAAGCAAAAGACTATGCAGCGATTGACTCAGCTCCAGAAGAAAAAGCACGTGGTATCACCATCAATACTTCTCACATTGAGTATGACACCGCAAACCGTCACTAT